>NZ_CP172404.1:2961666-3302500 GCF_048213115.1 Niveibacterium terrae | reverse complement strand
GCCAGCTAAGGCCCCAAATGCGTGGCTAAGTGGAAAACGAAGTGGGAAGGCATAGACAGCTAGGAGGTTGGCTTAGAAGCAGCCACCCTTTAAAGAAAGCGTAATAGCTCACTAGTCGAGTCGTCCTGCGCGGAAGATGTAACGGGGCTCAAGCCACGAGCCGAAGCTGCGGATGTGTCTATGACACATGGTAGGGGAGCGTTCTGTAAGTCTGCGAAGGTGGATCGAGAGGTCTGCTGGAGATATCAGAAGTGCGAATGCTGACATGAGTAGCGATAAAACGGGTGAAAAGCCCGTTCGCCGAAAGCCCAAGGTTTCCTACGCAACGTTCATCGGCGTAGGGTGAGTCGGCCCCTAAGGCGAGGCAGAAATGCGTAGTCGATGGGAAACAGGTCAATATTCCTGTACCGCTCTTTAATGCGATGGGGGGACGGAGAAGGTTAGGTCAGCCGGGTGTTGGATGTCCCGGTTCAAGCCTGTAGGCGTGCTGCGTAGGCAAATCCGCGCGGCTTAGCTGAGGGGTGATAACGAGCGAACTTGTTCGCGAAGTGGCTAATACCAAGCTCCCAGGAAAAGCCTCTAAGCTTCAGTTAAAGAGTGACCGTACCGCAAACCGACACAGGTGGGCAGGTTGAAAATACCAAGGCGCTTGAGAGAACTCAGGAGAAGGAACTCGGCAAATTTATACCGTAACTTCGGGAGAAGGTATGCCTCATTAGCTTGTAGGAGAACATCCGAAGGGCGAAGAGGCCGCAGAGAATCGGTGGCTGCGACTGTTTAATAAAAACACAGCACTCTGCAAACACGAAAGTGGACGTATAGGGTGTGACGCCTGCCCGGTGCCGGAAGGTTAAGTGATGGGGTGCAAGCTCTTGATCGAAGCCCCGGTAAACGGCGGCCGTAACTATAACGGTCCTAAGGTAGCGAAATTCCTTGTCGGGTAAGTTCCGACCTGCACGAATGGCGTAACGATGGCCACACTGTCTCCTCCTGAGACTCAGCGAAGTTGAAATGTTTGTGAAGATGCAATCTCCCCGCGGCTAGACGGAAAGACCCCATGAACCTTTACTGTAGCTTTGCATTGGACTTTGACGGGACCTGTGTAGGATAGGTGGGAGGCTTTGAGACCAGGACGCTAGTTCTGGAGGAGCCGTCCTTGAAATACCACCCTGGTGTCGTTGAGGTTCTAACCTTGGTCTGTGAATCCAGATCGGGGACCGTGCATGGTAGGCAGTTTGACTGGGGCGGTCTCCTCCCAAAGAGTAACGGAGGAGTACGAAGGTCTCCTAGGTACGGTCGGAAATCGTACTGATAGTGCAATGGCAAAAGGAGGCTTGACTGCGAGACCCACAAGTCGAGCAGGTGCGAAAGCAGGTCATAGTGATCCGGTGGTTCTGTATGGAAGGGCCATCGCTCAACGGATAAAAGGTACTCTGGGGATAACAGGCTGATTCCGCCCAAGAGTTCACATCGACGGCGGAGTTTGGCACCTCGATGTCGGCTCATCACATCCTGGGGCTGTAGCCGGTCCCAAGGGTATGGCTGTTCGCCATTTAAAGTGGTACGTGAGCTGGGTTTAAAACGTCGTGAGACAGTTTGGTCCCTATCTGCCGTGGGCGCTGGAAGTTTGAGGGGGCCTGCTCCTAGTACGAGAGGACCGGAGTGGACGGATCTCTGGTGTACCGGTTGTCACGCCAGTGGCATTGCCGGGTAGCTAAATCCGGAAGAGATAACCGCTGAAAGCATCTAAGCGGGAAACTCGCCTCAAGATGAGACTTCCCTCGGGACTTGATCCCGCTAAAGGGTCGTGGAAGACCACCACGTTGATAGGCTGGGTGTGGAAGCGCAGTAATGCGTTAAGCTAACCAGTACTAATTGCCCGTGCGGCTTGATCCTATAACCTTGAGTATTCAAGGTGCGACGCAAGCTTTAATGTGCGACAATCGCAACCTAATTCATGCCTTTCCAGTTTCAGCCTGACGCCCATAGCGCTTTGGTCCCACTCCTTCCCATCCCGAACAGGACAGTGAAACGAAGCCGCGCCGATGATATTGCGCTTCTTGCGTGAGAAAGTAGGTCAGCGTCAGGCTACCCATTCCAACACCCCCTCGCCTCAGAGGCGATGGGGTGTTTTCGTTATCGGTTTTGTAGGTCACTAAACCGACAGAATCGATAACGAAAACAAAATGTTTGACATTGGGGTTTGGTTCTGACAGAATCTCACCTCTCGCTGCAACGCAAACAATGTTTCGCTGCAGCGGAGCCGAAAGGCAACGATCTTTAAAAATTTGAACAATCGATAAGTGTGGGTGCTCAGGTGATGCGAATTGCAGCTTGTCTGCAATGTAGCAAAAATATTGAGTGCCAACCAAGTCAGCAATGATGAGTTTGGCCATTTTGGATTGAACTTAAGAGTTTGATCCTGGCTCAGATTGAACGCTGGCGGCATGCCTTACACATGCAAGTCGAACGGATTCAAGGAGCTTGCTCCTTGAGTTAGTGGCGAACGGGTGAGTAATGCATCGGAACGTGCCCAGTCGTGGGGGATAACGTAGCGAAAGTTACGCTAATACCGCATACGTCCTGAGGGAGAAAGCGGGGGACCGAAAGGCCTCGCGCGATTGGAGCGGCCGATGTCAGATTAGCTAGTTGGTGAGGTAAAAGCTCACCAAGGCGACGATCTGTAGCTGGTCTGAGAGGATGATCAGCCACACTGGGACTGAGACACGGCCCAGACTCCTACGGGAGGCAGCAGTGGGGAATTTTGGACAATGGGGGCAACCCTGATCCAGCCATGCCGCGTGAGTGAAGAAGGCCTTCGGGTTGTAAAGCTCTTTCGGACAGAAAGAAATCGGACGGGTAAATAATCCGTCTGGATGACGGTACTGTAAGAAGAAGCACCGGCTAACTACGTGCCAGCAGCCGCGGTAATACGTAGGGTGCGAGCGTTAATCGGAATTACTGGGCGTAAAGCGTGCGCAGGCGGTTTTGTAAGACAGCTGTGAAATCCCCGGGCTCAACCTGGGAACTGCGGTTGTGACTGCAAGACTTGAGTACGGCAGAGGGGGGTGGAATTCCTGGTGTAGCAGTGAAATGCGTAGATATCAGGAGGAACACCGATGGCGAAGGCAGCCCCCTGGGCCTGTACTGACGCTCATGCACGAAAGCGTGGGGAGCAAACAGGATTAGATACCCTGGTAGTCCACGCCCTAAACGATGTCGACTAGTTGTTCGGAGGGTAAAACCTTTGAGTAACGTAGCTAACGCGTGAAGTCGACCGCCTGGGGAGTACGGCCGCAAGGTTAAAACTCAAAGGAATTGACGGGGACCCGCACAAGCGGTGGATGATGTGGATTAATTCGATGCAACGCGAAAAACCTTACCTACCCTTGACATGTCAGGAACTTTCCAGAGATGGATTGGTGCCCGAAAGGGAGCCTGAACACAGGTGCTGCATGGCTGTCGTCAGCTCGTGTCGTGAGATGTTGGGTTAAGTCCCGCAACGAGCGCAACCCTTGTCATTAGTTGCTACGCAAGAGCACTCTAATGAGACTGCCGGTGACAAACCGGAGGAAGGTGGGGATGACGTCAAGTCCTCATGGCCCTTATGGGTAGGGCTTCACACGTCATACAATGGTCGGTACAGAGGGTTGCCAAGCCGCGAGGTGGAGCCAATCCCAGAAAGCCGATCGTAGTCCGGATCGTAGTCTGCAACTCGACTGCGTGAAGTCGGAATCGCTAGTAATCGCGGATCAGCATGCCGCGGTGAATACGTTCCCGGGTCTTGTACACACCGCCCGTCACACCATGGGAGTGGGTTTCACCAGAAGCAGGTAGCCTAACCGCAAGGGGGGCGCCTACCACGGTGGGATTCATGACTGGGGTGAAGTCGTAACAAGGTAGCCGTACCGGAAGGTGCGGCTGGATCACCTCCTTTCTAGAGCAAAGCAGAGCTTGAGCTCCCACAACTTATCGGTTGTTCATTAAAAGCGAGAAGCTACATGGGTCTGTAGCTCAGCCGGTTAGAGCATCGTCTTGATAAGGCGGGGGTCGTTGGTTCGAATCCAACCAGACCCACCAGTGAAAACTGGTGTGGCAGTGACACGGAAAGGGGCTGTAGCTCAGTTGGGAGAGCGCCTGCTTTGCAAGCAGGATGTCGTCGGTTCGATCCCGTCCAGCTCCACCAAGAATGTGTTTCTCGCGAAACAGAACTAGAAGCGTCGTGAATGAAGAGTGAGCACTCCTCATCCATGACTCCTCTGGAGTCCTGTTCTTTAAAAATCTGGAAGGCATGAAATCAAAACAACGCTGTGTGTTGTTTTGAATGAGGTTGTGATTGCATCGACGAATTCATCCTATTGAACCAGCGATGAAGACGTCAGACATTAAATGCTGAGTTGCACCTGTGACTTTCCTTGGGAAACCAAGGGTTCAAGGTTATAGGATCAAGCGACTAAGTGCATGTGGTGGATGCCTTGGCGATTACAGGCGATGAAGGACGTTGTAGCCTGCGAAAAGCTCCGGGGAGCTGGCAAACAAGCTTTGATCCGGAGATGTCCGAATGGGGAAACCCACTCCGCAAGGAGTATCCCGCACTGAATACATAGGTGCGCGGAGGCGAACGCAGCGAACTGAAACATCTAAGTAGCTGCAGGAAAAGAAATCAACCGAGATTCCCATAGTAGTGGCGAGCGAATTGGGATGAGCCTGTGCGTGATAATCGAAGTGTTAGTGGAACGGTCTGGAAAGTCCGGCAATAAAGGGTGATAGCCCCGTACGCGAAAACACATCGATGGTACTAAGCGCACGACAAGTAGGGCGGGGCACGAGAAACCTTGTCTGAATATGGGGGGACCATCCTCCAAGGCTAAATACTCGTAATCGACCGATAGTGAACAAGTACCGTGAGGGAAAGGCGAAAAGAACCCCGGGAGGGGAGTGAAATAGATCCTGAAACCGCATGCATACAAACAGTGGGAGCCTCCTTGTGGGGTGACTGCGTACCTTTTGTATAATGGGTCAGCGACTTACGTTCTGTAGCAAGCTTAACCGAATAGGGGAGGCGTAGCGAAAGCGAGTCTGAATAGGGCGACATAGTTGCAGGGCGTAGACCCGAAACCGGATGATCTATCCATGGCCAGGATGAAGGTTGGGTAACACCAGCTGGAGGTCCGAACCCACTAATGTTGAAAAATTAGGGGATGAGCTGTGGATAGGGGTGAAAGGCTAAACAAATCCGGAGATAGCTGGTTCTCCCCGAAAGCTATTTAGGTAGCGCCTCATGTATCACTCTCGGGGGTAGAGCACTGTAATCGTTGAGGGGGTCATTGCGACCTACCTCGCGATAGCAAACTCCGAATACCGAGAAGTGCGAGCATGGGAGACAGACCTGGGGTGCTAACGTCCTGGGTCAAGAGGGAAACAACCCAGACCGCCAGCTAAGGCCCCAAATGCGTGGCTAAGTGGAAAACGAAGTGGGAAGGCATAGACAGCTAGGAGGTTGGCTTAGAAGCAGCCACCCTTTAAAGAAAGCGTAATAGCTCACTAGTCGAGTCGTCCTGCGCGGAAGATGTAACGGGGCTCAAGCCACGAGCCGAAGCTGCGGATGTGTCTATGACACATGGTAGGGGAGCGTTCTGTAAGTCTGCGAAGGTGGATCGAGAGGTCTGCTGGAGATATCAGAAGTGCGAATGCTGACATGAGTAGCGATAAAACGGGTGAAAAGCCCGTTCGCCGAAAGCCCAAGGTTTCCTACGCAACGTTCATCGGCGTAGGGTGAGTCGGCCCCTAAGGCGAGGCAGAAATGCGTAGTCGATGGGAAACAGGTCAATATTCCTGTACCGCTCTTTAATGCGATGGGGGGACGGAGAAGGTTAGGTCAGCCGGGTGTTGGATGTCCCGGTTCAAGCCTGTAGGCGTGCTGCGTAGGCAAATCCGCGCGGCTTAGCTGAGGGGTGATAACGAGCGAACTTGTTCGCGAAGTGGCTAATACCAAGCTCCCAGGAAAAGCCTCTAAGCTTCAGTTAAAGAGTGACCGTACCGCAAACCGACACAGGTGGGCAGGTTGAAAATACCAAGGCGCTTGAGAGAACTCAGGAGAAGGAACTCGGCAAATTTATACCGTAACTTCGGGAGAAGGTATGCCTCATTAGCTTGTAGGAGAACATCCGAAGGGCGAAGAGGCCGCAGAGAATCGGTGGCTGCGACTGTTTAATAAAAACACAGCACTCTGCAAACACGAAAGTGGACGTATAGGGTGTGACGCCTGCCCGGTGCCGGAAGGTTAAGTGATGGGGTGCAAGCTCTTGATCGAAGCCCCGGTAAACGGCGGCCGTAACTATAACGGTCCTAAGGTAGCGAAATTCCTTGTCGGGTAAGTTCCGACCTGCACGAATGGCGTAACGATGGCCACACTGTCTCCTCCTGAGACTCAGCGAAGTTGAAATGTTTGTGAAGATGCAATCTCCCCGCGGCTAGACGGAAAGACCCCATGAACCTTTACTGTAGCTTTGCATTGGACTTTGACGGGACCTGTGTAGGATAGGTGGGAGGCTTTGAGACCAGGACGCTAGTTCTGGAGGAGCCGTCCTTGAAATACCACCCTGGTGTCGTTGAGGTTCTAACCTTGGTCTGTGAATCCAGATCGGGGACCGTGCATGGTAGGCAGTTTGACTGGGGCGGTCTCCTCCCAAAGAGTAACGGAGGAGTACGAAGGTCTCCTAGGTACGGTCGGAAATCGTACTGATAGTGCAATGGCAAAAGGAGGCTTGACTGCGAGACCCACAAGTCGAGCAGGTGCGAAAGCAGGTCATAGTGATCCGGTGGTTCTGTATGGAAGGGCCATCGCTCAACGGATAAAAGGTACTCTGGGGATAACAGGCTGATTCCGCCCAAGAGTTCACATCGACGGCGGAGTTTGGCACCTCGATGTCGGCTCATCACATCCTGGGGCTGTAGCCGGTCCCAAGGGTATGGCTGTTCGCCATTTAAAGTGGTACGTGAGCTGGGTTTAAAACGTCGTGAGACAGTTTGGTCCCTATCTGCCGTGGGCGCTGGAAGTTTGAGGGGGCCTGCTCCTAGTACGAGAGGACCGGAGTGGACGGATCTCTGGTGTACCGGTTGTCACGCCAGTGGCATTGCCGGGTAGCTAAATCCGGAAGAGATAACCGCTGAAAGCATCTAAGCGGGAAACTCGCCTCAAGATGAGACTTCCCTCGGGACTTGATCCCGCTAAAGGGTCGTGGAAGACCACCACGTTGATAGGCTGGGTGTGGAAGCGCAGTAATGCGTTAAGCTAACCAGTACTAATTGCCCGTGCGGCTTGATCCTATAACCTTGAGTATTCAAGGTGCGACGCAAGCTTTAATGTGCGACAATCGCAACCTAATTCATGCCTTTCCAGTTTCAGCCTGACGCCCATAGCGCTTTGGTCCCACTCCTTCCCATCCCGAACAGGACAGTGAAACGAAGCCGCGCCGATGATATTGCGCTTCTTGCGTGAGAAAGTAGGTCAGCGTCAGGCTACCCATTCCGACACCCCC
The DNA here is from genome assembly GCF_048213115.1 of Niveibacterium terrae. Classification (GTDB taxonomy): domain Bacteria; phylum Pseudomonadota; class Gammaproteobacteria; order Burkholderiales; family Rhodocyclaceae; genus Niveibacterium; species Niveibacterium terrae. The sequence continues at coordinate 3,294,959 of NZ_CP172404.1, read as the reverse complement.
TCGCCTCAACAGGCGCAGGGGGTGTTCTCGTTTACCCAGGCGGAAGAAGCCTCGCCGCGGATTGCGTGGAAGAACGCGGATTTTTCAGAACAAAACCGGGCGACCTGGAATGCGGGCTGATGTCTAAGCTCTGAAATCCCTGGCCTGATCCGCGCCTGTCCGCGTGATCCGCGGCAAAGCTGTTTTTGTTCATCCCCCCTCTCCCGCGAGCAGGAGAGGGGGCGGTGCTGAATCAGCGACGGATGCGGCGTGCGATCTGCGTCTTCGCGTCGGTAAGAGCCTGCTTGATGTCCTTGTTCTGCTCGAGAACCTTCTCAAGTTCGGCGTTGACGATCTCGTTCGCCACCGGATCGAACTTGTCGACCGCGACAGCCGGGATCCTGTCAGCCGCGACCTTCCAGAGCTTGCGCGCGGGCTGATTGCCAAGGAAGGCGATCGGCTTGTCGAGGAAGGGATCGTTCTGCGCTTCGATCAGCGACGGGAAAGCGTCGAGCGAGCGGAAGGCTTCGAGCTGCATGCCCTTGTCCAGAGCCATGAACTTGATGAAGTCCCAGGCTTCCTTCTTGTGCTCGGCCTTGACCGGGATCGAATAGAAGGAGCCGCCCCACGACGCGAAGGCCTTGTTCGGCAGCTGGGCGGAACGCCACAGTCCCTTGGTGGAGGGGGCCAGCCAGCTGCTCAGGTGTCCGGCGAGCCAGGCGCCCATCATCTGGGACGCGACCTGGCCGCGCCTGAGTCCTTCCGACCATTCGTTGGTCCAGGCATTGACCTTTGCGTCGATGCCGGCCGTGCGGGCCGCCTTGGCGAGTTCGAAGGCCTTGACGAAACGCGGGGAGTCGACGAGCACGCGGTGCTGCTTGTCGAAGTAGATGCCTTCGCCGTCCTTCAGGCCCGAGCGGATGTAGATGTCCTTGAGGTCGACCGCGTTGGAGAGCAGATAGGCGCCGGTAGCGCTCTTGAGCTTCTTGCCCGAAGCGATGTAGCTTTCCCAGCTCTGCGTCAGCTGAGCTTCGGTGACGCCGGCCTTGTCCAGAAGATCCTTGCGATAGAACAGCGCACCCGGGCCGATGTCGGCCGGGATCGCGGCGAGGTTGCCGGCTCCGCCGGTCGCCTGGGGAACCGTGAATTTCGCGAACTTCGCCTTGTACTGCATCGCGCTGTACGGTGCCTTCGACAGGTCTTCGAGGCCGCCCGAAGCGGCAAACTTGCCGATGAAGCCGACTTCGACCGCCATCACGTCGGGCAGATTGACGCCGGCGGCGAGCGCCGTGGTCATCGCATTGTGGTGGTCACCGAAGGCGAGGCTGACCAGCTTGATCTCGACGTCCGGGTGAGCCTTCTTGTACAGCGGAATCGCCGCCTTGACCGCCTCGTCAAAGCTCGGGAAGGACGCGACGGTCAGCGTGGTAGCGGCCTGGCTTGCCCCCGCCATCGCCAAAGCCAGCGCCAGTCCTGTCAGTGCGCGCATCTGTACCGGTTTCATGTTTGTCTCCTCTGGTGAGTCGGGCGCATTCGCGCGCCCCTGTTTTATCAAACGGCTCCACCTTGCCCCCTCGTCAGCGGGGGGCTTCGTCCAGCCACAGGGTCGCCGTGACTCCCCGTGGATAGTATTTGCTGCCGATGGCTTCGCCGGCATCGATCTGGTCGCTCCAGCTCCAGAAGGCGTTGCGCGGATCGGTCAGCCAGGCGGCGTGAGCCGCATCGGCGGCATCGGTCGATTCCGTGCTGAGTCCGAGAATCTGCCGCGCGATGTGCTGAGCGAGGTATATCTTCGAGAGCCAGCTGTTCGTGCTGGTGGCTGACAGCTTCCAGCCCCCATCGGGGAAGAGGCAGACGCCGACTTTCAGCACGGCTTCGAGGTGGCGTTTGAGCGCGCACACATATTCACCGTAGGGGCCGTTGGGCGAGCAGGCATCGCGGCGCCCGCTGACCCACGGATAGATCAGACCTTCGATCGCGGGAATGATCCGGGAGGCATGGCCCGAGGTGCCCGGTTCGAGGATGGCCGGGATCGTGCCGTCCGCCTGTACGGATGCGAGCAGGGTCGCGGCGCAGCGTTTTGCCTGGTCCGCGGCCAGAGACGACTCGGTCTGATGCCCCAGCCGCTTCAGCAGCGTTTCGAGCGCCAGATAGCTGGCCCAGCACTTCCCTGCCAGATAGGTGTTTGCCCTGGCCTGGCCGAGCGAGCTGTCCAGGCTGTCGTAGGTCGTGATCTCGGCTCCACCCTGGCAGCGGCTGCTCTCGGCGTGCATGACGCCGTCGCGCAGGGCAGGATCCGGGTGGTCGCGACGGACCAGGCTGTTCAGGCAATCGATCAGCGTCGATGCGTTGGCCTTGAGCCAGGTTTCATCGCCGCTGGCTTCGACATAGGCGCCCGCGCAGAGCACCCAGTTCGTCAGCTGTTCCTGGGTCATCTGCGAAAAGCAGCCCGAGATGCCCGCGCGCTCATAGCAGGAATGACCGGGATCGGAGAACACGTTGCCGACGCCCATGTCGTGCGTGAAGGCAATCCCTCCTTCGTACTCGGTCGTCGCCCCAGGCAGGCGAAGCTTGTCGCGGTAGCTGTAACGCTCGCGGTACTGGTCGAGGACGTTGCGCACCGCCCACGGGTGATGGATGAGTTCGTGAAAGAGATGATCGACGGTCAGATCGAAGGTGTTGATCATCCGGTACTCGCCCTCATTGACGACCCAGAGCGGGCGAGCTCCGACTTCGAGCAGTTGCGAGCTGCCCGCATAGGCGCGTGTCGCATGAGCCAGCATGAACTGCTGGTTCGCGGTCAGTCCGCTCGCGACAAGTTCCTCGTCCTGCCGCAGCGCTTCGGCTTTGGCCTCGTCGAAGTGCGCGAGCGCGAAGCCCGCCGCCGACTCGACGCTGTCAAACCAGCGGTTGTAGAGGTAGCGGGCATCGAGGCCCGTGCTGACGATACCGTCGCGGTGAAAGGCCACGGCATAGCGCAGCCGGGTCAAGGTGCGCGGGGCCGCTTCGGCGATGAGCAGTCCGCACTGGCCAAGACTCCAGAGCCTGTTCTCGGGGTGTTCGTCGCCGAGGATCAATCCGGGATGAAAGCCGATTCCGCTCCAGCAGCCCGGAGCGTTGCTCGCGATCAGGGTTTCCCGTCCCTGGCCGACCCCGACCATCTTGTCCGACCTGAAGTGGCGCATCGCGCGGTAGGGATCGCTGCCGATGTAGCCGAAAGCGAGCTGTCGTGCCTGATCGTGGCGGCGATTGTCGATCTCGATTTCAACATAGATAGCCGGAACCAGCGCAGCGCGGAGCGCCGCCTCGCTGGCGCTATCAGGATCCGGTGCGCTCAGCGCGGGAGTGTAGATCGTGAAATGCAGGTCGCCGGCGCTCCAGCTGTCACTGGCCAGCCTGAACTCCCGGCGAAGCTCGGCCTCGGGGAAGGTCTCAAGGCGGACGCGCGCTCCGATTCGGGCGATCTCGTCGTGTGCCGTCGAGAAGCGGGCCGAGTCGTCTTCGCGCGGGGGATCGAAGAAGGGGAGCGCATCGAAAACGCGGGAATCATCGGCGCGCTCCAGCGCAACAAAGACTGGCTCCCTGGGGGGCTGGCCACGTTCCAGATCCAGGCCTCCCGAGGCTCCGGGGTAGCCCAGCGTGAAGCTGGCGAAGGCGCCGAGGGGGGAGTGATGAGCATTGATGAAACGGATATCGGACATGATTCCTCCTGAAAGGGCATCGTATTCGTCCGTGCCCCGCTGTCCGATGCCCAGTCATGGGCCCGAGTTGCCCATTTCCCGGATTCGCTCGATACTGGACTTCCTCTGCCCCCGAGCGAAGAGCGCACCGAGCGATGGCCCACACCGAACTGCTCCCTCTCGGCGCCCAGGCCGCGATCCTGTCTGCGGTCGAGAGCGCCTACCTGCCCGACTGTTCTGGGAGTTTCAAACTCTGGGGGACGCACTATCGGCGTGTTCCCGAAACCTGGGCCTATCCCAGGCACGGCCACCGTTTTTTCGAACTCAACTGCGTGATCGAAGGCGTGCAGCGAACCGAGACGGCGGTCGGCACTCTGGAACAGGCCTGCGGCGATCTGCTGATCGTCGCGCCGGGCGACCTGCACGCCAGCCGCAACGCCGGCGACGCTTCGATGGCCTACTGGTGCCTGCACTTCGACTGCGATGACGCGGCGCTCCGCCAGATGCTGTGCGCGGCAGGGACGACGGTTTTTGCTGCGGACTCGCGGGTCGCCCGCGCCGTCAGGCCGGCGGCCGAGAAGCTGGTCGCGGCGGCTCTGCGACCGGCGAGCGGCGACATCGCGGGCAAGCTCGGCTCGCTGATGCTGCTGTGCGAGATGCTGGCCGCGCTTGCCGGCGCCTACCAGGAGTCGCTTGCTGAAGGCTCCCGGCTGCAGGCCGCGCAGCTGCAGATGGTCGGGACGCTGGCGCGGGCGATCGAGGCTCAGATCGCAACGCCGCAAGCCGAAGAGTCGATCGCCGCGCTGATTCGGCGTCTGGGCTACAGCCCCGCTCATGGGCAAGAACTCTTCTCCCGGGTCTATGGCTTGTCTCCGCAGCAGTATCGCTCCCGCCTCAGGCTGGCCCGCGCGTGCGAATTGCTGCGCGATCCGGGGCGGCAGATCGGCGAAGTCGGTGAAATGCTTGGCTATGCCGATCCGGCTCACTTCTCACGGCAGTTCAAGCGGTGGACCGGAATGTCGCCGATCCGCTTCCGCTGCTTCGGCGGCGAATGAAGCGGGGAGGGGAGGCTTGCAATCGGCTCAGGAGCCTCTACGGTGGGAAGGTTCGCGCGATGCAGAGAGGCCAGAGATGAGTCTGACGATCAGTTCGAAAGCGTTTGTCGAGATGGGGGAGATTCCCGTGCTCTATACGGGCGTGATTTCAACGGGGCAGGGGCGGGACATCTCGCCGCCGCTTGCCTGGACAGGGGTTCCCGATGGGGCCAGGAGTCTGGTCCTGATCGTCGACGACCCCGATGCGCCGGATCCGGCCGCCCCGACGATGACCTGGGTGCATTGGCTGCTCTACAACCTTCCGGTCGAGCTTTCCGGCTTGCCTGAGGGGGCGCGGGAATTGCCCGCTGGCACGCAGGAGGGGATCAACGACTGGAAGCGGACCGGCTATGGCGGCCCCAAACCGCCGAGAGGCCGTCACCGCTATTTCCACAAGCTCTATGCGCTCGATGTCCGCTTGCCGGATCTGAACAAACCGACCAAGGCGAAGCTCGAAGAGGCGATGAAGGGACACATTCTCGCCGAGGCCTGTCTGATCGGAACGTTCAAGCGCTAGAGCGCTTCCAAAAAAAACGCCGCCCGAGGGCGGCGTTTTTGCGGGATGGCTGGCCCGTAGGCCAGCCGGAAACCGCTTTACTTCGCCGGCGACACGACGAAGACCGCGGCGGTGCGCGCCGGAACCGAGAAGGTGCCGGTGCCCGAAGCGAAAGTCGAAGTCTTGACGGCGGCATCGACGCTGCTCGCCTGAACCGGGTGAAGCGCATAGGACTTGCCCGCTTCAGAGCCGATCACTACCGAGTGCGCCTGTTTGTCGACGTTGACGACATAGACGACGTCGCTGTAGTTCGCACCCGCATAGCTCGTGCCATCGAGGTGGGCGGCGATCACGGTCGGCTCCTGGGTCGAACCGGTGTTGTAGAACTTCAGACGGCTCTTGATGTCCGCGGCCGAGCGCATCCGGAACAGCGTGGAGCTGTTGCGGATCGCAAGGAATTCGCGGAACACGTCGCGGGCCGCGGTGATCTGCGTGCCTGCCGGCTGGTAGTTCTTGTAGACCGCGGAGGCCAGGAATGCCGTCGCGATGTCCGTGTCGGACTTGAGCGGCATGCCGACGCCGAAGTTGTTGGCCGTGTAGCTCCAGTCGAGGCGGTTGAACCAGTCACCCGAGTTGTAGCTGTCACTGCTCAGCGACTTCGAACGCAGGATGTCGGAGCCGGCGTGGAAGTACGCGACCCCCTGGCTCAGGCTGTTGATCGCTGCGGCCAGGGATTGCGCGCGGACCCGATCGTCCAGACTCGTGGTCTTCGGCATCTTGGCTACGATCGCATCCCACATCGTCGCGTTGTCGTGGTTCTCGTAGTAGTTGACGACCTCCTGAGGCTCGCTGACGTAGCCGGCAGGATCGGAACCGTAGAGCACGGTCGTTCCGTTCGCTGCTGCGTTGTCCTTGCGGTCGGTGAAGGTGTAGGAGCGTAGCGAACCTGCCATCGCGACGCGGACCACATCGGCGAAGTCCATCAGGTCGGCCTTCGTCTGACCGGATGCGGCATCGTTCGGGTCATAGAAGTAGCCGGTCACATAGCCTTGATCGCGGGTCTGGTTGTAGTTGCCGCCGCGGATCCGGTCGCGACCGCGGTCGCTGAAGGTGCCGATTCCGGTGCCGTTCATCGACAGCTGCGAGGCCTGCTCGAAGCGGGCTCCGTTCGCGACGACGCCGTAGTTCCAGCCTTCGCCGATCAGGAACACGTCCCGTCCGGTCGCGGTGTTGACGGCGGTCTTCAGGTTTTCCATAACCTTGCGCGGATGGAAGCCCATCAGGTCGAAGCGGAAGGAGTCGATCTTGTACTGGGTGGCCCAGGTCTTGACCGATTCGGTCATCAGCTTCGCCATCATCGCGTTTTCAGCGGCGGTGTCGGAGCAGCAGGTGTCCTTCGTGACCGAGCCGCTGGACGACAGGCGTTGGTAATACCCCGGAACGATGCGGTCGAGCACGGACTTCTCGTACTGACCGTCGGTGCTCGTGTGGTTGTAGACCACGTCCATGCCGACGCGCAGACCCTGTGCGTGCAGCGCCATCACCATCTGGCGGAACTCCTTGATCCGTGTCGCTCCGTCGGCGGCGTCGGTCGCATAGCTGCCTTCAGGCGCCGTGTAGTGGTACGGGTCGTAGCCCCAGTTGAAGCAGTCATCGTCGATGACTGCGGTGACCGCGTCCTTCGCGATCGTCGAGTCGCCAACGCTGCTGGACGAGATCGTCGGAGTCTTGCAGCCCGATTCCGGAACGGTCGCGAAGTCGAAGACCGGCAGCAGGTGCACGTCGGTCAGGCCGGCGTTCTTCAGCGCGATCAGGTGCTTCATGCCGTTTGACGTCGTGTCGGTGAAGGCGAGGTACTTGCCCTTGTGCGCATCCGGCACGGTGCTGTCGTTGATCGAGAAGTCGCGGACATGCAGCTCATAGACCGACATGTCGACCTGATTGGCCAGGGTCGGGTTCGGGTTCTTCGTCGCGTCGTCCCATCCTTCCGGCTTCAGGCTGGCTGAGCCGAGGTCGGCGATGTAGCTGCGCTTGGAATCGGTCGTCAGGCTGACCGAGTACGGGTCGGTGACGCGGTTGCGGATCAGTCCCTTGCCGCGGACGAACACGTCGACGACATACGTATAGTACTTGCCGGACAGATCGGTGCTCTTGGACAGGGTCCACACGCCGGTTGCCTCGTCCTTCGTGGCCGCTTCGATCGCGGTGGCCTTGCCGGTGCCGCTGTCGTAGGAGCAGACGCTGACCTTCTGGGCGCTCGGGGCCCACAGCTTGAGCGTCGTCTTGCCGCTGGCGACCGTCGCGCCGAGGTCGGTGACCGACTGGGCGCCCGAGAACAGTTCGTCAAACGCGCCGGCCACCTGGGCGGTCGTTGCGTTCTGGACATTGCCGGAAGCGTCTTCCTGGACCAGAACCAGCTGATTCGCGTGGGCCGCGATCAGTTCGGAGTCCTTCGCTTCGGTCGTCAGCACGACGCCCGCAGCGACGTACTTGAAGCGGGTCGCCGCATCGGCTGGTACCGTTCCGCCTGCGGTCAGCGTGACCGAGCCGTCCGCGCCGCTGACCTTCGCGTCCTTGGTCGCGACGATCTGGCCGGTCTTTGAGTAGTAGAGCTTGAACACGCCCGAAGAATCGATTTTCGGCCACTGGATCAGGTTCTTGGTCAGCCAGTAGGCTTTCGCGTCGGTCGTCGAGACCGAGCGGGAGTCGGGCTTCGTGTAGTAGACGGTCGCATCCTCCTGGACCAGCCAGATTTCGCCGACCTTGTTCGTGATCGTCAGCGCGGCATACGGAACCTTGATGTTGTCGCTCCAGCCATCCTTGTTGTTGACGTCGCCGATCTTGTGGACGATGAACTGGAGAGTCGTCGGATTCGCTGCGTTGTCAGTCGGGTTCAGAACCGGGATGTCGAAGGTGGCGCCGAAGGAGTCGGTCGCATAGCCGGTCATGCTGCTCAGCGGAACCGGGCTGTCCCAATTGGCGATCGTCAGGCCCGAGGGCAGGGCTGCGGCGTTCAGACCACTGCCGTCCCACAGGTGCAGACCCCAGTTCGCATAGCCCGAGTCATAGCGCTTGTAGTGGACGCGCACCGTCGTGATGTTCGGAGTCGCGGCGTTGTCGGGGTTGGTCGTATAGGTGACCGTGTCGCCTTCGATCCGCCAGATCTCGTTGGCGCCCGAGTGCAGCGTATAGCTCTGGTCCGCGCCGCCGTGGTCCTTGGTGTCGCCATTGTGGAAAAGATAGCCGACCGCGCCGGTTTCGGTGGCCAGGGTCGGCTGATAGATCACGCCGAAGCTGTCGGAGCCGGTCGAGTTATAGCCCTTGTTCCAGCCCGGATCTGCGCCCGCGCCCCAGGTGTGGATCTGCCAGCCGGTGTAGTCGCCGGCCTTGCGCTTGTAGTGGACGGTCAGCGTTGTCGCTGCCGAGGCTGTCTTGCGGTTTGTCGCAGCCGCGGCAGTTGCCGGAACCGCGTTCAGAACCTGCTGGAAGTCGGTCGCGTCGCAGAACGCGAGCTCGGACGATGTTGTGTTGTTGTCGTTCCCCCCACCGCACGCGGTGAGGACGGCCAGACTGCAAAGGACGAGCAAGGCGCGCGCACGCACCCAGACCGCCCCAATGCTTTGCCAAGTCATCTTTTGTCTCCTGAAGCAAAGTATGGATTGCAATCGCTGTTGTTGTAATTTTGTTTCTTGGATGTGCGCAGCCGAGCGATCGAAACTCAAATGTGCTTGTTGTTAAAGGGCTTGTCAAGAAACGCCCGCTTACATTTTTTGTAGTTTGACTACGGTCAGATGGGGCGTCTGAACGGTGATTTGCGCGAAACGGGTTTCGGCTCCCGCCCCGGCTGCGGTAAATTCTCGCCATGGACAGACTTCCCGCCAGTATCGTGCGCATCCAGGCCACGATCGACTACATCGACGAGCATCTCGACGACGCGCTCGATATCCAGCAACTCGCCGCGCGCACCGAGATGTCCTTTTGGCATTTTCTGCGCGTGTTCCGCGCGACCGTCGGCGAAACCGTCAAGGACTACATCCGCCGCCGCCGTCTGACCCGGGCTGCCTATGAACTGCTCGAAACCCAGCAGAACATCATCGATGTCGCTTTTGGTGCCGGGTTCGAGACGCATGAAGCCTTCACGCGGGCCTTCCGGGCCCAGTTCGGCGCCAGCCCGCGCGAATTCCGCGCCCAGGGCTTGCCACCCAAGCTGCCCCGGGGGATTCCGCACATCACGACGGACTATCTGTCTCACCTTCACTCCGGGCTCAGCACCGAAGCCGAGTTCGTCGACAGTCCGGCGCGCCGTCTGGTCGGCATCAAGTCCGAGTTCTCGGTTGCGCCCGAAGCCTTCGATCTGATTGAGCTGGGCCTCGCTGCCTGGAAAGAGTTTGAGCCTCTGATCGCCGCGATTCCGGTTCGCGCGAACGCGCTCGCTGGCTTGTGCAGCGATATCACCGGGGCCGACGAGCGGAGCATCCAGGGTTTCGTGATGCCCTGCATCGAAGTGACCGAGTTTGCGAATCTCCCGGAAGGGCTGGTCGCGCTGGTTCGTCCCCCCTGCCGGGAGGCCCGTTTCAGTCATCGCGGAGGGGGGCAGACTTGGGAATACACGCTGCAGTACATCTTCGGAGCCTGGCTTCCCGACTGTCACTTTACGGTGGCTGACCAGCCGGCCTTCTTCACTTTTGATCCCGAGCATTCGCCGTTCAGCCCGGATCCGGTCGTCGACTACTGGCTGGCGCTTCGCTGAGGTTTCGTGTTGCGCAAAAAACCTCCGCGCCAAAAGCGTCGGAGGTTTTTTTGTAAGTCGATGATTCTGTGGCTCTATTTTTGGCGCCGGCGGGCGCAATCTGAACTTCCTGTCCTTGCCGCGCAATTCCGGTCAAGAAGCCTTTGCCGAGACGGGGGAGTATCTTTCCTCAATGCGTCGCTGGACGCGGTATCCGCCCTCTGGAGCCGTTGTCGAGCGAGTGCAGCCCAGCGATGGGCAAAGTTTCATTACGCGCAGCCGTTAGGCCGGGTGGCCCCCAGGGGAAACCCGGCCAATTTTTTTGTCCAGACTTCGCGGTCACACGCTGTTCACATTGATGAGGCTTCGTGTCCTGCGCGCAAGACTGTCTTCACGCCTCCGCTCGGCTCGCGTAGGATGTGCGGTTTCCCAGCTCTGACCGGATTCCGCGTGTCTGTCGCTCTTCCTCGCCGCCTTGAACTTGCCTTGCCGCGCCTTGTTGCCGCCGTGCTCTGGGTTCTAGCCCTGGCCGTAGCCGCTTGGATCTGCGCCAGCTGGTACTGGCGTCTGCGCTCGCCTGTTCCGCTAGCCCTTCCCGCGTCGGAAGTGACAGATCCTGTCGCTGCCGCGCGAGGTGTCAGTGCTCGACATCTCTTTGGCGAGCCGGCCCAGAATTCGCCAGCCCAGCCGGTGAGCCGTTTTGTGCTTCTCGGCGTGGCGGCGAACTCGGGGCGTTCGCCCGGCTTTGCGATCCTCCAAGAAGAAGGTAAGCCCGCCCAGGGCTTCATCGTCGGCGAAGAGGTGTCGCCCGGAGCGAAACTCGTCGCGATCCATGCCGAATCGGTTGAGATCGAACGCAGTGGCGCGCGCGAGACCGTGAAGCTGGTCGATCCGGCCTCCGCGCATGCCGCTCCTGTTCAATCCGCTTCCGCGATGCCGGGGCACGGAAACGCTCCGATGCCCACACCTTCCGCTCAGCCTTCGGTCAATATGGTCCAGAATGGCCAGCTTCCCCAGGCAAATCCTCAGCCTCAGCCTCAGCCCCAGAGCCAGACTGCGACGCAACCGACCAACGACAATTCGCTCAATCAATGACCTGCTCACGTTCCCTGCGCCGAGTTTCTGCGGCGCTGCTGCTTTCCCTGGCTTGCGCTGTGCCGCTGGCGTCCCGGGCCGATGACTCCGAGAGCGTCACGCTCAATTTCGTCAACGCCGACATTGATGCGGTGATTCGCGCGATCGGCAAGATCACCGGCAAGAACTTCATTGTCGATCCCCGGGTCAAGGGGACGCTCAACATCACGACCCAGCAGCCGGTGCCCAAGGCGCTGACCTATCAGATCCTGCTGTCCTCGCTGAGGATGCAGGGTTTCACTGCCGTCGAAGGGCACGGAGTCATCAAGATCCTGCCGGAAGTCGATGCCAAGCTGCACGGTGTCAAGGTCGGCAAGAACAAGCTCATGGCGGGGGGCGACCGGATCGTCACCGAGATCTTCACGATCCGCAACGAATCGGCCGCTCAGCTGGTTCCGGTCGTCAGGCCTCTGGTGTCGCCGAACAATACGGTCACGGCCTATGCCGGCAACAACACGCTGGTCGTCACCGACTATGCGGAGAACGTGGCCAGGATCCGCCAGGTCATCAACTCGATCGACGTGCCCCAGGGCGGGATCCGCATCATTCCGGTTCAGCACGCTTCGGCGCTGGATCTCGCGAACACGATCAACAAGCTGGTCGCGGATTCCGGTAGCGGCGCCGCGGGGGCCGGGGATGGCAGCCAGCGCATTGCTGTTCAGGCGGATACGCATACGAACAGCCTGCTCGTGCGCTCGGACAATCCGTCCAAGCTGGCGATGGTGCGCAGCCTGGTCAGCAATCTTGATCAACCCGGCGCCGCTGGCAATATCCGCGTGATCTATCTGAAGAACGCCGAAGCGACCAAGGTTGCCCAGACCCTGAGGGCGGTGATCAGCGGCGACTCCAGCGCGATCTCGTCGCCGACGAGCAGCGGTCTGAGCTCTAGCGCCAGTACCAGTTCCAGTACGACGAGCAGTTCGAGCGGCAGCCTCGGCTCCAGCTCTTCCAGCGCTCTGCCCTCCAGCAGCTCGTCCTCGGGCTCTGGCTCAGGCTCCTCGTCCGGCGGCGGCATGATCCAGGCCGATGCGACCAGCAACGCGCTGATCATCACCGCGCCCGAACCGATCTATAACAATCTGCGCAAAGTCATCGACATGCTCGACCGGCGGCGCGCCCAGGTTCTGGTCGAAGCGCTGATCGTCGAGACGACTTCGAAGAATGCAACCGAAATGGGGATCCAGTGGATGGCCGGCAATGCCACCAATGGTCTCTATGGCGGCACCAGCTTTGGCTCGACCTCCGAGGGCACCAATATCCTCGGCGTCGCGACTTCGCCGACGACGCTCGCCAACGGGATGAACGTTCTGGTCAGCGCCGGTTCGCTGACGATCAACGGGACGAAGATTCTGAACCTGAACATGCTGGCCCACTTCCTGCAGAACTCGTCGAAGAACAACATCCTGTCGACGCCGACGATCGTGACGATGGACAACGAGGAGGCGAAGATCCTGATCGGCCAGAACGTGCCTTTCGTGACCGGTTCGTATACGACCAGCAGCTCGACGACCAGCAATCCCTTCACGACCGTCGAGCGCAAGGACGTCGGCCTGACCTTGAAACTGAAACCGCAGATCTCCGAAGGTGGTTCGGTAAAGCTGATCATCAGCCAGGAGAGCTCCTCGGTGGCGAGCACCTCCGCAACGCTGGGCCCGACGACCAACAAGCGGTCCATCGATTCGACGGTGCTGATCGACGACGGCTCGATCATCGCGCTGGGCGGCCTGATCGAGGACACCGTGACCGGCTCGGTCGAAAAAGTGCCTTTCTTCGGCGATCTGCCGGTTCTGGGCAGCCTGTTCCGCTATGACTCCCGTTCTCATTCCAAGACGAATATGGTGGTCTTCCTCCGTCCGCGGATCCTGCGCGACCCCGAGGCCTATGGCGCGATGACCACCGATCGCTACCAGGACATCATCGGCACGCTGAAGAAAGCGGATCCGCATCCGAACAAGATGATGCCCAAGCTCGAAGAGCCGGATATCGTTGTGCCCCGGATGCTTCAGGGCGATGCGGAAAAGGCCGGTTCGGCCGCTGCGAGCGAAGCCCAGAAGCAATGAGTACTCCGTCCCAGAGGCTGCCCTATGCCTTCGCGCGCGCCCACGGCGTGCTGCTCGGCGAAGTCGGGGAAACGCAGGCCGAAGTCTTTGCGCGCGAGGATGCCAGTCCGCTGGCGCTGGCCGAAGTGCGGAGGATGCTCGGTCAGCCGCTCAAGCTCTCGTCTTTGAGTCGCGGCGCTTTCGAGGCCAGGCTGTCCGAAGCCTATAGCGGCGGCGAGAACAATGCCGCCGAGATTGCCGCCGACGTCGGGCAGGACATCGACGTTTCGCAGCTGATGCAGGAGCTGCCGCCGGTCGAGGATCTGCTCGAAGCCGAAGACGACGCGCCGATCATCCGGATGATCAATGCGCTGCTGACCCAGGCGGTCCGCCAGCAGGCGTCCGACATCCACATCGAGCCTTACGAGACCTATTCAGTCGTGCGCCTGAGGCGCGACGGCGTGCTCGTCGAAGTCGCCCGACCGCATCGCGCGCTGCATGCGGCGATGGCCTCGCGCATCAAGATCATGGCCAGCCTGGACATCGCCGAGAAGCGGCTGCCCCAGGACGGCCGCATCGGCGTCCGGCTCGCCGGCCGCCAGATCGACGTGCGCGTCTCGACGCTGCCGACTTCGCACGGAGAGCGGATCGTGCTGCGTCTGCTCGACAAGGACGCGACCCAGTTCGGACTCGACGCGCTGGGCATGGCGCCCGAGACCGGGCGGGCTTTCGATCACCTGCTCGCTCAGCCGCACGGCATCCTGCTCGTGACTGGACCGACCGGTTCGGGCAAGACAACGACTCTGTATGCGGCGCTGCGCACGCTGGACGGGCACACCCGGAACATCGTCACGGTCGAGGATCCGGTCGAGTACGACTTGCCCGGGGTCGGGCAGATCCAGGTCAACGCCCGGGTCGAGCTGACCTTCGCGCGGGCCCTGCGCTCGATCCTGCGTCAGGACCCGGACGTGATCATGATCGGCGAAATCCGTGACCTCGAAACCGCGCAGATCGCGGTTCAGGCGTCGCTGACCGGCCACATGGTGCTGGCGACGCTGCACACGAACGACGCGCCTTCGGCCGTCACGCGTCTGATCGACATGGGGGTCGAGCCTTTCCTGCTCGCTTCGACGCTGCGCGGCGCGCTGGCCCAGCGCCTGGTGCGCAAGCTGTGTCCGAGCTGCCGTGCGCCCTATCCGGCCAGTGCGGCCGACAAGGCGGTGATCGGAGAGGGGTGCCCCGATACGCTGTGGCGGCCGACCGGCTGCGCAGCTTGCGGCAACACCGGCTATGCGGGGCGGACCGGCGTCTATGAACTTCTGACCGTCAACGAGACGGTCCAGGGCCTGGTGCACGACCAGGCTTCCGAAGCCGAGCTGCGCGAGGCCGGCCATGTGACCGGGCTGAGAAGCCTGCGCGATGACGGCATGCGTCTGCTCTCCGAAGGCATCACCTCGGCCGAGGAGTTGCTGCGGGTAACCAGGGACTGAGTCGGCGAAGATGGCAGCTTTCCAGTACCAGGCCATGGATGCCGACGGGCGCACCGTCAGTGGCATTCTCGAAGCGGACAGCGCCCGGGCCGCGCGCGGTCAGTTGCGCGAGCGCGGTCTCTTCCCGCTCGACATCGCGGCGACGGGCAGCCGACGCAGCGGAGTCGGGGCAGCACATCGCCTGCGCGCATCCGAACTGTCCCTGCTGACCCGTCAATGGGGCGCTTTGCTGGCTGCCGGACTGACCGTCGAGCAGGCTCTGTCCGCGCTGGGCGAGCAGTCCGAAAAGGAGGCGACCCGCCAGGTGCTCGCCGCGGTGCGCAGCGAGATCCTCGCCGGCTATTCGCTGCGCGCGGCGCTCGACCGCTATGCGACGTCCTTCCCGATGATCTACCGGGCTTCGGTCGCCGCCGGCGAGAAGTCGGGCGAACTCGCCCAGGTCATGAATCAGCTCGCCGACTATATGGAACGCAGCGACGAGCTCAGGCGCAAGACGGTCCAGGCGCTGATCTACCCGGCGATCGTCGCGATCGTCGCGGTGCTGGTCGTCACCGGCTTGCTGACTTATGTCGTGCCCCAGGTTGTCGCGGTCTTTCAGAGCGGCAAGCAGGCACTGCCTCTGCTGACCCGGATCATGATCGCTCTGTCGGGCTTCCTGCGCGGCTGGGGCTGGCTCTTGCTGCTCGCGATCGGCGGCGGCATCGCCGGCCTGCGCTATTCGCTGCGCGAGGACGCGGTTCGCCGGCGCTGGGATGCCTGGCTGCTGGAACTTCCTCTGCTCGGCCGGCATCTGCGCACGCTCGATACGACGCGCTTTGCGAGCACACTGGCCATTCTGGTCGGCAGCGGCGTGCCTTTGCTGTCGGCGCTCGATGCCGGTCGCCAGGTTGTCGTCCGCCTGCCTCTGCGCGATGCGATCGCGACCGCGTCCGAGCGGGTCCGCGAAGGCATGAGCCTGTCGCGCGCGCTTTCGGCGACGCGCCGTTTCCCGCCTCTGCTCGCGCACATGATCGGCAGCGGCGAGGCGACCGGTCAGCTCGACCAGATGCTCGATCGCGCCGCCCGCCTCCAGCAGGGCGAACTCGAAACGCGCACCGCGCTGCTGACCAGCCTGCTCGAACCGTTGCTGCTTCTGGTGATGGGCGGCATGGTGCTGCTGATCGTGCTGGCCGTGATGCAACCGATCATCGCCATCAATACTCTGCTCAAATGAAATCCGCCCTCGTCATCGCGAGAGGCGCCTCGCCCAAAGGAGATTCCATGTCCATTCGCCCCCGCGCGCTGCGCGGCTTTACCCTGATCGAAATGATGGTCGTCATCGTGATCATGGGCGTGCTCGCCGCGCTGATCGTGCCCAAGGTCATGAACCGCCCCGATGAGGCGCGGATCGTCGCAGCCAAGCAGGACATCGCAGCACTGAGCCAGGCGCTCAAGCTCTACCGCCTGGACAACCGCCGCTATCCGAGCACCGAACAAGGGCTGCAGGCCCTCGTGCAGAAGCCGACGATCGCGCCGATTCCGGACAACTGGAAGACCGGCGGCTACCTCGAACGCCTGCCCAAGGATCCGTGGGGCGCGCCCTACCAGTACCTCGCTCCGGGTGTGCACGGCGAAATCGACATCTTCAGCTTTGGCGCCGACGGTCAGGCCGGCGGCGAAGGCTCGGATGCCGATGTCGGCAACTGGGCGCTCTGAGGCGTCATGATCGCGCGCGGCTTCACGCTGATCGAAGTGATGGTGGTGCTGGTGATCCTCGGGATCACGTCGGCCGCCGTCAGCTTCAGCATCACCGGCTTGCAGTCGCGCCAGACCGAGCAGGAGATGGATCGGCTGCGCCTGGTGCTGGAGACCGCCGGCGAGCGCGCTGCGGTGACTGGAACCCCGATCGCCGCCGAGTTCCTGCCCGGCCGCTACCGCTTCAGCACGCTCGATACCGACGGGCACTGGCGTCCGATCGTCGGTGACGATCCGCTCGCCGAGCGGCCGCTGCCCGACGATCTGAGCTGGGTCTCGCTGTCGATCAACAACCAGCCGCCGGTCAGCGATCCACCTCTGATCTTCAATTCCGAGATGCCGCGCTTCGAGCTGCACCTGCGCGGTCCGGACGGCGAACGCGAATACCGGTCCCGCGCCGACGGTTCGGTCGAGATGAAGATCGTTCCCATCAATGGAGCATCCTCGTGAGCGCGCGCGGTTTCACGCTGCTCGAAGTGTTGGTCGCGCTGGCGATCCTGGCGACCGCGCTGGTTTCGGGCTTTCGCGCCGTGGGCCTGGCCACCGGCAGTGCCGGCGAGCTGCGCGATCGCATGCTCGCCGAATGGGTCGCGCAGAACCGCCTCGCGCTGCACCGGGCCAATTCCGACTTTCTCGACACCGGGAACTACGAAGGGACGGTGACCCAGGCGGGGCAGGAGTTCCACTGGAAGGAGACCGTCAAGTCGACGCAGAATTCGCTGTTCCACCGCATCGACGTCAATGTCTATGCGCCGGGCGAGAGCGAACACGCGCTCGCGACGCTGCGCGGCTTCATGGCCAAACCGCTGCAATGAACATGCGCGACTCCCGCCGCCTCCGCGGCATGACCCTGATCGAAGTGATGGTCGCGATCGCGATCTTCGCGCTGCTCGGCGTGATCTCGTGGCGCGCGCTCAGCGGCATGGCCGACGCGCGCGAGCGGATGAACGTCGAGTTTGCGCGCTGGCGGGCGATCGCGCGTTTCGGGCAGATGGTCGAGAACGATCTCGCCCAGATCGCGCCGCGCATGGGTACGAGCACGAGCACCCAGGGCGCGCTGGTGCTGAGCCGCTCCGACACCGTCGAAGAGCTGCGCCTGACCCGCTTCGACGCGGCGAGCGGGGGCCTGCAGCGCCGCGCCTATCGGCTCGACAAGGAAGATCTGCTGCTCGAACGCATTCCGCTGCTCAACGATTCGATCGAACCCGAGAAGGATGTGCTGCTGACTGGGGTGAAGTCGCTGCACTGGCGCTTCCTGGTCAACGGGAAAGAGGTCACCGAGTGGACCCCGTCGACGAGCGCGCCCTGGGTTTTGCCCGGCGCCGTCATCATGGAAATGGAGCTTGCCGATGTCGGCACCGTCACGCGCGTCTTCGCCCTTCACTGAGCGCGGCGTCGCCGTGATCATGGCGATGCTGACCGTGGCCCTGGTCGCCGCTCTGGCGGCATCGGTCGTCTCGTCCTTCGCCTTTGCCGTCGACAGCCTGTCCGGCCGGCACGACCTCGCGCAGGCGAGGCAGCTCGCGCACGGCGCGATCGACTGGGCGCGCAACATCCTCGCCGACGACTTCCGGCGCGAAGGCAACAATCACGTCGACTATCTCGGCGAGGCCTGGGCGACCAAGGTACCGGCGACGCCGGTCGATGAAGGGGAGCTGAGCGGCGAGATCGAGGATCTGAGCGGCCACTTCAATCTGAACAGCCTGATCAACTCGAACGGCGAGCGCAACTCGACCGGGATCGAGAATTTCGTGCGCCTGCTCGGCGAGTTTGCGGTTTCGGCGAGCCAGGCCCAGCAGCTCGCGAACAACCTCGCAGCCTGGGAAGACAAGGCGGCACAGAGCGCCGATTCCTTCGTGCCGGCGCTGTCCTCGAACTCGCCCCAGCCGCCGAACGCACCGCTGATCTCTCCCGACGAACTGACCAATGTCCCCGGCTTCGACGCCGAACTGGTCGAGCGCCTGCGCCCCTATGTCGCCGCGTTGCCGACGACCGTCGAGACCGGTGCGACCGCGGTGACCGCGCTCAACGTCAACACCGCGAGCGCCGAAGTCCTCTACTCGGTGATGCCGGCCATCGGGCTGCAGGGGGCCCGGGCCCTGGTCTCCGAGCGCACGAGCAAGTACTTCGCGACCACCGACGACTTCAAGGCCCGTTTCAAGGCCAAGGCCGGTACCGATGCGCCCGAAAGCGGCTGGGCCGTGAACAGCAATTTCTTCCTCGCATCGGGGCGGGCCAAATACGGCACCGCGACGACCCGGATGCAGGTCATGCTTTACCGGGCCAGTGCCTGGCCCCAAATCCTCTGGCAGAAGATCCTATGAGCCTTCTTCGACTTTATCTGACTGAAAACTGGCCGAGCGAGCCCGCCTGCGAATGGGTGCAGATTGGCCCGGACGGGCGAGTGGCCGCCGAAGGCCGCAGCGAACCGCGGCACTGGCCCGCCGCCGAGCGTACCGAGGTCGTGCTTGCGGGGAGCCAGTGCGTGATGCTGACGGCGCGCCTGCCCAAGGCCGCCCGCCGCGAACAGGACAAGCTGCTGCGCTTCGCGTTCGAGGATCAGCTGATCCAGGATCCGGAGAGCCAGCACCTCGTCATCGCCGATGAGGAGGGCGATCAGGTTCGCGCTCTCGTCGTCGGGCGCGACCGCCTGCGTCAGATCATCGCCCAGCTCGAAGCGCTGGGCCGCAAGCCGGCGCGCGTCTATGCCGCGATCGAAGCTTGCCGTCCCGGCAATGAAGCGGGCTGGACCCTGTTGCGCGGTGCGGAGCAGGCCCTGCTCCATGGCGCCAATGCGCTGCCTTTCGCTTTCGATGCTCAGGGGGCCGACGTGCCCGAGCTGCTGCTCGCGAGCGCGGCTCAGGCCCGCGAAGCCAGTCGCCTGCCTTCCCGGCTGCTGCTGCGCTCCGCCCCCGGTTTGGCGAGCGTCGATTGCCGGGCTTGGAGCGAAAAGCTGGGTCTGCCCGTCGAAGCGGGTGAGCCCTGGAGCTGGCACGCGTTTTCCTCGGCGTGCAACCTTCTCCAGGGCGAGTTCAGGCCGGCCGGAGACCGCGCCGCCTGGCTGCGTCCCGCCCGTCCGGCGCTCGCTCTGCTCGTCGGCGTCCTGGCTTTGGAGCTCGTGGTCTCGCTCGGCCAGGTCCTCTGGCAGCGCCAGCAGCTTGCCGATGCCCGTCACACGATGCAGACCGTGTTCAAGAGCGCATTTCCGAATCAGCCGCTGGTCGATCCGGTCGCGCAGATGCGCACCGGGATCAACGCCGAGCGGCGCGGTCACGGTCAGCTCGGTGACGACGATCTTCTCCCGCTGCTCGCCGCGACCGGTGAAGCCTTGGGCGCGGATGCCCGCGATGCGGTCGCGCAGATGAAGTTCGAAGGCGGCAAGCTGGAGCTGAAGCTCTCGCCGCGGCTCGCCGCCGCGCCCGATGCGGTCGTTGCCCGCCTCGAAGCGCGCGGCCTGCAAGTGAGCCGCAATGCCGATACCCTGACTCTTCGCAAGGAACTCGTCCGATGAAAGCCCTGCTTGCCCTGATCGCCGATGCCCAGCAGGCCTGGCAGGCGCGCCAGCCGCGCGAGCGCCAGATGCTCGCGGCGATGTTCGCGGTTCTCGTGGTCGCGGCGCTGTGGTCGCTGTGGGACTTCTCGCGCACTGAGCGCGTCCGCCTCTCGCGCGCCTTGCCCGCCGCCCAGGCCACGCTTGGGAACATGCGCGATGCCGCCGCGGAACTTCAGCGCCTGCGCCGTCAGCCACTGCGGATCCCCCCCGCGCCCCAGGCATTGGCTGAACTGCTGCAGACCGGCGCGAAGGCACGCGGTCTGGGCCTCAAAGTTCGCGCCGAAGCGGGCGGCGTCGCGGTCAGCGGCAGCGTCGACTTCGATGCCTACCTGAACTGGCTGGCCGAGGCCCAGCGCGATTACGGACTCAAGGTGCAGAAATTCAGCGCAAGCCGCGTCGGCGCCAGTGCCCAGATCGAGATGCTGCTTCTTCCCGGATCGGCGAACTGAGCATGAGGCGTGTCCTCGTTTTCGCTCTGCTGCTGGGACTCTTTCTGCTCGTCCAGGCTCCGGCCTGGCAGATCGATTCGCTGATCTCCCATTTCACCGGTGGCGCGCTCCGTCTGACCCGGATTGAGGGAACTCTGTGGAACGGTCGTGGCCAGCTCGTCGTGATCGACCCGGTCAACCGCCGGCTTCAGCCCTGGATCGCGCTCGAATGGAAGTGGCTGTCGGGGCGGCTGTTCAACGGGGAGCTGCTCTGGCGGCTCTCCGGCGATGGCAAGCCGGCCGGCGACGTTGCGGCGGGGGTCGGTGGTTGGCGGGCCGACGGTCTGGCGCTGCTCGCGCCGGCGCGTTTCGCGCTGGAGCGGATTCCCGGTACTTTTGGCCACCTCGGCTGGCGCGGCGACATGCAACTGGAGACGAGCCAGTGGCGCTGTTCCTGGAAGATGGCCTGCACAGGCCGGGGCAGCTTGCGCTGGGCGGGCGCCGCCGTCGACGTGCTGCGTGCCCGTCCGCTCGGTGACTACCTGCTCGACGTGCAGGGAGATGGCAAGAAGATCGCTTTCGACTGGAGTACGCTCGCCGGCGAGACCAGGATCAGCGCCCAGGGCGAACTCGAGGGGCGCTCCTGGTCCTTGAAGGGCGAAGTGCAGGGCGACCCCGCATTCCTGCAACGCCTGCCTTCGGTCGCCGGGCAGTGGGTTCGTCAGGGCCGCGACCGCGGCCACTACCTGTTCGATCTGCGCGGCTGAGCGCTCAGTGGTGGGCGAAGGGCGGCAGGCCTGCGATGTGCTGGCCGGCCACGATATGGTGGCGGGCGAACCAGCCCTTGTTCATCTCCAGCGCGTAGCGCGCGGGCGTCGCCGCGCAGTGGCTGTCCTCGCTCAGAGCCGTCATCTCCTCGATGTTCAGGATGAAGCCTTCCTCGGACACGAAGGCGACCGAGAGCGACAGGGGCGTGTCCTTCATCCACATGCAGTGACTGCTCTCGACGTCGAAGACGAAAAGCATGCCGCTGTTTTCCGCCAGGCTGTGCCGGTTCATCAGCCCGATCTCCCTTTGCTGGAAGCTCACCGCGAGTTCGGCCTGGACGTGGGTCTTGCCGAGGGTGAGCTCCTGCACCCTGGGGCCGGAAGCCTGAGCGCAAGGAAGGCTCAGCGCGGAGCAGAGGAGAAGCGCAATCGTCAGCGAGGTCGGTGATTTCATCGTCGGGGCCGGGATCTGGATTGACGCGCACTATCGCCGTTTTGTCCCGGAAAAGCCAGAGCCTGAACCGTTTCGGCCCGCCACTGACCCGGGGTGAGATCGGTGAGCTGCCAGGGGCCGATCGCGCTGCGGACGAGGCGCAGCGTCGGGAAACCGACCTTGGCCGTCATCCGTCTGACCTGGCGGTTCTTGCCCTCGGTGAGCCGGACCTCCAGCCACGCGGTCGGCACCTGCTTGCGAAAGCGTACGGGAGGATCGCGTGGCCACAGCCAGTCGGGCTCGGCTATCCGCCTCGCTTCACAGGGCCGGGTCACGAAGTCGCCCAGGTCGAGAGGGCCTCGCAAAGCGGCGAGCGCAGCGTCGTCGGGTTCGCGCTCGACCTGAACCAGATAGGTTTTCTTCTCTTTGTGACGCGGGTCGGCCAGGCGGTGTTGCAGGCCTCCGTCGTCGGTCAGCAGCAGCAGGCCTTCGCTGTCGGCGTCGAGGCGGCCTGCGGCATAGACGCCCGGCGGCAGGCCGAAATCGGCGAGCGTGCGCTGGCCGGCTTCGCCGGTGAACTGGCTCAGGACTCCGAAGGGTTTGTTCAGCAGGATGATCTGGCTCATGGGGGGCGAGCGAAGCGGGGCTTCGTCGCAGATGAAACGGAGGAGGTTGGAGCATATCCGCTCCGCGCATCCTCCGCTCGAAAAACAGAAGGCCCGCCAAAGGCGGGCCCGTGCGGGAGTGCCCGGGTTCAGGCCGCGCCGCGTTGGATGTTCGAGGCCTGCTTGCCCTTGGGGCCTTGCAGAACGTCGAAGATGACCTTTTCGCCCTCTTTGAGCGTCTTGAAGCCGCCCATCGTGATGGCCGAAAAGTGAGCGAACAGATCTTCGCTGCCGTCGTCGGGCGTGATGAAACCAAAGCCCTTGGAATCGTTGAACCACTTGACCGTGCCTGTTGCCATCTTGCTTGTTTCTCCCTTTGGTTGCCTTTTTTGCCGGATCGAGATCCGCAAACCCCGGTGCGTAGAGCACTGACGGCGTTTTTACGGCAGCGAAAGCGTCGCTGCAATGCAATTTCGCACGCTTGCTTGTGGTGGGGGCGGGGGATGTCGGCTTATGGCCTCGTCATTGTTTCGAAAAATCAGATGCTTGCATGGTCCGCGCGCCGTGCGCTCTTTTTTGCGCCAGCGGCGCAGTTTGTTACTCATCCGACCCCCCCCGATGCCTTGAACAATGGGGTGGAGTGATTAGAATGGCTCGCATGGCTACGAAGAAACAGAACGAATCCGTCCTTGAGGCCGAGCGCACCCGATTGCAGCCTCCGCACTTGTTCAAGGTTCTGCTGCTCAACGACGATTTCACCCCGATGGAGTTCGTTGTGGTTGTGCTGCAACGGTTTTTTTCGATGGATAGAGAACGCGCAACGAGAGTCATGCTCCAAGTGCATACGGAAGGGCGCGGCGTCTGTGGCGTTTTCCCGAAGGACATCGCCGCAACCAAGGTGGAACAGGTCAGCGCTTTCGCGCGGCAGAACCAGCATCCGCTGGCCTGCGTAATGGAGGAAAACTGAGATGATCGCCCAGGAACTTGAAGTCAGCCTGCATCTGGCCTTCGTCGAGGCAAGACAGAAACGCCACGAATTCATCACGATCGAGCATCTGCTGCTGGCTCTGCTCGACAACCCGAGCGCGGCTGAAGTGCTGCGCTCCTGTGCGGCCAGCCTCGACGAGCTGAGGCAGGAGCTGACGCTGTTCATCACCGAACACACCCCGACCGTCGAAGGCGAGGATGAAGTCGATACCCAGCCGACCCTGGGCTTTCAGCGTGTGATCCAGCGCGCGATCCTGCATGTGCAGTCTTCGGGCAAGAAGGAAGTGACCGGAGCAAACGTTCTGGTCGCAATCTTCGGCGAAAAGGAATCGCATGCGGTCTATTTCCTGAGCCGCCAGGGGATCTCGCGGCTGGACGTCGTGAACTTCATCTCACACGGGATTACGAAACAGCCCCAGATGGGCGCGAAGCCGACCGAGAAGTCCGAGTCCGAAGCCTCCGAAGGCGAAGCTCAGGAAGCGGCGGCGAGCGGCGGAGCGCTGGAGAGCTTCACGCAGAACCTGAACCAGCAGGCGCTCCAGGGCAAGATCGATCCCTTGATCGGCCGCGACAAGGAAATCGAACGGGTCATCCAGACCCTGTGCCGGCGGCGCAAGAACAATCCGCTGCTGGTCGGCGAAGCCGGTGTCGGCAAGACCGCGATCGCCGAAGGCCTGGCGCGCCGGATCATCGACGGGCGGGTTCCCGATCTGCTCGAGAACGCGCAGGTCTATGCGCTCGACATGGGCGCGCTGCTGGCCGGAACGAAGTACCGGGGCGACTTCGAGCAAAGGCTCAAGGCCGTGCTCAAACAGCTGGCCGAAACCGACAAGGCGATCCTGTTCATCGACGAGATCCACACGCTGATCGGCGCCGGGGCGGCCTCGGGCGGAACGCTGGATGCATCGAACCTGCTCAAACCGGCGCTCTCGTCGGGGCAGCTCAAATGCGTCGGGGCGACCACCTTCACCGAGTTCCGGCAGATCTTCGAGAAAGATCACGCGCTGTCCCGGCGCTTCCAGAAGGTCGAAGTCGTCGAGCCCTCGGTCCAGGAGACTGTCGAGATCCTCAAGGGCCTGAAGTCGCGTTTCGAGCAGCACCATGGCATCAAGTATTCGAACGCGGCGCTGAGCAGCGCGGCCGAACTGTCGGCGCGCTACATCAACGACCGCCATCTGCCCGACAAGGCGATCGACGTAATCGACGAGGCCGGAGCCGCTCAGCGCATCCTGCCCAAGTCGCGGCAGAAGAAGGTGATCGGCAAGGGCGAGATCGAGGACATCGTCGCGAAGATCGCCCGGATCCCGCCGCGCAGCGTCTCGTCCGATGACAAGAATGCGTTGCGCAACCTCGACCGCGATCTGAAGAACGTCGTGTTCGGACAGTCCGATGCGATCGATGCGCTGTCGCGCGCGATCAAGATGTCGCGCTCGGGTCTCGGCAACCCGCAGAAGCCGATCGGGGCTTTCCTGTTCAGCGGCCCGACCGGCGTCGGCAAGACCGAGGTCGCGCGCCAGCTCGCCTACACGCTGGGCATAGAGCTGGTCCGCTTCGACATGTCCGAGTACATGGAACGCCATGCGGTCAGCCGGCTGATCGGCGCGCCTCCTGGCTATGTCGGCTTCGACCAGGGTGGGCTCTTGACCGAAGCGATCACGAAAGCGCCGCACTGTGTGCTGCTGCTCGACGAGATCGAAAAGGCCCACCCGGACATCTACAACATCTTGCTGCAGGTGATGGACCACGGCACGCTGACCGACAACAACGGCCGCAAGGCGGACTTCCGCAACGCGATCATCATCATGACGACCAACGTCGGTCAGGAGGCGATCCAGAAGTCGACGATGGGTTTCACCGCGTCCCGGCAGACCGGCGACGAGATGGTCGAACTGAAGCGTCAATTCACGCCCGAGTTCCGCAACCGGCTCGATGCGACGATCTCGTTCCGGCCGCTCGACGAGGAAGTGATCCTCAGGGTCGTCGACAAGTTCCTGATGCAGCTCGAAGCCCAGCTGACCGAGAAGAAGGTCGAGGTGAGCTTCACCGACGAGCTCAGACGCTGGCTGGCGAGCAAGGGCTTCGACCCCTTGATGGGGGCGAGGCCGATGGCCCGGCTGATTCAGGACGCGATCCGCGCCGTGCTGGCCGACGAGCTGCTGTTCGGGCGTCTCGTCGATGGCGGGCGCATCACGATCGGACTCGACGATCAGGACAAGGTGAGCCTTGTGTTCGACGAAGAGAACGAGGTCGCCGCGGTCTGAACCCGGTCCGTCGCCCAAAAAAAGAGCCGCAGTGCGGCTCTTTCTCGTTCAGGGCGCCGAGGCGGCGGGTTTCGCGCCCGACTTCTTCGGCTGTATCGTCACCGAGACCCGGGACTTCGCGTTGGAGACGACAGTCGCATTCGGGCCGTTCGTGGCCTGGTAGATCTCGTTGTAACCGTCATAGTCGATGTATTGGCCGCTCACTTCGTCACGGCCGCCGCTGACGACTTTCGCGCGATTGAAGAGCTGGGCCGTGTCGTTTTTCGCGTTATAGACGATCCTCTCGGCTTCGCCCTCGATGTACTCGCTCTTCGCTTCGCGTTTCTGACGGAAACGCGCGAGGCCTCCCGCGCCGCTGGTCGCGACGCCCTTCTGGAAGCCGTCCTGATCCTGGGAGACGACGATTTTGTCGGCGTGCAGGGTCAGCGTGCCCTGGGTCAGCACAACGGATCCTTCAAAGATCTGGACCTTGTTTTTGTCGTCGACCGAGACCCGGTCCGCGGTGATCTTGACCGGTTTGCTGCGGTCGGCCTGCTCGGCATGAGCGAGTGGTGACAGCGAGAGGGCGCCCAGCAGAGCGGCGAAACAGAGGGTTTTTCTCATCGGGCTTGGTCCTGGGATTTCGAATAGACGGTTGCTCTGACCTGGTGGAGGCTGACGAGGCCGTGAAGCTGGTCGATCTCGAGGCGTTGGCCGTCGATGATGCTGCGGCCGTGCGTCATGTGCACGGCCTCTTCGGTAAAGGCGCGCTCGTCGTCCGGCAGCACGGTGAGCGAGCTCGTCGCGAAGCCCAGCGCCGGCTGGTCGGCTCCGGCCTCGCGCCTGCCGAGCACATTGCCGGTGAGGACGATCTCGCGGCCCTCGCCGAGGATGCGGGCCGTGTCGGACGTGACCGTCAGGGGTTGGGGCTTGCCGAAATGCATCAGCTGGGGCTTCGTGACGTGGGTGCTCTGATCGTCAGGGTAATGGCTCAGCTTTTCGGTTTTAAGAACATAGAGGCGCTTTCCGTTCGCGTCGAAACGCTCCTGGCTTGCGCCTTGGGCGATCATGTCGGGGTCGTGGCGCAGGCGTCCGTCCGGGTGACTGGCCTGGGTGCGCACATAGTGTTCGAGCCAGAAGCTCGTTCCGGCGAGCAGGCCAGCCAGCAGAATCGGGAAGACCGGCAGGTGTGGTTTCATGCGGATTCGCCCAGCCAGCGCTCGAGCAGCGGCGTGAGCTTGCCCTGGGCTTCGAGGATGAATTCACAGACTTCGCGCGCCGCACCACGCCCGCCCGCGCGGGTGCTGACGTAGTCTACGCGGCCGCGCATCAGCGGATGGCCGTCGCCGGTCGTCGCCGAGAAGCCACAGGCGGACAGGATGGGCAGGTCGACGATGTCGTCGCCGATATAGCCGGCCTGATCGCGCGTCAGATTCAGCTCGTCGAGCAGCTGCTGCAACGCACCGCGCTTGTCCTCGACGCCCTGGTGCAGTCGGGTAATGCCGAGGTTCTCGCAGCGCAGCTCCAGGGCCCGCGAACGGCGGCCCGAGATGATCGCGACTTCGATGCCGGCCATCTGCAGCATCTTCAGACCGTGACCGTCCAGCGTCGAGAAGCCCTTGAACGCATCGCCATCGGCCGAATACCAGATCGTTCCGTCGGTCAGCACGCCGTCGACATCGAAAGCCATCAGTTTGACGGCGGCTGCACGCTCATGAGCCCGGTTCATCAGATCACCTTCGCGTCCATCAGGTCGTGCATGCTCAGCGCGCCGACCAGCACCGCGTCGGCATCGAGTACCAGAATCTGGCTGATCCGCTTCTCCTCCATCCGCGCTGCAGCTTCGGCGGCCAGCGCATCGGGTCCGATCGAACGCGGTGAGCGGGTCATCACTTCACGGATCATCAGTTTGCGCAGATCGACTCCGGAGCCGAGCAGGCGGCGCAGGTCGCCGTCGGTGAAGATGCCTAGCGGGTGGTCGGCATCGTCGACGATCGCGGTCATGCCCATTCCGCCACGGGTCACTTCAAGCAGCGCTTCGTTGAAGCTGGCCGATTCCGGAACGCGGGGAATCCGCTCACCGGTGCGCATGATGTCGGAGACCCGGGTCAGCAGGCGGCGGCCCAGTGCGCCGCCTGGATGGGAGCGGGCGAAGTCGTCGGGGCCGAAGCCACGGGCTTCGAGCAGCGCGACGGCCAGAGCGTCGCCGAGTGCGAGCGCCGCGGTCGTGCTGGCCGTCGGCGCCAAGTTCAGCGGGCAGGCCTCGCGCGCGGTTCCGGCATCGAGATGCACGTCGGCGAGCTGTGCGAGCGTCGAATCCGGGTGGCCGGTCATCGCGATCAGCTTCGCGCCGTTGCGTTTGATGGCCGGCGCAATCGTCAGCACTTCGGCGGTCGTGCCTGAGTTCGACAGCGCCAGCACGACGTCGTCGCGGGTGATCATGCCGAGATCGCCGTGCGCCGCTTCGGTCGCATGGACGAAATAGGCGGGCGTGCCCGTCGAGGCCAGCGTTGCGGCGATCTTGCGGGCGATGTGGCCGGATTTTCCGACCCCGGTCACGATCACGCGGCCGGGGGCTTCGAGGATCAGGCGGGCGGCGTGGACGAAATCGCCATCGATTGAACGGCTCAGGTCCGCGACCGCGGCTGCTTCGATTACCAGGACCTCGCGGCCCAGCCTGATCAGTTCTTCGTCGCTTGCTCGGGAAGCGGTGTTTGGCTTGGTTTCGTGCATGGTCGCGCAGCGGTTAAACTAGGCTGCGAGTATAGCAGAGGGGCAATGCCCCCTTTTTCGCCGGCCCGGCGCTGAATCTGTCCTTTTTTGATGACCTCCACTCTCGATGTAATCCTCCTTTTGTTGGTCGTCTCGGTCGTTGCCGTGATGGGTTTCGGCAAGCTCAAGCTGCCTGGCGAGCTGGCCTATCTGGCCGTCGGCGCGCTGCTCGGCCCCGCCGCGCTGAACCTGATTCCCGACGAGGAGGGCGCGCGCGGGCTGGCCGAGTTCGGCGTCGTGTTCCTGATGTTCACGATCGGGCTGGAGTTCTCTCTGCCCCGGCTGCTCAGCATGAAGAGGGTCGTGTTCGGGCTGGGGGCGCTGCAGGTCGGGGCGAGCATCGCGCTGACGCTGCTGATCGGGCATTTCGCCGGAGTCCCTACCGGTTCGGCCCTGGTGCTCGGTGGCGCGCTCGCGATGTCCTCGACGGCTCTGCTCTCCAAGCTATTGATCGACCGGCTGGAACTCGATGCCGCGCACGGGCGCATGGTGATGGGCGTGCTGCTCTTCCAGGATCTGGCCGTCGTGCCTTTCCTGGTGCTGATCCCGGCGCTCTCCGAGCCCCCCGAGCAGCAGCTGCGCGTGCTGGCGCTCGCCGCGGTCAAGGCGGCGCTGCTTCTGGCGGTTGTCCTCTATCTGGGGCAGAGGATCTTCGCGCGCTGGTTCCTGCTCGTTGCGCGGCGTCGTTCCTCCCAGCTCTTCATGCTCAATGTGCTGCTGGTTACTCTGGGTCTTGCCTGGCTGACTGCCAAAGTGGGGCTGTCGATGGCGCTGGGGGCATTCGTGGCCGGCATGCTGATCTCCGAGACCGAGTACCGCTACCGGGTCGAGGAGCACATCAAGCCTTTTCGCGACGTTCTGCTGGGGCTCTTCCTGGTCACGGTCGGGATGTTCCTCGACGTGCGGGTGATCCTGGCCCATCTGCCCGTCGTGCTTGGGCTTCTGGTGCTGTTGATGGTTGCGAAGTTCGCGGTCGTTGCCGCGGCCTGCCGGATCTTCGGCGCGACGGCCGGAAATTCGGTCCGCACCGGACTCTGGCTCTGCGCCGGAGGCGAGTTCGGTTTCGTGCTGCTCTCGCAAATGGCAGCCTACAAGCTCAGCTCTCCCGAACACATCCAGGTCGCCGCCGCGACGCTGATCCTGTCCCTGGTCCTGGCGCCGCTGCTGGTCGTCGCGAGCGACCGGATCGTGCTGCGCTTTGTCGCGTCCGAATGGTTGCTCCGTTCGATGGAGCTGACCCGGGTCGCCGCCCAGTCCCTGGGCACCGAGCGCCATGTGATCATCTGTGGCTACGGGCGGACGGGGCAGCTGCTGGCCCGCTTCTTCGAGCAGGAGAACCTGTCTTCGGTCGCGCTGGACCTCGATCCCGACCGGGTCCGCGAAGCCGCCGTCGCCGGCGAGACCGTCGTCTATGGCGATGCAGCGCGCCGCGAGACGCTGATCGCCGCAGGCCTGATGCGCGCTTCGGCTGTCGTGATCTCCTATGCGGATGTCGCTTCGGCCTGCCGCGTCATCGATGCGGTCAGGGGCGCTCGTCCCGACCTGCCGGTCGTTGTCCGGGCGACCGAGGAATCCCAGCTCGAACGCCTGTCCCAGGAAGGGGCGGCGGCCGTCGTCACCGATATCTTTGAATCGGGCATCACGCTTGCGAGCCACACGATGGCGCTGGTCGGCGTGCCGCTGTCGAGGGTCGTGCGCCGCACCCGCGACATCCGCAACCAGCGCTATGCGCTGATGCGCGGCTTCTTCCACGGGCTGTCGGACGCGGCGGACAACCCCGACGCGCAGCTGGAGCGGCTGCGTTCGGTCGTGCTCGAGTCGGGCGCCCTGGGTCTGGGCAAGTCGATCGCCGAGCTCGAGAGCGAAGCGCCTGGAGTGCGCGTATCGGCGGTCAGGCGGCACGGAATACGCGGCGTCAACCCCGAGCGGGAGCTCTGTTTCGAGGACGGCGACGTCGTCGTGTTGCGCGGCGTGCCGGCGGCCCTCGCCGCGGCCGAGGACAGGCTGCTGCAGGGCTGGTGAGCCTTTTCTGGCACAAAAAAAGCCCGACCGAAGTCGGGCTCAAGCTTGATGCAAAAGAAACTTATTTGAGCAGGCTCACGAGGCCGGAGAGCGCTCCGGACGTGTCGGCCTTGATGCCTTCGATGATCATCTCGTCGACCTTGACCGCGCCGCTTTCCTTGAAGTGGGTGCGGTCGGCATTCATGTAGTTGCCGGCCGTCTGCGAGCTGTAAGCCAGCGGCGTCACGCCGTCAGCCGCATAGAGCGTCTTGTAATACGGGTATTTCGCAAAATCGGCCGGTCCGGTCGAGTTGTGATAAGCGCGCCACCCACCCGTCGCATCGAGGCCGCCCGTGCCGACGCCCACCGAGTTCATGAACGCGATGCTCTTCGCGTCGAGGTCGACGACCGGGACACTGTTGGCCTTGCCGGTGTCGATCACGGTCTGCGAGTAATTGCCGAAGTAATCGCCCTTGCTCGTGATGTGGGTCGACTTCGTGATCGGGAAAGCGCCTTCGTTGTAGGTCGTGACCGTCTTGTCCTGGTTGATCCGGGTGACCGGAGTCAGCAGCACGATCGTCGCGCCCTTGGCCTTGGCCAGAGCGACGTATTTCTCAAGCGAGCGTTGGAAGGACAGATCGGTGGTCGCGACACCAGGCGGGACGCTGTAGACGGTGCCGTCGGTTCCGGTCGCCGAGGTCGCATTGGCCGACTGGACTGCGCTGGTGGCCGAGTTCGGATAGGTGCAGCGGTTCGCCCAGTCGAGCGAGGCGGTCGTCGTGCACTTCTCGTCGTTGTGACCGAACTGGACCAGGACGTAG
Organism: Niveibacterium terrae; assembly: GCF_048213115.1. Classification (GTDB taxonomy): domain Bacteria; phylum Pseudomonadota; class Gammaproteobacteria; order Burkholderiales; family Rhodocyclaceae; genus Niveibacterium; species Niveibacterium terrae. The sequence continues at coordinate 3,263,977 of NZ_CP172404.1, read as the reverse complement.
TCGCCCTTCTGCAGGTTGTTGGCCAGCATCGCGTACCAGCCTTCGGTGATGAAGCTGCGCGAACTGCGACCGGACTGCGCCAGGTTCACGACCTTGGTCGTCGTCGTATCGGCGACGAAGCGGTCGAAAGTCTGGCCCCAACCCGTGCGCGGAGCGACATCCTTGCCGTAGTTGCTGGCCGTCGAGTCGCCGATCACGAAGATCCGGGTCTTGTACGAGGACCAGGCTTTCAGCGTTGCATCGAGCGCCACGTTGGTCGCCGACAGCTCCTGCATGTTGCGGTCGTACAGGTGGGTCGCGGTCAGCTGGTTGTCGGTGGCGGAGCCGAAGCCGTCGCGGTTGTGATAGATCATGTCGAGCACTGCGTCGACGCCGGTGTGATCGGCCTTCATCGCCGTCGTGACCGGATCGAAAGCGCTGACGTTGCTGACCTTGGCGGCCGTCAGCGCATCGCTGACCAGGCTGCGCAGGCTGTCGGTGCTGGACTTGATCGTGGTCGCGCTCGCCTTGGCGACGACGCCGCTCGCGCAGGCATTGTAGAGCTGCACGGAACCCTTCAGGTTCATGTCGGTCGTCGCGACATCGGACGCGATCTTGTCGGTCAGCTGATTGACGTTGGCGATATTGCTGCCCGAGCTGAGGCTGGACAGGATTGCCGTATAGAGTTTGGTGCCGTTGATCGGCTGCATGATGCCGTTGACCGGGCTCAGCGGTGCGCTGGTGACACCGACCAGAAGCGGCGCGGTCAGACCGGAAATGTCGACGCTATAGGCTCCCTGGGAATCGGTGCTGGTGGTCTTTTTGGCGCCATTGGCGCCGCAGACGACGATGTCGGCATTGGCGAGCGGAGCGCCGGATGCGGCAACCCCGGTCAGCACGGTCGAGGTTTGCGAATCGTTTGAGCTGCCACAGCCCGCAAGAGTTGCGGTCAGCAGGGCGGCCAGAGTGGTCAGGCGGAAAATCCGGGTCTTCACTGCATCCTCCTTGTCCTTGGAAATGAATACCTTTATCAGCGCAAGCTTTCCGTGAGTGGCGGGCTTGTCTATGGACACATGCAGTATTTCTACGCGCAGTGCTTTGCCGAAAAGATTCCTTTGCCGGATATCCGCGGTGCGGGGATCCGGGGCGCAAAGAGTAATGCGGAATTAATCCTTTGATCAAGGGGGTTTATGGTTTGATGTCGAATTGCCGGTGCCGGTATTTATTTGAAAGCCAGATTTTGATTTCTGGCTTTTTTTTGTGAACGGATTCTGTTGCCTTGGCTTTTTAAATCGTATTAGCGGATTCGGCGACGGGAGTGGCGCGGGTGAATTTCCATTCGCTGATGATGACCGCCAATACGACCAGAGCGCCTCCGGCCATTCCCCTTAGCCCCAGAGTCTCACCGAGCCAGAACCAGCTGAAGATCGCCGCGAAGACGGGTTCCAGCGCGTAGATCACGGCCGCTTTCTCGGCGCTGACTTCCCGTTGGGCGATGGCGAGCAGGAAGAGCATGCCGGCGCTGGCGATCAGTCCCAGGTAGAGCAGGGGCAAAGCCGCATCCGCGGCGCGTTGGGGAAGGCTGCCGAGTGCGCTCTCGCCCGCGAAGGGCAGTGCGAGGCAGCCCAGGATCGCCATCAGCACGATCTGGGTCGCGGTCAGATCCCGGGGGTCGTTGCGTGGAGCCACCGCGGACAGAATCAGTACATAGGCGGCATTGGCCAGAGCACAGAGCAAAGTCAGGCCGTCGCCGAGCCAATTTCCACCCCCTTCCCAGGAGAGCAGTCCGATTCCGAAGCAGGCCAGTGCCGCGGCAAACACGCCCTGAGCACTCAGGCGACGACCGAAAGCCAGACCCAGAAAGGGAACCATCAGCACGTTCAAACTGGTCAGGAAGGCGCTGCGGTTCGACGAGATATGGGCCAGGCCAAAAGCCTGGGTGATATAGGCGATGAGTGCGACGATGCCGAGCAGCGCGCCGTCCCGCCAGCTCTGCCGCGACGCTTTCAGCGCGAAAGGCAGCATCACGACAGAGGCGGCGAGAAAGCGCAGGGTCGATATCTCGAGGCCGGAGAGGGTGGCCGAAGCGGACTTGAGGAGCGGGAAAGTCGTTCCCCAGACCAGGGTCGCGACCAGAAGCAGTACGATGTTGAAATTCACGAAAAGCCTGTGCCTGGAAGGCAAAGCGAGCATTCTACCGACCCGGTCGGGTGATTCCGGACGCTGGTGCGACCAGATCGTTCGACTCGAGGCCTCGCCGTGAATCTGAAGAATCGTCCTGCTCAGAAGCCCATGCAGACCGTGTAGAGCCCGTTCTCATCGATCCCCGATGCGGTCGAGCTGCCGGGACTGGTCAGTTTTGCGCGCATCGAGCCGCTGCGCGGATTCCCGTCGTCCATCAGCGTGTCCAGCGATGCGACGTGGCGCCCCCGGATGTTCTCGGCGCAGACGATCAGACCTCCCGGAGTTTCCGGGATCGCCGAATCGCTGGCCCGGCTCAACACCGTGAAAGGGCCTCCGTCGGTATGCCTAGGGCTCGCGAGGCTGGTCGAATCTCCGGTCAGCAGATTGGCCAGACGCAGGTGTTGCCACAGGCACAGGATTTCGGCCGTTGCGGAACTGCCGCCCTCGATGACCCCGTCGCCGTTTCCCTGGCAGGTGGATGCTCCCCAGCGGTTTACTGCGCCCGCATCGTCTCCGGGCAGGCTGCGGTACTTGTCCTGGTAGCTGAGCACGGCGATCGAGATCGCACGGTAGTCCTGGGCGATGTTCTTGACTTTCGCGCTGTCGATCAGCTCCTGCCCCTTGAGCATGCCTCCGAGCAAGAGGCCGATGATGACCAGCACAATAGCGATTTCAACCAGGGTGAAACCGGTTTGCCTTTTCATCTTGTCCTCGCTCCAGGCCTGTTCGACGGAGGCGCTCATCCTGCCATGAACCCGGTACGGGATCAGAGGCAAATTCCTCAGTCCACCTGAGCTTGTTTCGTGCTCAGAGTCGGGAGGCGATGCCTGTCACGGAGGCCGGTGAGCGCAGCGGTGGAGGCGCTGGTGCGCGGGCGGGAGCGGGCACCCTGTCGCGGCTGACGGTCTCGATCCCGGGCGTCGGCGCGGGATCGTTGAGCCGGTAGACGACGACCGTTCCCTTGCCCTTGAGCGGAACGACGTGAGGGGGGGCGAAATTGAAGCGACAGGCCAGGCGGGAATGGGTTCGGGCATCGCACTGAATGGCCCCGGGCGCTCCTTCGGCGGTGATCCGGCTCGCGAGGTTGACCGTATCTCCCCACAGGTCGTAGATGAACTTCTTCTTGCCGACGACGCCCGCGATGACCGGTCCCGTGCCAATGCCTATCCTGACCCGTATCGGGTTCGGGCCGCGCGCGCCTTCTCCGGCCAGCCAGTCGCGCATGTCCACGGCGAGGCGGGCGATCGCACCGCAGGGGTCGGTCTCGTTCGGATTCAGGCCTCCGGCGACCATATAGGAGTCGCCAATCGTCTTGATCTTCTCGAGGCCGTGGCGCTCGGCCAGTTCATCGAAGTGAGAGAAGACGCGGTTGAGCATGCCGAAGATCTGTTTCGGAGTCATGTCAGCCGCCAACTCGGTGAAGCTGACGATGTCGGCGAACATCACTGTGACTTCAGCGTAGCCGTCGGCGATCGTGCAATCGGAATCCTTGAGCCGCTCGGCGATCGACTGGGGCAGGACGTTGAGCAACAGCCGTTCCGATCTGTCCTGCTCAATCCTCAGCTGCCGGTGCGCCTCCTCGAGTGCGGCGGCGGTCTTCTGCTTCTCTATTGTCGAGAAGCGCAGCAGGACCCAGACGATAGAGGACAGCGCAGCAAAGTTCAGCGCGAAGAAAGCCATTGAGGCTTTGAGCGGCACGACTGCCGGGCGTGCCGCGACGAAGTCAGCGAGCAGCACATCGGAAGCGCCCGAAAGCAGGGTCAGGAACAGGTAGGCACCGAACCACGGAGCCGATTCGCGCGGTCCCGCGCACAGCAGTGCGCCCAGTGGAGCGAGAAGCCCCCACAGGATCAGGCCCGAGGCCGTGACGAAGTTGCCCAGGGCCCACTGCGTGATGAAGGGGAAGAACAGGAAGATCGCGAGCTGGGTGAAACGGAAGGCCGCGAAGTTTCCGCTCGCGGCGAACACCAGCAGATTGCCGGCGACGAGAACCTGAAGCAGGAAGGGCAGGGTCGGTGAAGGCCTGGGGCCGAGCGCCCAGTAGATCAGCAACCAGCCCATCGAGGCGATGCTGACCAGGCCGCTCGCCTGCACCAGCAGAGCTTTCTGCAGCTTCAGTTCTTCGCTGTCGCCCGGCTCTATTCCGGCGGTGCGCAAGCGGCGGATGATGTGCGTGAGAGATTTCACGGTTCAAGTGTGTCGCGGGCGATGGAGCAGGGTCAAGTCTTTCCTCTGGCGAAAACGATTAACCGCGTGTCGTTTTTCGAACCACGTCTTTTTATGCGCTTTTCTGCGGGAAATTGCGCGCATTTTCGGGCCGAAACAGGGCTTCGCATCTGTGTTTTCCCTTTCGGTTACCGCCGTGCGTTCGCGTTCAGGGAAGGCGGCCCGAACTGATCATTCGGCCGAACAGCACATAGCGCGAAATCCAGATCATCTGGTCATCGAACTCTTCGCCGGGACGGGCGACTTCGGGCTTGGCGATCAACACGCCTGGCGCCGACAAGGGCGAGTTGCGGGCCTCGTCCGCGCTCGCGCCTTCATCCCGAAGCGCAGCTCCGTCGGGGGAGGTCGCGAAGCGGGCGTTCGCACCCAGCGACCAGATCGCCGCGGCGACGGCGCCTGCGCTGGCCTGGGCACGGCCTGCGCCATCGCGAATCTGCACGTTTCCTTCCGCGGCAAGCCCCCGCTGGGCGCCCGACGCGAGTCCTGGCACGCCGAAGCCGGGCGTCATCTGGTAGGCGAGGCGGTGATTCCAGCCGTCGAGCGCGCGCAGACCCAGGCTCTGCCAGGGGAGCAGGCCGCGGCCCTTGGTGCAGCCCGCGCTGTCCCGCTCGCCTTCCTCTCCTTCTCCCGGCCCGCCGCCTTTGGCCGGGCAGGGCAGTCGGCCATTCACGGCCGCGAAACCGAGCAGGGCTTCGCGCGCTTCTTCGAGCGCATAGCGGGTCTCGGCGAGCTGGCGCTGTTCGAGCTGGGTGCGCAGGCTCAGAACCAGCCCGGCCGAGAGCAGGGCCACGATCACCAGCGAGACGGCCAGCTCGATCAGCGTGAAGCCCGAGTCAGGTGGGGCGCTTCGTCCGGCGTGGCTGTGAGCTGCCAGCCGGCGAGGCTCAGTTTCGCCCGGTTTACCCCTTCGGCCTGGTAGAGGATGTAGGAAGTCCATGAGTTGAAACATAGCCATTCAATCGCGAAATTCCCTGCCACCTCAAAGCGGGTACAGCCGCGCCGCGTCGAGAAGGGAAGGGCGGAGGGGAAGGCGTTGCGCGTTGCCGCGGAAGTGAAGTCGATGATCGGGTGCCCGTCCGGTCCGGGGCCGAACTCCTCGCTCCGATGGCCGTTCGCGAAGAGCTTGCGCAAGCCCGACGCGGGAGCCTCTCCGGCTCCGGCGAACTCGATCAGAACGCGCGGCGCGACGGAGTCGAAGAGGCGATTTGCGGTGATCGCGAGCAGCCTGTCGTTGAAGCTGGAGCGCTCAGGCTCCGAGACGAAGGAGCGAAGCCCGACCCGGGCTTCGATGAAGTCGGCGGCGGCCCCTCCGCGACAGGGATCTGCGCTGCCCGTTCTCATCTGCCCTTCCAGCGCTCGTCCCGGCGCGATCAGCACCGCGATGACCGGCTGTGCGGCCATGCCCGCCTCGGCGAGGCTCAGCTCGCCAGCGAAGGCCGGGTTCAGCGCGGGCTGGGTGCCGCCGCGCGAGTCGGCCTTCAGCGCGCTGCGCGCGCCGGGGGAGAGCGCATACCAGAGGCATTCCCCGGCGCCATCGCGGGGCGGTGCGATGCCGACGGTCTTCCAGGGAAAGCGGCCGAGCAGGCTGAGCGGGCCGCAGGAGTCGGAGGCGCCGTCGTTGTCGAGATCGGGGCAGAGCAGCGCGCCCGGCGAGCTGTCTTCCCAGACCGCATGCTGGATCAGCGCCTCGCGGGCTTGTCTCAGCGCGATCTCTGTTCTCTGGCTGGTGCGGTGCTGCAGGGATCCCGGGCTGCGCGAAGCCCACAGCGCGAGCGCGGTGATCGCGATCAGAAGGCCGATCAGAAGACCGGGAAGCGCGAAGCCGCGGCTCTTCATCTGAGCCGCCCCGTCGTGCCGACCCGGATTTCGACGCTGCGCCCCGACTCCGTGCGTATCCTGATCCTGTCCGTGCCTATCGATATCCCCTTTTGGGCGCCCCGGAGCGCCTCGCCGTCCAGCCATATCGTGCTCGCGCCGTCGCTCGAGCGCAGGATGCCGTCCAGCTTTCGCACGCGGGGCGGCATCGGCGCGGGGCCTTCGGGACCCGCATCGATGCGGGCGCGCTGTTCGGCGCTGTAGAAGAGCCGGCCCAGGGGCGGATCCGCTTCGTCCCGGGCCGCGGCGGCCGCGGACAAGACCATCAGCCAGAGAAGGATTTGCTTTTTCATCGGGAGCCAGATCCTTTTTGCGGCGGGGCGGGTGCCAGGTCCAGCGTGAGCCAGTCCAGATCGCACTCTGCCGTGATATTGGGTGTCTGACCGGTCTGGCGCTGCAGCGTGCAGCGGCGCGGCAGCACGATCGCACCGGTCTGGAGGGCGGCGATCAGGCGCAGGAACTCTCCTTCGTGGCGCAGGCGGGTTTTGATCTTCAGCGGGGTCGCGCAGAGCGCCGGGGCGCTCTGGCGGGAGGGGGGCGCGAATTCACCGGCGAACTCGGCGAGGTTCAGCTTGCGCTGGATCCGGGCGAGCTGTTGCGCCCATTCGGGGCGCGTCCCCGCGCCCAGGGCTGCGCGTCGGCCCAGTTCGGCGATGCGTGACTGCGCGCGGAGCAGAGCGGTTTTCTCGTCCTGGACCGCCTGCAGACGGGCGTCGATCTTCTGGCGGGAAGCGCTGGCCTGATCCAGCGCGCTCTGCGCCTGATCCCTGCGGGCTTGGGACCACAGCGCGGCTGCCGTGCCCGATGCGGCCAGCAGCGCGGCAAGGCTCAGAGCCCGGATCATCCGGAAGCGGCTTCGTTTCATCTTGCCTCCCCCGGGTAGCGGGCGCGCAGCGAGAATCGGTCCGCCGTCGAATCGACGGACGAAGCCGGTTTCAGCACGTCGACCTCGCTTGCGCCGCTCTCGCGCAGGCTTGCGATCAAATCCTCGACGGCGGTCAGCTTGCCCGCATCGCGGCTGGCCGCTGCGTCGAGGTCGGCGCTCAGGAGCAGCTCGCTGCCGCGTCCCGGCAGCAGAGTCCAGCTGAGCTTTTCCAGCGATATGTCGCGGTGACGATCGAGCGCATGGCTCGCGCGCAGCAGGCTGGCCGCGAGTTCCCCGGTCCGCGCTTCGTTCCGAGCCAGGCTGGAGAGTGCGGCCTGCAGCGCTGCGGGCGGAAACGGGGAGCGGTCCAGCGAAGCGAGCTCGCCCGCGAGGCGTTGCTCGAGCGCCCTTGTGCCGGGCTCCTGTGCTTCTGCCGCGTCGGCGAGCCGCTCGGTGTCGTTCAGGTTATTCGCGGTAAAAGCGAGGCCGCCGGCGAACACCGCGAAACCGATGGCCAGGGCGGCCCGGCGGAGCTGATGTTCGCGAAAGCCCGCCCTGTCGGTTTCGGGGGCGAACTGGGGGCCGCGCGAGCTCCGTGCCGCCTCGCGCAGCAGCAGCGGCAGCGCGTTCGCTTCCGTTGCGGCGGGCAGGCCCGCGGCCCGGAAGCCTTCGGCGAGATCCACGCCGATGTAGTGCAGGGTTTCGTCGTCGGCGCAGACCAGATTCAGCGCTTGCAGATCGCTGTGCGTCGCGAGCAGCGCGACCGGGAGGACTTCCCGGCGCGTCAGCGCGTGTTGGGCAGCGAGGTATTGCTGGGTCTTGCGCACTTCGTAGGGCAGGCGGGGAATCCAGTCCTCGCCGTTGGCCAGAGTCGCGAGGCGGGAGAAGCGCAGTCGCCCTTGCTCAAAAAAAGTCTGACGGATTCCGGCCGGGGTCAGGCAGACCAGCAACAGGCGAGGCGCGTCGCGCAGAGCGCGGGGCCGCAGCGCAGCGACGAGCTGAGCGCTCGTCAGCAGGGCGACGAGGCAAGCCTCGGCGGCCCTGAGAGTGCGCAGCCAGTCCTCGAGCTGCGCGCTGCGGGACAGCGCGGCGAGGAGGATGCGCTCGCCGCGCTCCCCTTGCCGTTCGCGCCCCAGGCCGATCGCGCAGCAAAAGGGGGTGCCTTCGGCGAACTGTTCGAGCTTGCGCGCGATCATCGCGCGCCGGTCGGCGCGGCTCGCCCGCGGAAGGGTTTCGAGCTGGAAGGCTTCGTCGACGACATCGGCGAGCAGCGTGAAGCGCTCGTCGCGGTGGCCTTCCAGCCAGGCCGAAAAGTCGTGTTGTCCCGTCTCGTTCGCCGGGAAACGGGGGCCGGCAGAGAGTCTGCCCCGTCGCCAGAACCAGGCGCGGAGGCTCTCCGCTTCGAGATAGAGGAGGACGCTCATGGCAGGTTCATCCGCGTGACGATGTCGTAGATCGGGCCGAGCAGCGAGATCATGACCCAACCCAGCAGCGCGCCCAGCGTCAGGGTCAGCGCGGGTTCGATCATGACCTGGAGCCGGGCGATCGCGTCGCGCGCATCGCGCATGTAGAAGGCGCTGACATTGGCGAGCGCGCGGTCGAGATCTCCGGTGCTCTCGCCGATGCTGAGCATCCGCACGAGCAGCGGGGGGAAGAGCCCCTGCTCGGAGAAGGCCGAGCTGAGCGTGCTTCCCTGGGCGATCCTGTCCTCGACCCGCTCGAGCGCGCCCCGCACTGCGCGGTTCCCGGCCGCTTCCCGCGCCGAGGCGAGTGCGGTGACGACAGGGATCCCGGATGCGTACATCGTCGCGAGCAGCGAAGTGATGCGGGCGAGCAGGATGTTGCGGGCGATGCGTCCGAAAACCGGCAAGACGAGCTTGGCCCGGTCGAAGCAGAGCCGGGCTCCCGGCAGTTTTGTGATGACGAGCTTCGCCGCCGCGAGCGATGCGACGAGGGCCAGCAGCAGCCAGTGCCCCTGATGGATCAGCGCATTCGACAGACCGATCAGGATCTTCGTATTGAGCGGCAGGCTCTGTCCGGTCGACAGGAAGAGCCGGGAGAGTTCGGGGACAACCCAGATCATCGCGACCGTGACCGCGGCGAGGATCACGGTCAGCACGATGGCCGGGTAGATCGCGAGGCGGAGGATGAAGCCGGCGAGTTCGTCCTCGCGGCGGAGCGCTTCGGTGAGGCGGGCGAGCGCATCGGGAAGGGTACCGCTCTGTTCGGCCGCGCGGATCAGCGCGCAGGACACTTCGCTGAACGCGAGCGGATGCTCGCTCATCGCCTGGGACAGGGTTTGCCCGCCTTCAATGCCTTCGACGAGCGCCGCAATGGTCTCGCGCAGGCGGGGGTGACGGGTCGAGTCGCGCAGGTCGCGGAGCGCTTCGAGGAGGGGGACTCCGGCCCGGGTCAGCTCTTCGAGGTGGAAGCCGAAGTGGATCAGCTCGCGCCGGGGAATGCGCCAGCCCGCCCACAGCGCATGGGGGCGGCTCTCCTCGCCATTGATGAAGACGAGATCGAGCCGGCTGAGCCTTTGCTCCAGATCGCTCAGGTTGCGCGCCTGCAGGCTGCCACTGATTCTCTGCCCGCCGCGGGTGACGGCGCGATAGCGGAAGCTCGTCACGGTCAGCCCATCCTGTCGGTCAGGTCGACGACGCGGGCAAGTTCCGCCAGCGAAGTCGTGCCGTCGAGAACCCGCCGGATGCCGTCTTCGGCGAGCGTCCGGAAGCCCTTGTCCCGCGCAGCGCGGAGCAGCTCGTTCGGTGTCGCATGACGGGCCACCCGCTCGTCGAGATCCCTGTCCATCCGGACGATTTCAGTGATCGTCGTGCGACCGCGAAAGCCCTGGAAGGCGCAGTGGGGGCAGCCGACCGGATCGAAGATCGCTGCGGGCGCCTCCTCGCGGGGGAGGCCAAGCAGGCGCAGTTCGGATGCCTCGGGGGCTCGCGGGCGGCGACAGTCGGGGCAGAGCCGGCGCACGAGGCGCTGGCCCAGCATGCCGATCAGGTTCCCGGCCAGGATGTCTGGCTGCATGCCCAGATCGATCAGCCTGGGGATCACGCCCAGCGCCGAGTTCGTGTGCAAGGTCGAGTAGACCTGGTGGCCGGTCATCGCGGCGCGGAACGCCATGACCGCGGTTTCGGTGTCGCGGATCTCGCCGACCAGGATCACGTCCGGATCCTGCCTCATCATCGCGCGCACGCCTGCCGCGAAGTCGAGCTTGCTCGCTTCCGAGATCGAGGTCTGGCGGATCAGACTGGTCGGGTATTCGACCGGATCCTCCAGGGTCATGATGTTCAGGCTCTCGTTGCTCAGATGGTTCAGGATCGAGTACAGCGTCGTCGTCTTGCCGCTGCCGGTTGGCCCGGTCGTCAGGATCAGGCCCTCGGGGCGAGCGATCATCCGCTTGAGCAGTTCGAGCTGCTCGCCGGTCAAGCCCAGACCGGCGAGAGGGACGATACCCTTGTGGCGGTCGAGGACGCGCAGCACGATGTTTTCGCCGTGCAGCGTCGGGTGGACCGAAACCCGGAAGTCGATCGCTCGCCCGTTGATGACCACCGAGATCCTTCCGTCCTGGGGCGCCCGGGTTTCGGCGATGTTCAGGCTCGCCATCACCTTGAGCCTGACGGCCATCGCCGCCCAGCAGGAGCGGTGCAGCGCGCGGATTTGGCGCAGAAGCCCGTCGATCCGGTAGCGGATGCGCAGATGGCTCGCTTCCGGTTCGAAGTGAATGTCGGACGCTTCGCGCTTGACCGCGTCGGCGAGCAGCGCATCGACGAGGCGGACGACCGGCTGGCTGTACTCGTCGCCGGAGCGGGCCAGATCGCTGACATCGACTTCGCCGGTCTCGATCTCGCGCAGGATGCCGTCTATCGACAGCTCGTGGCCGTAGTGCTGTTCGATCGCGCGGAGAATCTCCGACTCTCCGGCGAGCACGGTCTCTATCGTCGTCTCGTCGCCGAGCAGGCTTTGCAGTCTGTCCTGGGCGACGATGTCGTCGGGGTCGGCAAGCGCGATGCTGAGGATCTTCCGTTCGGCATCGAAGGACAGGGGCAGAAGCCGGTAGCGTCGGGCGATCTCCTTGGGCACCCGGTTCAGTGCGAGCGGATCGATGATCGCGCGCGCCAGATCGACCGATGCCTTGCCCAGGGTGCGGGACAGCGCTTCGCGCAGCGTCTCCTCGGTGACAAAGCCCAGCTCGACCAGCAGCTTGCCGAGCGCCTGCTGGCTGCGCCCCTGTTCGATCAGCGCAATCCTCAGCTGGTCTTCGCTGATCAGCCCCTGGGCGATCAGCTCCTGTCCGAGCTGAGGGCGCTCGTGTGCAAGGGTGGCGGCCATGATCGCGATCGCTCAGTTCGATCCGGACGGATTCACGGCATCGAGCGGACCCGGAGTGCGGAAGAAATCCGCTCCGGGAAGGGTGCCGCGCGGCGCCACCTGGCCGACGATCGTCGGCCTCAGCAGGATCACCAGCTCGCTCTTGCGCCGGGTGTCGTTGCGGTTCTGGAAGAGCAGACCGATCAGCGGCAGGCGGGACAGCAAGGGAACGGTGTCGCGGGAGAGATCGATCGCATCCTCCATCAAGCCGCCCATGATCGCGATGTTGCCGTTCTCAATCCTGAGCACCGATTCGATTTCGCGCGCCCTGACCACCGGGATCGTGTTCGTGATGCCCAGCGGGCGAAGCATCGGATTCGGATCGACAGCCTGACCGACGATGCGCGACAGGCTGGGGCGCACGTTCAGGATCACGGCCGAACCCTCGCCGATCTGCGGCGTCACGCTCAGCACGAGGCCGATCGGCACCGTGTGGACGGTTGTCGTATACGTCGTCAGGTCGTTCTGGGTGGCGCTGTTCGCCCGCTGGACATTGGTCTGGATCGTGAAATAGACCGAGTTGTCGACGACCTTGAGCACCGCGGTCTGATTGTTCAGCACCGAGATCTTCGGGCTGGACAGCACTTTGACGGTGCCGAAGGATTCGAGCAGTTTGATGCTGCCCGAGAAGCTGCCACCGCTCGACGTGTAGCCGATCTGGATCAGCGAGGACGGGGGGGGAGCGATGTTGCCCTGCGCGCTCTGGGCCAGCGTGAAGCCGGTGCCGGCCAGGCTGATCCTGGCCCAGTCGATTCCCTGCTGATAGTTTTCGGACAGGTCGACTTCGGCGATCGTCGCCTCGATCAGGACCTGGCGGCGGGCGCTGTCCTGGACTCGGGTGAGGAAGTCGCCCACTTTCTCGTGTTGACGACTCGTCGCGCGGATCGAGATCACGCCGGTCTCCGGATTGGCGATCACCGATGCGGCTTCCCGGTAACGGCTCGGCGCGTTGGCGGCGGCGTCCTGCCGGGCGCTGCGCTCGACGAGCAGCGCTTCCTGGCTGGTCTGCGCGTAGCAGCGCTGCATCGCCTCGACGTCCTTCGGAAAGAGCTTGCGGCAGCGATCGAGCAGGTATTTGTCGAGCGCCAGCGCGACGCTGTTGGCGGGGGCCGATTCCGGGGTTTCGGCTTTGGGTTGAGGCGGCTCGGGGCTACGATCGGTTTCGCGCAGCAGTTCGCGCAGGTTCTGGATCAGGGTCTCCCAGAAGCGGTTGCGGGCACTGTCCTCGATCCGCGCGCTGGAGTTGCTGCCGCCGGCAAGCCCTGTTCCGCCGCTCGCCAGCGCGAGCGAGGTTTGCCCTCCCAGCTCGCTGGACACGGCGACGATCGCATTCGCGTCGCGGTTCATGTTCAGGTAATCGACCTTGTAGAGCTTGAGTTCCGGAATGTCGGGCATCACGATCAAGCTGCCATCGCGTATCTCCCAGCGCATCTCTATCTGCTGCGCGATCCGCTCGAGGAGCTGGGGCAGCGTCTGGTCGAGCGCATTGAGCGTGAGTGTCCCGGCGATCGCCGGGTGGACGTCGAGGTTGATCTGCGCATCACGCGCCAGCGCGAAGAGCAGCTCCCGGGCATCCAGGCCGTGCGCGACGATCGAGAAACGCGCCGCTTTCGGGGGCGGGAGGGGACGAGACTGCGTGGGCGGGGCGAGCTGCACGACCGGAGGTGCGACCGGATGGCTTGCTTCGGCAGAGGGGGTCAGGTGCGCGCGCGTATCGGGTTGTACCGGATGGGCGACGCAAGCGCAGAGCAACGCAAGAAGAAGTGTCTGAACGTGAGCTCTCATCGCCGGCCTCTCGGTGGCTATGACTATGGGATTAATCCTAGATCCCGGGGGGGCTGACGCAAGCGTGATTCCGGGGGACGGATCTCTTCGGCGCTGTAACGGGGTTGGTGTTTCTTGTGAGCAGATGTTGTGCGGCTGGTACGTTAAGAAAACCCAAGGGTAGGCTCTGATAAAATCCGTCGCCCCTTCTCTCTGACAAATTTCCTGTGTCCGCCAATATCGTCGAAATCCGCGATGTGAGCTTCTCCTACGGGGGCCGGCAAGTGCTGAGCGGCGTGAATCTGACGATTCCGCGCGGCAAGGTCGTCGCGATCATGGGCGGGAGCGGTTCGGGCAAGACGACGCTGCTGTCGCTGATGGGCGGTCAGCTCAAGCCGCAGGCGGGCACGGTGTCGGTCGATGGCCGCGATGTCGCGTCGCTCGGGCACGACGCGCTCTACGCGTTGCGCCGGCGCATGGGCATGTTGTTCCAGTTCGGCGCGCTGTTCACGGACCTGTCGGTCTTCGACAACGTCGCGTTCCCGCTGCGCGAGCACACGGGCCTGCCCGAGGAGCTGATCCGCGATCTGGTGCTGATGAAGCTGCACGCGGTGGGCTTGCGCGGGGCGGCGGCGCTGCGCCCCTCCGAACTCTCGGGCGGCATGGCGCGGCGTGTCGCGCTGGCGCGGGCGACCGCGCTGGACCCGATGCTGATGATGTACGACGAGCCGTTCGCGGGTCTGGATCCGATCTCGCTGGGCGTGATCGGCCAGCTGATCCGCCGGCTCAACGACGCGCTGGGTGCGGCCTCGGTGCTGGTCACGCACGACGTGTTCGAATCGCTGGCGATCGTCGATTACGTCTACTTCATCGGGGAAGGCAAAGTGGTCGCCGAAGGCACGCCGGACGAGATCCGCGCCTCGACCGATCCGTATGTGCATCAGTTCGTGCATTCGGAAGCCGACGGCCCGGTGCGGTTTCACTATCCCGCGCCTCCTTACCGGGATGCGCTGCTGGGAGGGCGGGCATGAGCGGACGTTTCGATTTTGGCGCGGGCGCGCTGACCCGGCTGGGCGCCTGGGCCGTGGACGGAGTCTGGCGGGTCGGTTTCGCGACCCGTTTCCTCGGCATGCTGCTGGTTTATTCGGGGCAGAGCCTGAGGCGCTTCCGGGCGCTGACGATGCGCGAGATCTACATGAGCGGCGTGCTCTCGCTGTTGATCATCGGCGTCTCGGGCCTCTTCGTCGGGTTGGTGCTGGGCCTGCAGGGCTACGAGACGCTGCAGCGCTACGGTTCGAGCGAGGCGCTGGGCGTGCTGGTGTCGCTGTCGCTGGTGCGCGAGCTGGGGCCGGTCGTTGCGGCGCTCTTGTTCGCGAGTCGGGCCGGCACCGCGGTGACTGCCGAGATCGGGCTGATGAAGACGACCGAGCAGCTCAAGGCGATGGACATGATGGCGGTCAATCCGCTGGCGCGGGTCATCGCGCCGCGCTTCTGGGGCGGGGTGATCTCGATGCCGCTGCTGGCGGCGCTGTTCTCGGCGATGGGCGTGTTCGGCGGCTGGCTGATCGGCGTCGTGCTGATCGGCGTCGATAACGGCGCGTTCTGGTCGCAGATGCAGAGTTCGGTGGATTTTCGCTACGACGTGCTCAACGGCGTGATCAAGAGCGGCGTGTTCGGCGTCGCGGTCGCGCTGATCTCGGTGTTCGAAGGCTGGGACTGCGTGCCGACCGCCGAGGGGATCTCGCGCGCGATCACGCGCACCGTGGTCAGTTCGTCGCTGGCGATCCTCGGGCTCGACTTCGTGCTGACCTCGTTCATGTTCCGGGGCTAGCGCGCGCGGAAGGTTTTCGCGCTCCGGCGAGGGCCGGGGCGGGTTTCAATTTTGATGGGGTTTGAACGATGAATCGTTCCAGAATCGACCTGGGGGTCGGCATTTTCGTGGCCATAGGCATCGTGGCGCTGCTGTTCCTGGCGCTCAAGGTGGGCAACCTGGGCGGCGAGAAGTTGCGCGATACCTATGAGCTGACCGCGAACTTTGACAACATCGGCGGTCTGAAGGCGAGGGCGCCGGTCAAGGCCTCGGGCGTGCTGGTCGGGCGGGTCACCGAGATCCACTACGACCGCGAGAAGTTCCAGGCCAAAGTGGTGCTGAAGGTGGATGGGCGCTATCGTTTCCCGAAGGACACCTTCGCGACGATCAACACCTCGGGCCTGCTCGGCGAGCAGTACGTCGGGCTGGAGCCGGGTGGCGACGAGAAGGATCTGGCGCCGGGCGAGACGATCACGAAGACGCAGTCTGCGGTCGTGCTCGAGAAGCTGATCAGCCGCTTCATGTTCGACAAGGCCGCCGAAGGGGGAGGGGAGAGCAAATGAAAAAAACGAGTCTTGCCGCCGGGGCGATCGCTCTCGTTGTTCTTGCTGCAAACGCGAAGGCCGACGAGCGCGATCCTTTCGAGAGCTTCAACCGCAGCGTCTACTCCTTCAACGACAAGCTGGACCGCTACGCGCTCAAACCCGCCGCGCAAGGCTATGTCGCGGCGGTTCCGCTGCCGGCGCGGGTCGCGTTCTCGAATTTCGTCGGCAATTTCGGCGATGTGCCCAATGCGATGAACAACCTGCTGCAGGGCAAGTTCAGCGCCGCGGCGAGCGATGTCGGCCGCGTCCTGCTCAATTCGACTCTGGGGGTGCTCGGTTTTGTCGATGTCGCCTCGGAGGTCGGACTCGAGAAGCACAACAAGGATTTCGGCCAGACACTTGGCTACTGGGGACTCAAATCGGGCCCCTTCCTGATGTTGCCGCTGCTGGGGCCGAGCACGGTGCGCGACGCGGCGGCTCTGCCGGTCGACTATCTGTCCTCTCCCCGCTCCTATGTGATCAAAAGCGTGCCGGCGCGCAACTCGATTTCCGGCGTCGCGGTCATCGATATCCGGGCGGGGCTGCTCGGTACCGACCAGACCTTCGATGAAGCGGCTCTTGATAAATACAGCTTCTTGCGCAACTTCTATCTGCAAAGACGTCAAAGTCTGATCTACGACGGTGCGCCGCCTCCAGAGAAGAAGGACGACTCCGACTCTGCGCAGTCCGATACGCCGTCCTCTACTGAACCCGAAGAACCGAAGAAAGAGGTCCATTGATGTTTCGTTCTCTGTTTGCCCGTTTCCTGGCCGTCCTGCTGCTCGCCACGAGCCTCCCCGCGCTTGCCGAGGAAGCGCCCGATGCGCAGATCAAGCGCGTGTCCGATGAAGTCCTGACCATCGTCCGCCAGGACAAGTCGATCCAGGCCGGAGACACCAAGAAGACTCTCGATCTGATCGATGCGAAGGTGCTGCCGAACTTCGACTTCACCCGGATGACCTCGCTGGCCCTGGGCCGCGACTGGCGCTCAGCCACCCCGGCCCAGCGCGCCGCGCTGACCGCCGAGTTCCGCACCCTGCTGGTGCGCAGCTATGCGAACGCACTGACCAAGTTCAAGGACTACCAAATCGCGGTCAAGCCCCTCAAGCTCGCGGCTGGCGACAGCGACGTCGTCGTGCGGACCACGGTGCGCAAGGCCGGTTCCTCTCCCGATACCGTCGACTACAGCCTGGAGAAGAAGGACGGGCAGTGGAAGGTCTACGATGTCGCGGTCGCCGGGGTCAGCCTGATCACCAGCTATCGGGACAGTTTCGGCCAGGAAGTGAAGGCGCACGGAGTCGATGGTCTGCTCGCGTCGCTGAAGACCAAGAACGCCCAGAACGCGGCCGGGAATTCGAAGAAATGATCGTCGAGGACGGGGAACGGCTGCGCATCCAGGGCCCGATCACGATGGAGTCCGTCGGCGATCTGCTCGATGCCGGCCGCGCTTTGTGCGGAGGAACCGATTGCGTCACCGGCCGTATCCTCGACCTGTCCGAAGCCGATCCGGTCGACTCGGCCGCGCTGGCTCTGGTTCTCGCGTGGATGAGGGAGGTCGAGAGTCGCGGCGGGGTCGTGCGGATAGACGGCATCTCCGGACAGCTGCGCTCGCTCGCCGCGCTGTACGACATCGCGGATCTGCTGCCGATCGGGGACGCTGCCGCATGAGTGCGGCGATATCGGTCGAGGCCGCCGTCAAACGTTATGGCTCGCTCGAAGCTCTGGGCGGAGTCGATCTCGAAGTCCGGCAGGGCGACTTCTTCGGCCTGCTGGGGCCCAACGGGGCCGGAAAGACGACGCTGATCTCGGCCCTTGCCGGGCTGCTCCGTCTCTCTTCGGGCCATATCCGGATCATGGGCCGCGACGTCGTCGCCGATTACCGTGAGGCGCGTCGCCAGGTCGGCATCGTGCCCCAGGAGATCGTGTTCGATCCCTTCTTCTCGGTCCGCGAAGTGCTGAAGATCCAGTCCGGCTATTTCGGGCTGCGCCACAACGACGACTGGATCGACGAGCTGCTGTTCCGCCTCGATCTGTCGGCCAAGGCCGACGCGAACATGCGCCAGCTCTCGGGGGGCATGAAGAGGCGGGTTCTGGTCGCTCAGGCGCTCGTCCACAGGCCTCCGGTCATCGTGCTCGACGAGCCGACCGCCGGCGTCGATGTCGAGCTGCGTCAGGGGTTGTGGACTTTCGTCCGCGAACTCAACGAGGCGGGGCACACGATCGTGCTGACGACCCACTACCTCGAAGAAGCGCAGAGCCTGTGCAACCGGATCGCGATGCTGAAGGCCGGCCGCATCGTCGCGCTCGACGATACCGCGAACCTGCTGCGTGCGGTCGAAGGCCTGACGATGAAGGTCAAAGTCGAAGGCGAGCTGCCGCCCGGGCTTGAACCCGCCGGTCGCGAAGGTCAGTACTGGGTCTGGTCGGCCGACTCTCACGAAGCGCTGGTCGAACGCCTCGTCGCGCTGCGCGCGGCGGGCGTGCGAATCGTCGATTTCGAGCTCGGTCAGCCCGATCTTGAACAGGTATTCGTCGAAGTGATGCGGAGCGCGACGTGATCGGATTTCAGACCCTGCTCTACAAGGAAGTGCTGCGCTTCTGGAAGGTCGGCTTCCAGACCGTCGCCGCGCCGGTGCTCTCGTCCGTCCTCTATCTGCTGATCTTCTCGCACGCCTTCGATCGCCATGTCACGGTCTATGGAATGGTCAGCTATACGGCTTTCCTGATCCCCGGCCTGGTCATGATGTCGCTGCTGCAGAACGCGTTTGCGAACACCTCATCGTCGCTGATCCAGAGCAAGGTGACCGGCAACATCGTCTTCGTGCTTCTGCCGCCGATTTCCTACCGCGAGTTCTTTCTCGCCTATGTGCTTGCCGGCATCGTGCGCGGCCTCGTCGTCGGCGCCGGAGTCTGGCTCGCCTCGCTGTTCTTCGTCTGCGCGCCGCCGGTCTCGCCGGTCTGGATCCTGGTCTTCGCGCTGCTCGGCGGTGCGATCCTGGCGAGCCTGGGCGTGATCGCCGGCATCTGGGCCGAGAAGTTCGACCAGCTCGCCGGCTTCCAGAATTTCCTGATCATGCCGCTGACGATGCTGTCCGGAGTCTTCTACTCGGTTCATTCCCTGCCATTTTTTTGGCAGAAACTCTCGCATCTGAACCCGTTTTTCTACATGATTGATGGTTTCCGCTTTGGCTTCTTCGGGGTTTCCGACATTTCCCCGTGGTTGAGCCTGGCGGTTGTGTCCTTTTTCCTCGTCCTCCTGGCGGCTCTGGCCTTGCGAATTCTCGCTTCGGGCTACAAGCTGCGCGGCTAAGAGAGAGTGTGATGTTCCAGGCAGAAGAGATCGAAAGCTTGATCAAGCAGGGCATGGACTGCGAGTTCGCCCATGTGCTCGGCGACGACGGTGAGCATTTCACCGGCATCGTCGTCAGCCAGAGTTTCGAGGGCAAACCCCGGGTGCGCCAGCACCAGGCCGTTTATGCGACTCTGGGCTCCTTGATGGGCAACGAGATCCACGCTCTTCAGCTGCAGACCTTCACTCCGTCCGCCTGGGCCGAGTTCCGCGAGAAGATGGGTATCTGAATCCGTCCCGAATAACCGATTGCCCCGCCCAGGGGCTGGATTACCAAATATGCAAAAGCTTCTGATTTCCGGTGGTCGCCGCCTCGAAGGCGAGATCGCCATCTCCGGCGCCAAGAATGCCGCGCTGCCCATCCTCTGCGCGGCGCTGCTCAGCGCCGAACCTCTGGTGCTCAGCAACGTCCCCCAGCTCAACGACATCGCGACGATGCTCGGGCTGCTGGCCCAGATGGGCGTCAAGATCGAGCGCGACGGCGACAAGGTGACGCTGGATGCGAAGGCTCTGGACAAGCCCGAAGCGCCTTACGAGCTGGTCAAGACGATGCGCGCCGCGGTCCTCGTGCTCGGCCCTCTGGTTGCGCGGATGGGCAAGGCCCGCGTGTCCCTGCCCGGCGGCTGCGCGATCGGCGCGCGCCCGGTCGATCAGCACATCAAGGGTCTGACCGCGATGGGGGCCGAGATCGAAGTCGATCACGGCTATATCAACGCGCGCAGCGCCCGTCTCAAAGGGGTGCGGATCTTCACCGACATGGTGACCGTGACCGGTACCGAGAACCTGATGATGGCGGCCTGCCTGGCCAACGGCGAGACCGTGATCGAGAACGCCGCGCGCGAGCCGGAAGTCGTCGATCTGGCGAACTGCCTGAACGCGATGGGCGCGCAGATCTCCGGCGCCGGCACCGACGTGATCCGGATCCGTGGGGTTGAAAGCCTGCATGGCGCCAGCTATAGCGTGATGCCGGACCGGATCGAGACCGGAACCTATCTGTGCGCGGCGGCGGTGACGGGCGGCGACGTGCGCCTGACCGGCACCAGCGCGCATTACCTCGATGTCGTGATCGACAAGCTGATCGACGCGGGCTGCGAAGTCGAGACGGAGCGCAATGCAATCCGCCTGAAAGCGCCGTCCCGGCTCAAGGCCGTGAGCCTGCGCACCGCGCCTTACCCGGCTTTTCCGACCGACATGCAGGCCCAGTTCATGGCGCTGAACACGGTCGCCGAAGGCACGGCGATCATCCGCGAGACGATCTTCGAGAACCGCTTCATGCACGCGGTCGAGCTGGTTCGCCTCGGCGCGGACATCCGCATCGATGGCAATACCGCGATCGTGACCGGAGTGCCCAGACTCCAGGGCGCGACCGTGATGGCGACCGATCTGCGCGCTTCGGCGAGCCTGATCATCGCCGGCCTCGTCGCCGAAGGCGAAACCCTGATCGACCGCATCTATCACCTCGACCGTGGCTATGAACAGATCGAGGAAAAGCTGACTGCGCTGGGCGCACAAGTGAAACGAGTGAGCTGATGACCGAATTTGGAGGCATTACCCTGGCCCTGTCCAAGGGCCGGATATTCGAGGAAACGCTGCCGCTGCTCGCCGCCGCCGGCATCGTCCCGACCGAGGATCCCGAGACTTCGCGCAAGCTGATCCTCGCGACGAACCGGCCGGACGTGCGTCTCGTGATCATCCGCGCGACCGACACGCCGACCTATGTCCAGTACGGCGCTGCCGACATGGGCATCGCCGGCAAGGACGTGCTGATCGAGCACGGCGGCGCCGACCTCTACCAGCCTCTGGATCTGAATATCGCGAAGTGCCGGATGTGCGTGGCCGTCCCCCGGGGCTTCGACTACGAGGCCGCGGTGCGGCGGGGCGCGCGCATCCGCGTCGCGACCAAGTACATCCAGACCGCGCGCGATCACTTCGCGTCAAAGGGCATGCATGTCGACCTGATCAAGCTCTACGGATCGATGGAACTCGCGCCTCTGGTGGGACTGGCCGATGCGATCGTCGACCTGGTCTCGTCCGGCGGCACGCTGCGCGCGAACGGTCTGGTCGAAGTCGAGGACATCCTCGCGGTCAGCTCGCGTCTGATCGTCAATCAGGCGTCGCTGAAGCTCAAGCACGATCTGCTGCAACCCGTCATCGATGCCTTTGCCGGAGCCATCAAGCCATGAACCCGATCCTGCGCCTCTCCAGTAGCGACAGCGATTTCGACGCACGCCTGAAAAGCCTGCTCGCTTTCGAAGCGGCGCAGGACGAGAGCATCGAGCGCGCGGTCAGCGAGATCCTGACCGCGGTCCGCCTCGAAGGCGATGCCGCGGTGCTGGCCTATACGAAGCGCTTCGACAAGCTCGAAGCCGCAACGCTGGCCGATCTCGAACTCTCGCGCGTCGATCTCGACGCGGCGCTCGCGGGCCTGCCCGCCGAGCAGCGTTCGGCGCTCGAGGAAGCGGCGGCGCGCGTGCGCGCCTATCACGAGCGCCAGCTGATGCAGAGCTGGGACTATGTCGAGGAAGACGGAACCCGCCTCGGCCAGAAGGTCACGGCGCTCGATCGCGCCGGCCTCTACGTTCCCGGCGGCAAGGCTTCCTACCCCAGCTCGGTGCTGATGAATGCGATCCCGGCCAAGGTCGCGGGCGTCCGCGAGCTGATCATGGTCGTGCCGACGCCGCGTGGCGAGCGCAATCCTCTGGTGCTGGCCGCGGCCGCGGTCGCCGGCGTCGATCGCGTGTTCACGATTGGCGGAGCCCAGGCGATCGGCGCTCTGGCTTTCGGCACCGAAACGATTCCCCAGGTCGACAAGATCGTCGGCCCCGGCAACGCCTATGTCGCGGCCGCGAAACGCCGGGTCTTCGGCACCGTCGGCATCGACATGGTGGCCGGTCCCTCCGAAGTGCTGATCATCTCCGACGCGTCGGGCGATCCGGACTGGACTGCGATGGACCTCTTCGCCCAGGCCGAGCACGACGAATTGGCCCAGGCCATCCTGCTCTGCCCGGATGCCGGTTTCATCGAAAAGGTTGCCGAGTCGATCGCCCGGCTGCTGCCGGGCATGCCGCGTGCGGCGACGATCGCGGCGTCGCTAGCGCACCGCGGCGCGCTGATCCGGGTGCGCGACCTTGCCGAGGCCTGTGCGATCGCCAACCGGATCGCGCCCGAGCACCTTGAACTCGCCGTCGAAGATCCCGAGCCGCTGATCGCCCAGATCCATCACGCCGGGGCGATCTTCGCCGGCCACTGGTCGGTCGAGGCGCTGGGCGACTACTGCGCCGGCCCCAACCATGTGCTGCCGACTTCGCGCAGCGCCCGCTTTTCTTCGCCCTTGGGCGTCTATGACTTCCAGAAGCGCACTTCGCTGATCCGGATGTCGAAGGCCGGCGCCCAGCGCCTTGGCCGCGTCGCATCGACGCTGGCGCACGGCGAAGGGCTTCAGGCGCACGCGCGCTCGGCCGAGCTCAGAGTCGAGGCGAAGTGATCCGCTGCGCACCCTCTCCCGCCCGCAAGGAACAGATCTGGCGGGCCTGCGGGCTGATCGGCCTCATCCTCGCTCTGTGGTGGCTGGTTTTCGTCGTCCAGCAGTGGAGTCCACTGCTTATGGGCAGGCCGACCGTTCTGCTGTTCGGCGCAGCCCAGATGCTGACGACCGCAGCGTTCGCGATCGAACTCGTGCGGCGCGGGCAATCGGTTCGTGGGCTGCACATCGCGAGCCTGATCTGCGCTGCCTTTGCACTGATCGCCAGCAAGACGCCTCCGGTGGTCGCGATGGCGGTCTATGCGTCGCTGCTCTGGCTCGCGCTGCGCCTGGGCAAGGGGCGCCATTAGCCCGGGTTTGTTCGCAAGGAATCAACGAAAAGGCCGGATCAGACGATCCGGCCTTTTTGCTGGCGAAAAGCTCAGGCCGCGGCGAGGGCCTGGTCGAGGTCGGCGATCAGGTCGTCGACATGCTCGATGCCGATCGACAGGCGCACCGTGTCCAACGTGACGCCGGCCTTTTCGAGCTCCTCGGGCGAGAGCTGGCGGTGGGTCGTCGAGGCCGGGTGGCAGGCCAACGACTTCGCGTCGCCGATATTGACGAGGCGGGTGAAGAGCTTCAAGGCATCCTGGAAGCGCGCGCCGCCCTCGCGGCCGCCGTGCACGCCGAAAGTCAGGATGCCGGAAGGCCGTCCGCCCATGTACTTGACGGCCAGCGCGTGGTCGCGGTGATCGGGCAGGCCCGCGTAGTTGACCCAGTTCACCTTCGGATGCTGGGCGAGGAAGTGCGCGAGCTTCAGGCTGTTCTCGGTGATCCGGTCCATCCGCAGTGCCAGAGTCTCGATGCCCTGCAGGATCTGGAAGGAGTTGAACGGCGAGATCGCGGCTCCGGTGCAGCGCAGCGGCACGACGCGGGCGCGCGCGATGTAGGCCGCATCGCCCATCGCCTCCGTATAGACGACGCCGTGATAGGCGGGGTCCGGCTCGTTGAGGCGGCGGAAACGCTGCTTGTGCTCGCGCCACGGGAACTTGCCCGAATCGACGATCGCGCCGCCCAGCGAGGTGCCGTGCCCGCCCAGATACTTGGTCAGCGAATGGACGACGATGTCGGCGCCGAACTCGAAGGGGCGCAGCAGATACGGGGAGGGGACCGTGTTGTCGACGATCAGCGGGATGCCGTGCGCGTGCGCGACCGCCGCGATCGCTTCGATGTCGGTGATGTTGCCGAGCGGATTGCCGATCGATTCGACATAGATCGCCTTGGTGTGCTCGTCGATCAGCGCGGCGAAGCTGGCCGGATCGCGGTAGTCGGCAAAGCGGGTCGTGATCCCCGACTGGGGCAGCGTATGCGCGAAGAGCGTGAAAGTGCCGCCGTACAGCGTCGAAGCCGAGACGATGTTGTCGCCGGCTTCGGCGATCGTCTGGATCGCATAGGCGACCGCGGCGAGGCCGGAGGCGAGCGCCAGCGCGCCGATTCCGCCTTCGAGCGCGGCGACCCGCTTCTCGAGCACGTCGGTGGTCGGGTTCATGATCCGCGTATAGATGTTGCCGGCCACCTTCAGATCGAACAGGTCCGCGCCGTGCTGGGTGTCGTCAAAAGCATAGGACGTCGTCTGATAGATGGGCACGGCGGCCGCGTGGGTTGTCGGGTCGGGAGCGTATCCCGCATGCACGGCCAGGGTTTCGATCTTCATGGTTTCTCCGCAAGGCATCGAGGCGAACGGCGAAGTATAGGCGAGCCCGGCGCAGCAGCGTTTCGGGCTTGCGCGGGCTTGAAGGATTCCCAAGGGGAGTTTAGAATGCTCAGTTCCCTTGCCCCACCGGTTTCGCATGCCGGGGGGCTGTGTCTTAACTGCAACCGCAAGGAGCATCCATGCGACACTATGAAGTCGTATTCATCGTCCACCCGGACCAGTCCGAACAGGTCCCGGCGATGATCGAGCGCTACAAGGCGCTCGTCAGCCAGCACGGTGGTCAAATCCACCGTCTCGAAGACTGGGGACGCCGTCAGCTGGCCTACCCGATCCAGAAAGTTCACAAAGCGCACTATGTGCTGATGAACATCGAGACCGACAACGAATCGCTCGCCGAACTCGAACACGCGTTCAAGTTCAACGACGCCGTTCTGCGTCACCTGATCATCAAGACCAAGCATGCCGTGGCAACGCCGTCGCCGATGATGAAGGAAGAGAAGTCCAAGTCGCTGACTCCCGCTGCCGCTCCGGCTGCACCGGCTGCCGCCACCGAAGAAGCCAAGCCCGCCGAAACGCAGGCCTGATGCCTGTCGGCGAAGGGCTCAACACACTGGTTCTCGATGGCGAACCGACCGAAGTCGGTGCGCTGCGCAGAACCCCCGCGGGTGTCGCGATCCTCGAATTCCGGATTGCACATCTGTCCCGCCAGATCGAGGCGGGCCTGGAGCGGGAAGTGCGTTGCGAGCTCTCCGCGATGCTGGTTGGAGACGCTGCGCAGTCCGCGCAGAGCCTGCGACCAGGGCAAAAGCTTCGCCTCACCGGATTCCTCGCGGCGCGCAGTGCGCGTCACTCCGGACTGGTGATGCATGTGAATACGATCGAATTGTTGGAAGGAACTGAAAATGGCTTTCAGACCCAAGAAAAAAGATGACAAGAAGGGCGGCAACCGCCGCGGTGGCCTGTTCAAGCGCCGCAAGTTCTGCCGCTTCACCGCCGAAAAGGTCGAGGAAATCGACTACAAGGACATCGACGTCCTGAAGGAATTCATCACCGAAACCGGCAAGATCATGCCTGCCCGTATCACCGGGACCAAGGCCGGATATCAGCGCCAGCTGCAGGTCGCGATCAAGCGCGCCCGCTTCCTCGCGCTGCTGCCCTTCACCGACCTGCACCAATAAGGCCGGAGGACTCACCATGCAAATCATTCTGCTCGACAAGGTCATCAATCTCGGCAACCTCGGCGACGTGGTCAAGGTCAAGGACGGTTACGCGCGTAACTACCTGATCCCTCAAGGCCGCGCCCGCCGTGCGACCCCGGCCAACCTGGCTGCCTTCGAAGAACGCCGCGCTGAACTCGAACGTCTGGCCGCTGAAAAGCTGGCTGCCGCTCAGGAACAGGCCACCAAGGTCGACGGCCTGCTGGTTCAGATCACCCGCAAGGCTGGCGTCGATGGCCGCCTGTTCGGTTCGGTCACCAACGCCGACATCGCCGAAGCTCTGGTTGCCCAGGGCGTCGCGATCGAAAAGGCTGCCGTGCGCATGCCGGAAGGTCCGATCAAGACGATCGGCGACTTCCAGCTGCACCTGGCGCTGCACACCGACGTGATCGTCACGATCACCGTCTCGGTTCTCGGCGAACACTGATCCGCCTGAACTGAAAAAAAGCCCGCCGGTCGCGAGACCGGCGGGCTTTTTGTTTATGGGTAGCATTTTGGGCAAGGGCTGAGGCTCGGTGAAGACAAGATCAAAATCATCCTCACGCAGAGCCGCAGAGAAAATCAAGGGCTACAGCGCTTTCCGAGCAAAACCCCGGTTCATCCAGCCGCGAAACTCTACCGCTCGTCACTTTACGCTGAGCCGCGCCAGCTCAAGGCAGAGCCACGCATTCTGGGTGCCTTGATTCCGGGATGGTTCTCTCCGTGGCTCTGCGGCTCTGCGTGATACAGGTTTTGACTTGTGGCCAGCGTCAGTGCAGCTTGATGCGCGGGTTGCGGATCCGGTCGATCGCCTCGACCCAGGTCGCGAGCCAGGTCCGGAACATGCCGTTGATCGCGATCTGGTGCTTCTTGTGCAGCGACCAGTACATCCACTTCGCGAACATGCCTTCGATGAACAGGCTGCCGCTGCGGATTCCGCCCATCAGGCTGCCGACCGTGCTGTACTCGCCGAGCGAGACCAGCGAGCCGTGGTCGTGGTAGCGGAAGGGCAGCGCGGACTTGCCCGAGAGCAGCCGGGGCAGAGTCTTCGCGAGCAGCAGCGCCTGCTGGTGGGCGGCCTGGGCGCGCGGCGGCACGAGCTTGCCGCTGTCGTCGAGCGGGCAGGCTGCGCAGTCGCCCAGCGCGAAGATGGCCGGGTCGCGTGAGCTCCTCAGCGTTTTGTCGACGACCAGCTGGTTGGCCCGGTTGGTCTCCAGCCCCCCGATGTCGCGCAGGAAGTCGGGTGCCTTGATCCCCGCCGCCCAGACCGTCAGGCCGCTTGCGATCAGCTTGCCGCTGCCCATCTGCACGCCTTCGGGCGAGACCTGGACCACCTTCTCGTTGGTGTGGACGTCGATGTCGAGTTTCCGCAATTCGCGGGTGACCGCGGACGAGACCCGCTCGGGCAGTAGCGGCAGGATGCGCGGCGCGGCATCGACGATGACGATCTTGACGTCGCGCTCCGGGTGAAGGTTCTCGAGCCCGTAGCTGGTCATGATGCGGGTGCTCATGTGCAGCTCGGCCGCGAGCTCGACGCCGGTCGCCCCCCCGCCGATGATCGTGACCGTGAAACGGCCCTGCTCGGGGCGGGCGAGCTGGGCGCGCAGCGACGCGTCGATCAGCTTGCGCTGGAAGTGCAGCGCGGCCGGCGCGGAATCGAGGCTGATGCAGTGCTCCTTGGCGCCCGGCGTGCCGAAGTCGTTGGTCAGACTGCCCAGTGCGAAGACGAGGTAGTCGTAGCCGAGGCGGCTCTCGGGCAGCAGCTCTTCGCCTTCGAGGCTCAGCACCGGCGCGAGGTGGATTTCCTTCGCCGCGCGGTCGAGGCCGACCAGCTCGCCGAGCCGGAAGTGGAAGTGGTGGCGCACGCTCAGCGCGAGGTATTCGAGCTCGTCCGAGTGGCTGTCCAGAGTGCCGGCGGCGACCTGGTGCAGCAGCGGTTTCCAGACGTGGGTGCGCGAGCGGTCGACGAGCGTGATCTCGGCGCGTTCGGTCTTGCCGAGGGATTCGCCGAGTTTGACGGCGAGTTCGAGACCGCCTGCGCCTCCGCCGACGATCAGGATGCGGGGCTTTTTGCCGGTTTGCGTCACGGTGGGACCTTTCTTGTTCAGGCGCGGCGGAGCGGGCCGACGCGCGGTGTGGAACAAGCTAGACAGTCGCCGTGCGCAGGCGATCCCGGACCGCGATTGAATTTTGTGATGAAGCCATCAGGGCGGAGCCGGGTTCAGCGTTCGCTGCGCGAATAGCTGAGCAGGGTCATCGAGCGCGGCGGCAGCACGATTTTCTCGTGCCCCTGCTGCTCGACCATCGCTTCTTCGGCCTCGGCGAGCGCTGCGTCGAAGCCGCGCTGATGTTCGAGACGGTAGCCGGGCAGCGCGCTCTGCAGCGTCAGCGCCTCGGCCGTCGGATTGGTGACGAGAAGCTGCAGAGTATTGCCGTCGCGCGTCGCATGCAGCCACAGCGCGCGCTTGCTGCTGCGCACGGCGAGGAAATCGCCGCGCAGAGCCGCCAGCAAGCGGAAGGCGTACCAGCTCGGCCGCGCCGCGCCGGCCAGGTCGAGCAGGCCGTGCCCCCCCGTGCCCTGCAGCGCGAAGTACTGCGCCATCTCGGCGCCGCCCTCGTTGAGCCGCAGCGCGGTCTCGGCCGCCCACAGCGCGGCGACCTGATCGGCGATGTGCCGCGGCCGCTCGGTGCGCCAGGACAGCCCGTACTCGGTGACGCCGAAGCCGATCGCGCGTTGATGGCCCAGCGGGTTGCGGTGTGGATCGGCCCACAGCGCGCGCATCTGCGTGAGCGTGCGCGAGGCCTCGCTCGCGGTGGCCAGCGCGGCCTCGTCGCTCTTCTCTCCCTCGCTCGGGTAGATGTGCCAGGTCAGCACGTCGAGGACATCGCCGCAGCCGCGCACGAATCGCTCGATGAAGTCGTCGCGCGCCGGCAGCGAACCGGAGACAGCGGGACCGGCGATCCGTGCCTGCGGAGCGACCGCGCGGATCGCTGCCGCCTGGGCGCGGAAGACCGCGCAGTAGCGATCCGCGGTCCAGCTTGGATCGCCGCGCGTGACCGCATAGAGGTCGGGTTCGTTGCCGATCTCCCAGTACGGAACCGCGAGGCCGAGCGTTGCGCTGATCCGCACGGCCTGAGCGGCATCCTCGGGGCGGTTGTGGACGGGCTCGCCGCTCTTTCCCTGGAAGACCCGGGTCTGCACGAGCAGAGGCGGCTGGCCGAGCAGGCTGGCACCCGCCTTGGCGAGGGTCAGCGAGGTCTCGCTCAGATCGAACTCGTCGCCGATGTTGCCGGCCGGAAAGCGCAGCAGGGCCGGGGCGAGTTCGCGCAGTGGATCGCCGAATTCGGCCACTTGCATCCAGTTGCCGAAGTTGTAGCCGCGCAGCACGGTGGGCCTGACCGCGACGCCGAGCGCCTCGCCCAGTTGGAGGTCCGCCGCGGTGGCCGGTGTCGCGCCGAGGGCGAGACTACTCAGGATCACGGCAGGGAAGAAGCTGCGCAGCGAAAGCATGTTCGACCTCGTATGATAACGTTTTCAGCGCGCATGCTAGCTCTTCCCGGCAGGGCCAGACGATTGTGATGAGCGATGTTTGATGCAGATGAATCCAGGCCCATCAGGGCCTGGATTTCGGCGGATCAGTCGGTGCGGGCCGGGCGCTCGGCCTGCGGCGTCAGGTACCAGTAGCCGAGGCCCATGAACAGCACGCCGGCCACCGTGTTGCCGAGCGTGACCCAGAACAGGTTCCAGGCGATGCCGCCCAGCGTGAAGGCCGCGGAGTGCTGGCCGAACCACGACAGCGCGAACAGCGTCATGTTCGCGATCGAGTGCTCATAGCCCGACGCGATGAAGGCGAGCAGGCACCACCAGATCGCGATGAAGCGGCCCGCGCCTTCGCTCCTCAGGCTCATCCAGATCGCGAGGCAGACCAGCCAGTTGCAGAGCACACCGCGCGCGAACAGCGCGAGCGCCGGAGCCGTGGTCTTCGCCAGCGCGGCGCTGTGCACGAGGCTGTTCGCGTCGGGCAACAGCTTGCCGCCGCCGCCCAGCCAGAAGAGCCATGAGACCAGGATCGCGCCGAGCAGGTTGCCCAGCCAGGACTGCAGCAGCGTCAGCGCCGCCTGTCCCGCGCCGAGCGCGCCCTGCCGGACGCCGATCGCGAGCACCATCGTGTGCCCGGTGTAGAGCTCCGCGCCGGCGACGATGACCAGGGTCAGCGCGATGCCGAAGAAGGAGCCCATCACGAGCGGCCGCAGGCTGGGGTCGAGCAGGTTGCCCAGTGTGAAGATCAGGATGATGCCCAGGCCTACATAGGCTCCGGCCATCGCCGCACCGATCCAGAAGCCGATCGGGTTGCCACGGCGCAGCGCGAGGATGCGCGAGGCGTTGGCGACGCATTTGTTCAGGGTATCTGCAAACATCTCAACTCCTGGGGGAGGGGAGGGAATGGACGAGGACGCGGCCCGCTTCGACGCGCGTCGCAAAGCTCGCCCGCGAGCGCTCGGGGGCGTCCTGGCAGAGGCCGTCGCTGAGGCGGAAGAGCTGCTTCTTGAGCGGGCTCGCAACCCACAGCGCGTCGTCGTGTTCGACGATCAGGCCGCGCGAGAGCACGCTCGCCTCAAAGAAGGGGTCGATGTTGTCGAGCGCGAACACCGCGTCGTCGGTGCGGGGGCGAAACAGCGCCACCTGGTGTTTGCCGATCCGGGCGCAGACTCCGCTGCCCGGCACGATGTCCTCGATCCGGCACACTTCAATCCATTCGTTCATCACAGCTCTCCTTGCGTCAGCGAAGTTTCGAGGGCTCTCTCCTCGGGGCGGGCCGGGCGGATCTGACCGCGTTCGGCAACGAACTGGACCAGGGGGTCGTGGCCTGCGTCGTTGATGAAGTGCCGGAAGCGTTTGTGCTGGCCCTCGTCCGCGACCGTGCGCTGCCACTCGCAGGCATAGAGTGCGACGAGCTCGGCCAGGTCGGCTTCGAGCTGGGCGCCTATGCCCAGCTTGTCGGCGATCAGCACACCGCGCAGGTAGTCGATTCCGCCTTCCAGGTTGTCCAGCCAGCTCGCGGTGCGCTGCAGTTTGTCGGCGGTGCGGATGTAGAACATCATGAAGCGGTCGACGGTGCGGATCAGCGTCTCGCGATCGAGGTCCGCGGCGAGCAGGTCCGCGTGCCGGGGCTTCATGCCGCCATTGCCGCCGACATAGAGGTTCCAGCCCTTCTCGGTCGCGATGATGCCGACGTCCTTGCCCTGGGCTTCGGCGCACTCGCGGGTGCAGCCGGATACGCCGAACTTGATCTTGTGCGGGGAGCGGATGCCCTTGTAGCGGTTCTCGAGGAAGACGCCCAGCGCGGTGCTGTCCTGGACTCCGTAGCGGCACCAGGTGCTGCCGACACAGGTCTTGACCATGCGCAGCGCCTTCGCATAGGCCTGACCGGTCTCGAAGCCGGCCGCGATCAGCTCGCCCCAGATCGTCGGCAGATCCTCCTTGCGAGCGCCGAACAGGCCGATCCGCTGCGCTCCGGTGATCTTCGTGTAGAGGCCGTACTTGCGGGCCAGCGTCGCGACCGCGAGCAGGCCTTCCGGAGTCACCTCGCCGCCGGCCATCCGTGGGATCACCGAGTAAGTGCCGTCCTTCTGCATGTTGCCGAGGAAGACGTCGTTGGTGTCCTGCAGCGGCACTTTGTCCGCTTCGAGCACATAGCCGTTCCAGCAGGACGCGAGCAGCGAGCCGACCGCGGGTTTACAGATCTCGCAGCCATAGCCGTGGCCGTGGCGCTCCAGCAGCTCGGCGAAGCTCTTGATCCGGTTCGCGCGGATCAGGTGGTAGAGCTCCTGGCGCGAGTAGGGGAAGTGCTCGCACAGGTGGTTCTTGACCTCGATGCCGCGTTTCTTCAGTTCCGCATCGAGTAGCTGGGTCACCAGAGGCAGGCAGCCGCCGCAGCCGGTTCCGGCTTTGGTCTCGGCTTTCAGCGCCGCAACGCTGGTGTGCCCGGCCGCGATCGCTTCGACCAGACGGCCCTTGGAGACGTCGAAGCAGGAGCAGATCTGTGCCGAGTCGGGCAGCGATGCGATGCCCAGCGCCGGTTTCGCGCAGCCACCGCGCTCGGGCAGGAT
This sequence comes from Niveibacterium terrae, assembly GCF_048213115.1. Taxonomy (GTDB): domain Bacteria; phylum Pseudomonadota; class Gammaproteobacteria; order Burkholderiales; family Rhodocyclaceae; genus Niveibacterium; species Niveibacterium terrae. The sequence continues at coordinate 3,232,480 of NZ_CP172404.1, read as the reverse complement.
CAGGCTCTCGGGATGCTCGGGCAGCTCGACCGGGTTCAGCGCGAGCTGCAGCAGCTGACCATAGTCCTTCGTGTCGCCGACCAGCACCGCGCCGAGCAGCCTCTTGCCGTCATCGCTGACAACGATCTTCTTGTAAACGCCGCTGTTCTCGTCCAGATAGACGAACTTGCGGCTGTCCGGAGTGCGGCCCCGCGCATCGCCTATGCTGCCGACCTCGACGCCCAGCAGCTTCAGCTTTGCGCTCATGTCGGCGCCCGTGAACGAGGATTCCTTTCCGGTCAAGTGATCGACCGCGACCTGGGCCATCTTGTAGCCGGGCGCGACGAGGCCGAAGAAGCGGTCCTGCCAGGACGCGCATTCGCCGATCGCATAGATCGCCGGATCGGAGCTGCGGCAGTGTTCGTCGATCGCGATGCCGCCCCGCGCGCCGAGCGCGAGACCGCTCTCGCGGGCGAGCCGGTCCTGGGGGCGAACGCCGGCCGAGAACACAATGAAGTCGACTTCGAGCGATTCGCCATCGGCAAAGCGCAGCGTGTTGCGGGCCTCCTTGCCGCCCGCGACGATCTCGGTCGTGTTCCTACTGGTGTGGACGAAAACGCCCATCGCTTCAATCTTGCCGCGCAGCAGCTCACCGCCCTGTTCGTCGAGCTGCTCGGCCATCAGCACCGGCGCGAATTCGACGACATGGGTTTCGACGCCCAGCGCCTTGAGCGCTCCGGCCGCCTCCAGGCCCAGCAGGCCACCGCCGATCACGGCGCCGCGCCGGTTGCGCCGCGCGCAGGATTCGATTGAGCGCAGATCCTCGATGGTCCGGTAGGCGAAGCAGTAAGGGTTCTGCGTTCCCTTGATCGGCGGCACGAAGGGCGTCGAACCGGTCGCGAGGATCAGCTTGTCGTAGGGAAGATCGGGGATGTGGGCCGACGAGACCGTCTTCTTCGCCGGATCGATCCGGATTGCCCGCTCGCCGACCATCACCTTGATGCCGTGCTGCTCGTAGAAGCCCTCCTTGACCAGCGAGAGCTCCTCGACCGTGTGGTGCGAGAAGAAGGACGACAGGTGGACGCGGTCGTAGGCGAGCCGCGGTTCCTCGCAGAACACCGTGATCTCGTAGCGCGCGATCTGGGCCTTGTCGACCAGCGCTTCGAGGAAGCGGTGGCCGACCATGCCGTTGCCGATCACGACGAGCCGGGTCTTTTTCATTGAAACCTCCTGGATAGGATGGATGGATCAGAAATTCGTCTGGGGAAGGCTTCGCCGATCGCGTCACCGACCAGGATCACGGAGGGACTCGCGAAACCCTCGCTTGTTGCGGTTTCGGCGAGGCGGTCAAGGCGCGTCAGCGCGCGTCGCTCGCGTGCCGTGCTGGCCCATTCCACGATAGCGGCCGGAGTCGCCGCCGGCAGGTGCCGGTTCAGCGCCGCGGCGAGGCTTTCTATCCGGTTCATGCCCATGTAGATGACCAGCGTCGTCCCGGTCGCGGCCAGCGCGGCCCAGTCCGGTTCGCTCCCGTCGCGGGAATAGGCGGTCACGAAGCTCACGCCCTGGCAGTGATCCCGGTGCGTCAGCGACAGCCCCAGGCTCGCGGCGGCGGCGAAGCCCGAGCTGACCCCGTTCACGATCTCGAAAGCGATGCCGTACCCGGCGAGGTGCGCGATCTCCTCTCCGGCGCGGCCGAACAGCAGCGCTTCGCCCCCTTTGACGCGAACCACGCACAGGCCCAGATGCGCGCAGCGGCGCATCAGCCTCAGGATCGCTTCCTGGCGCGTGGACGGCCGGTGGCCGCGCTTGCCGACGCGGATCACGCGGGCGCGCGGCGCGAAGGCGCAGATCCCGGCGTCGACCAGTTCGTCGAGCAGCAACACGTCGGCTTCGGCGAGGCGCTTGACCGCTTTGAGCGTCAAGAGCTCCAGGTCGCCGGGGCCGGCGCTGAGCAGGATCACTTTTCCGCTGCGTTGCCGGGAGACGGGCTCGGTTGGGGCGCTCATGTTTCCTTTGGGCAAAAAAAAGGCGTCCTCTCCCGCGATCGGGAGGGGACGCCTTTGTCCGTGATGCCGGCCAGCCTTGGCCGAAAATCGTGTTCGTCAGTCCGGCACGCCGTTGCGCCGGACGAAGCTTGTATGGCAAAAATTATGCCATGAGGAGATGGGCTTATTCAATCGTGCGAGCGGGGTCTTTCCGGACGCGCGGCGGCAATTTGCGCTCCATCATGGTGCGCGGCTCCCGGTCGCGGTGCCGGCCCTGATCGCAAAACCGGACGCATAGGCGCCGGCCTCCTCGCCTTGCCAGGGGACGCCGTCGATCAGCACCGAGTGGCGGTTAGCGGCCGTCGGCACCGCGATGCCGAGGCTCCGCGCCGCCGTCGTGTAGAGCTCGGTCTGCTGCACGGCGCGCACGCGCTCCAGCGCAGCGGGATCCGCTTCCACCATGCCCCAGCGCTGGAACTGGGAGAGGAACCAGAGGCCGTCGGACAGATAGGGGTAGTTGACCGCGCCGTCCGCGAAGAAGCTCGCTTCGAGCGGGCCGCCCGGCAGAAGGCTCTGCCACTGCGCGTCGATCAGCTCGCCCGGCACGCCCAGATAGCCTTCCTCGGCCAGCCAGTGTGCGGCCTGGCTGCGGTGGACTGGCGTTTGTAGCCAGCGGCAGGCTTCGAGCAGGACCCGGCACAGATCGGTGGCGCGCGCCGGATCTTCGTCGATCCAGCTGCGCCGGCAGGCCAGCACCTTCTCCGGATGGTCGGGCCAGATCTCGCTGCTGTGCGCGCAGAGTCGGCCCAGGCCGCGCGCGGCGGCGACCGCGTGCCAGGGCTGGCCGGCGCAGAAGCCGTCGAGCAGGCCGCTGGCGAGCGCTTCGCTCATCTGCGGTGGCGGGATCACGACCATCCTGACGTCGCGCAGTGGGTTGATGCGCTGCGCGGCGAGCCAGTAGTGGAGCCACATCGCATGGGTGCCGGTCGGAAAGGTGTGGGCGAAGACCAGCTGCCGGCGCTTCGCGATTTCAGCGAGCGAGGCGCCCGCCGCGATCTCGTCGCTCAGCGGGCAGGAGAGCGTGATGCCCTGGCCGTTGCGGTTCAGCGCGATCAGCACCGCCATCGCCTCGGCCGGGCTGCCCAGGCCCAGATCCATGCCATAGACCATGCCGTATAGGCAGTGCGCCGCATCGAGCCGGCCGTCGATCAGCTTGTCGCGGATCGATGTCCAGGAGGCCTGTTTCTGCAGATCGAGTTCGAGGCCGTAGCGCGCGCCCAGATCCAGTTTCCGGGCGACGACCAGCGGCGCGCAGTCGGAGAGCGGGACGAAGCCGAGACGGATGCGGCGGAGCGGGGAGGGATTCATTTTTCAGCCCAGCAGTTTGGCGGTGTTGATCAGTTGGCGGGCGATGTCGGCCAGCCTCAGCCCCTGTTCCATCGCCTGGCTTCTGAGCAGCGCATAGGCGCGTTCCTCGGACAGTGCTCGCTTCTGCATCAGGATCAGCTTGGCCTTGTCGATCGCCTTGCGGTCGGCGAGCTGCTGCTCGGCGCTGGCGAGCCGGGCCTTGAGCCTCATGTCGTCCTCGAAGCGGACCTGGGCCAGATTGATGATCGGCGCGAGCTTCTCGGGCGTCACCGTGTCGACGACATAGGCGGTCACGCCGGCGTCGACGGCGGCCCTGATCGCGGGCAGCTCGCCCTGCTCGGCGAACATGATCACCGGATGGGGGGCGGCCTTGCCCATCACCGACAGCTGTTCCAGCGTGTCCAGCGACGGCGACTCGGTGTCGATGATGATCACGTCCGGACGCAGGTTCTCGACCGCGTAGAGCAGAGCCGCCGCGCCGTTCACCTCGGCCAGCACTTCGTAGCCGGCCTGGATCAGCGAGCACTGCAGGGCCTGTACGGTCCGCCCTGTGTCATTGACCAGCAGCACGCGCAGTTTCGGTGGAGAGGCCATCTTTCTGGAACTCGGGGAAGGGAGGGGCCGTAAGCCTCAAAAATACAGGGCATGGCCGCGGAATCCAAGCCTTGGTGTCAGCCGATCGCTGTGCGGCGTAGGGAAAACCTTCCCGCTTCGCTTTCCTGAAACAGTCCTGGCTCAGGCTGCGCGCAGCAAACAAGGAGTCGTCATGCCGACATCGACCGGGTGTGAAGCCCGCCTCATCGACCCGAGCCACCCCGATCTGAGCGATCTTCGTTCCGAAATCGACGCGTTGCGCGCGCAGCTCGCCGAGGAGACTGCGCAGCTGCTCGGGGCGTGGTCTGGCTGGCTCAGACAGAGCGATTTTCTGCCCAGAGCCCAGGCCATCGCGATCTACCTCGCGCTGAGCCGGCGCGATCTGAGCGGCCTGCAGCGGGAGCTCGGGCGCTTCGGCCTGGCGCTGCCGACGGCTGATTGGGCGAGGGTGCCCGGGACTCTGGCCGCGATCTCGACGCTGCTCGCGCGCGCGAGCGGTCAGAGCGTCGAACCCGCCTCGCCGGACGAGCTTGGCGGCGAAGCCTGCTGCCTCGACGCGCAGGCCAATGCGGTGCTGGGGCCGGCCCTGCCGGGCAGGAGTACGCGTCTGATCGTGACGGTGCCCGCGAGCCTTGCCGGGGACAGGGAGTTCGCGGTCAAGCTGCTCAGCCTGGGCGTCGAAATCCTGCGGCTGGACCTGGCGCAGGACGACGAGAGCGTCTGGCGGCTTCAGGCCGAGACTTTTCGCCGGGTCGCCGATGAACTGGGCCTGCCGCTCAGCATCCTCGCCGAACTCGGCGGAACCCGGCCCCAGACGGTCCGCTTCAGCGAGGCCGGGGAGAGGCGCCGCTATGCGCAGGGCGACTGCTTCTGGCTCGCCCGCGCGCCGTCCGAGCTGCCGCAGGGCGAGACCGGAATCGGCTGCAGCCAGCCGCAGATCATCGGACAGTTGAGGTTCGGCGATTCGGTCTGGATCGATGACGGAGAGCTGGGCGCCCGGGTCGTCGAGCGCGTCTATGGCGCGGTCCGGCTCGAAGTGATCCAGGCGAGCGCCGACGGCAAGCGGCTCAAGTCCGGACGCAGCCTCAATTTCCCCGATACCGAGATGGCCGTGTCGGCGCTCAGCGATCAGGATCTCGCCGCTCTGCCGTTTGCCGCGGCTCATGCCGACATCCTCGCCTGCTCGCGCCTGCAGGGCGCCGACGATGTCGCGGCCTTGCTGACCGCGCTCGCTGGATGTCCGTCCCGCCCCGCCCGTGCGCTGGCGCTGGCGATCAAGCCGGAGAGCCGACGCGCCGCGCGCAATCTGCCCGAGATCCTCGTCGCCGCGGCCAGTCGCCTGCCTTGTTCGGTGCTGCTGCCGGCCCCGGCGCTTGCCGTCGAACTCGGCCCCGAGCGGCTCGGCGAGCTCATCGCGCGGATCGCCGCGCTCTGCGCCGCCGCCGCCGTGCCGGTCATCCGGACCGCGCCCGAACTCGACCGGCTGGTCCGGCGCGGCCCGCCTTCGCGGCGCGAACTCGTTGAGGCGATGGCGAGCGTGTGCGGCGAAGCCGTTCTGCTCGATCGGGGGCCACATCTGTTGCGCGCGGTCGATTTTCTGGCCGACGCCTTGTCGCGCAAGGACGAGATTTGCCCGTTGCCAGGTCCCCGCCGCGACGCTCTGGCGAGCTGGCAGGCTTTCTTCGAGTGAGCGGGCCGGGAGGGCGCAGCAATTCCCGTCAATCCCGCCGAATCTAGGGTTTTCCCTGATTCCCGGCATCGCGCATTCGCGTTTGACGCCGCGGTATACCAGCGCCAGCCGGGGGCGCGGGGAAAACCTCGCCGAGCGGGGAAAAGCCAGCAATTCTCGCCAAGACGCAGCGGGGTTATGGGCGCCTAATGCGTTCCGAGGCGTTGCGATGACTGGCTCCCCCGCCATCCCCCCCGACGTCGCGCCCCCGCGACGAGTCATCGCACCGCGCCTTGTCTCCCTCCTGCCCCCCGGTGATCCCCGTCTCCGGGGGGTGTTTATTTGGGCCAATCCTTTCGCTTCGGTCATTTCCGTGCCATGACATAAGTTGTCGTCGCGCGGGTGAATCCCTTTCAGCCTGTCGCTGAAATAGAATCCATTCCTTCGCGCGAATCACGAGTTCGCGTCTCCCCAGCAAGGACAATCATGCGTACCGAAACGCCCCAGGCCATCTACCTCAAGGATTACACCCCCCCGCCTTTCCTGATCGATACCGTCGATCTCGATGTCGCAATATTCGACGAGAACACCCGGGTCCGCTCCCGGATGGGGCTGCGCCGCAATCCGGCTGCCGCCGATCCCCAGGCTTCGCTGTGTCTGGATGGCGAGGATCTGGTCCTCGAATCGGTCGCGCTCGATGGGCGAATCCTCGCTGCGGGGGAATATGTGCTGTGTGGCGGGCGGCTGCTGCTGCGCGTCGAGCTTCCCGAAGCCTTCATGCTGGAGACGGTCAGCCTGATCGAACCGGACAAGAACACCCAGCTCTCCGGTTTCTACCGCTCCAAGGACGGCTATTTCACGCAGTGCGAAGCCGAGGGTTTCCGCCGCATCACCTGGTTCCTCGACCGTCCCGACGTGATGGCCAAGTACACGGTGACGCTGCACGCCGACAAGGCGAAGTTCCCGGTGCTGCTCTCCAACGGCAATCCGGTCGCCTCGGGCAGCGAAGGCGTCGGGCGGCACTGGGCCAAATGGGTCGATCCTTTCCGTAAACCCAGCTACCTGTTCGCGATGGTTGCCGCGAAGCTCGACGTGCTCAGGGAAGACTATCAGACCCGCTCCGGGCGCACCGTGCACTGCGCGGTCTTCGTCGAGCCGGGCAAGCTCGATCAGTGCGCGCACGCGATGGCCGCGCTGAAGAAGAGCATGAAGTGGGACGAAGTGGTCTTCGGCCTGGAGATGGACCTCGATCACTACATGATCGTCGCGGTCGGCGACTTCAACATGGGGGCGATGGAGAACAAGGGCCTCAACATCTTCAACACGAAGTGCGTGTTGGCGAGCCCCGATACCGCGACCGACAGCGATTTCCAGCACATCGACCGCGTCGTCGCGCACGAGTACTTCCACAACTGGACCGGAGACCGCGTGACCTGCCGCGACTGGTTCCAGCTGTCGCTGAAGGAAGGCCTGACTGTCTTCCGCGACCAGCAGTTCGGCATGGACATGCATTCGGCCGGCGTGACCCGGATCCAGGACGTGCGGACGCTGCGCGCGGCCCAGTTCCCCGAGGACGCGGGGCCCATGGCCCATCCGATCCGGCCGGCGAGCTACGCCGAGATCAACAACTTCTACAGCGCGACCGTCTATGAGAAGGGCGCCGAAGTGATCCGGATGATCCACACGCTGATCGGCAAGAGCGCCTTCCGCGCCGGCATGGATCTGTACTTCAAGCGCCACGACGGCCACGCGGTGACCTGCGAGGACTTCGTGTCCGCGATGGCTGACGCGTCCGGCGTCGATCTGACCCAGTTCAAGCGCTGGTACAACCAGGCCGGCACGCCGCGCCTCGTCGCGCGCGGCGAGTACGATGCCGCGGCGCGCCGCTTCACGCTGAGCTTCACCCAGCAGTATCCGGCCACCGCCTACGAGCGCCGCCTCGAAGCGGAAGGACGCAAGTTCTCGCGCGGCGCCTACCACCTGCCGGTCGTGCTGGGCCTGATCGGCCCCGACGGCGCCGAGCTGCCGCTGCGCCTCGCCGGCGAAGACAAGGCGGTCGGCACCCAGCGGGTGCTGGAGCTGCGCGAAGACGAGCAGACTTTCGTGTTCGAGGATGTCGCGGTCCAGCCCGTGCCTTCGCTGCTGCGCGGCTTCTCGGCTCCGGTGATCCTCGACTACCCGTATGCCGAGGCCGAGCTGACCCATCTGATGGCGCACGACACCGACGCGTTCTCGCGCTGGGAAGCCGGCCAACGGCTCGCGACGCAGATCCTGCTGCGCGGCATCGAAGCCTTCCAGACCGGCAAGGGCGAAGCGCTCGGCTGGATCCCGGCCTCCTATGTCGAAGCGATCCGCACGCTGCTCGCCTCCGCCGCCGATCCCGAGAGCGATCCGGCGCTGATCGCCGAAGCGCTGACCCTGCCGTCCGAAGTCGTGCTGGCCGAGGCGGTCAGCGGCGTCGTCGATCCGGACGCGATCCACGGCGCCCGCGAAGCGCTGATCGGACATCTGGCGGCCCAGCTCAAGGGCGAGCTTTTGATGACCTATCAGGCGTTGAAGCTCTCGGCGCCGTACTCGCCCGATGCGGCCCAGGTCGGCGCGCGCGCGCTGCGCAACACCTGCCTCGACTATCTGGCCGGTTCCGCCACCGTGGAAGCGCTCGCTCTGCTCAAGGCCCAGCTCGACGAAGCCGACAACATGACCGACTCGGTCGCGGCTCTGGCGGCTCTGGCCAATCTGGATGTGCCCGAACGCCAGGCCGCGCTCGACGCCTTCCTCGAGCGCTGGAAGCACGAAGCGCTGGTCGTCGACAAATGGCTCAACGTGCAGGCGCTCTCCAGCGCGGCCGACACCGGCAGCCGGGTCCGCAGCCTGCTCGACCATCCGGCCTTCGACATCCGCAATCCGAACAAGGTCTATGCGCTGGTGCGGGCGTTCTGCCGCGGCAACCCGAGGCACTTCCACGCCGCGGACGGCTCGGGCTATGCGCTGGCGGCCGACGTGATCCTGCTGCTCGATTCGGCGAACCCGCAGGTCGCGTCGCGGATCGCGCGCAGCTTTGACGCGTGGCGCCGCTTCGACGCGGCCCGGCAGAGCCTGGCGCGGACCCAGCTGCTGCGCATCCAGGCCAAGACCGACCTGTCCCGCGATGTCGGCGAAGTGATCGGCCGGGCCCTCGAAGCCTGATCCTGAGCGTCGTCGCTTCAAACAAAAAGCCCGCATTTGCGGGCTTTTTGTCGTAAAGGCGGAGCGCTTGCCGGATCAGGCGGCGGCGCGGGCTTCGTCCAGTTTCGCGATCCAGCCGGCCTTCTCGGCGTCGCTGGCGAAGCTCGCTTCGAGGCTGTTGCGCAGCAGCGTGTACCAGGTGTCGACGTCGAACTCGAAAGCGGCCTGCACCGCGCGGATGTTCTCTCCCAGATAGCCGCCGAAGTAGGCCGGATCGTCGCTGTTGATCGTGACCTTGAGCCCGGCCGCGAGCAGCGCCGGCAGCGTGTGATCCTTCATCGTCGCGAAAACGCAGAGGCGCACGTTCGAGAGCGGGCACACGGTCAGCGGCATGCCCTCTGCGGCGAGTCTCGCCATCAGCGCGGCATCCTCGCTGGCGCGCACACCGTGGTCGATCCGGCTGACCTTCAGCAGATCGAGCGCTTCGACGATGTAGGCGGGCGGGCCCTCCTCGCCGGCATGGGCAACGACCGGTTTGCCCAGGTCGCGGCAGCGCGCGAAGACGCGTTCGAACTTCGCGGGCGGGTGGCCCTTCTCGGACGAATCGAGGCCGAAGCCGTCGATCCGGGCTATGAAGGGCAGGGCGGCCTCCAGCGTCGCGAACGCGTCCTCTTCGGACAGATGGCGCAGGAAGCAGAGGATCAGCTTCGTGCTGATCCCGAACTGAGCCTTGGCCTGGGCGGCGCCCGCGGCGAGGCCTTCGAACATCGTCGCGAAGGCGATGCCGCGCGCGAGGTGGGTCTGCGGGTCGAAGAAGATCTCCGTATGGACGACGCCGTCGGCAGCGGCCCGCGCGAGATAGGCGAGCATCAGGTCGCGGAAATCCTCTTCGCTGCGCAGCACGTCGGCGCAGGCGTAGTAGAGGTCGAGGAAGGACTGCAGGTCCGAGAAGTCATAGGCGGCGCGCAAAGCGTCGATGTCCGCGTAGGGCAGAGCGATGCCGTTGCGCTGGGCCAGCGCGAAAGCGAGCTCGGGTTCGAGCGAGCCTTCGATGTGCAGATGCAGCTCGGCTTTCGGCGCGGCGAGCGCGAAAGCGAGCGCGCGGGATGGGGTCATGGGTTTCTCCTGCGGAGGCGGTTTGGCAGAGGTAACATGCAGGGGATATATCCCCCACTTTGCCAAGGAAATTGATGAACGATCAGATCGAGGTTTCGGCCGGAGGCGAATCCCCTGAAAAACACGCGGCGGCGCGGCGCAGCACTCTGGTCAGCGTCGTGGTCAATATCGGTTTGACCGTCGCCCAGATTGTTGCCGGTATTCTGTCCCATTCGCAAGGCCTGATCGCGGACGGCATCCATTCGCTGTCCGATCTCGTCGCCGATTTCGTCGTGCTGTTTGCAAACCACCACAGCCAGAAGGAAGCGGACGCCGATCACCACTACGGCCATCACCGCTACGAGACCGCCGCATCGCTGGTGCTGGGCGTGCTGCTGCTCGCGGTCGGCGTCGGCATGCTGTGGTCGGCCGTGAACAAGCTGCACGACCCGCACCTGATCGTGAAGGTCAAGGTAGCGGCGCTGTGGGTCGCGCTCGCCGCGCTGCTCGCGAAGGAGCTGCTCTTCCGCTACATGCTCGCGGTCGCCGAGCGGGTCCGCTCGAGCATGCTGGTCGCGAACGCGTGGCATGCGCGCTCGGACGCGGCGTCCTCACTGGTCGTCGCGGTCGGCATCGGTGGCAGCCTGTTGGGGCTTCCGATCCTCGACCCGATCGCGGCGCTGGTGGTCGGCGTCATGGTTTCCCGGATGGGCTGGACCTTCGGCTGGAGCGCCTTGCACGACCTGATGGACGGCGCCGTCGACGAGAGCCAGGTCGAGCAGATCCGCGAGATCCTGCAGACGACGCCGGGCGTCAAGGGCGTGCACGATCTGAAAACGCGCAAGATGGGCGACTTGATCATCGTCGACGTGCATCTGGAGATCGACGGTGCGATCACGGTCAGCGAAGGCCACGAGATCACGGTCGCTGCCCGCAATCGCGTCAAGAAGGATCTGCCCGTCCTCGACGTGCTGGTCCACGCCGATCCCTACGGAGAACCGGACGAGGATTTCGTAGGGTGAGCGGGGTAGAGCAAGAGAAAGCCGACTTTGCAGTCGGCTTTTTTTGGGGCGAAAAGACGGGACGTTTTGCCTTGTGGCGCGAGGAGGGGGGGCAACATCATGAAGCTCTGGCGCGGGGAATCCCCCCGCCTAGCCCTCTATGCCGTTTCACCCGCAGCATGGCCTTGATGCGACTGCTCGCCATCCTGTTCAGCCTGCACTGCAATCGTCTGGCAGATCCTTGCGTGAGCGGGGAGCTATATTAAGTGGAACCCGGCGCTCCAAAGAGTCACATGCTCAACGCTCATGGTGAATTTTCAGTGCAATGGTTTGCACAAGTCTGCTTGGTCACCCTGCGCGACAGCTTTAATCGCGAAGGTGTGCTGGCCATGGCGGCGGGCATCCGCCAAGCTTGGCTTGATGCTGGCCAACCGACGCACTGGGCGCATGTGATGGATCTGCGCGAATGGCAAGGGGGCACGCGCGATGGCTTTGCCGCTTCGCACGAGCTGCTGATGTGGAACGTCGCGCACGGCGCCAAGGCTATCATCCGCATTCACAGTGCCATGTTCCTGGCGCGCGTCACCGAGCGCCAACACGTTTTTGACGATATTTCCGTACCCATTATTACCGTCAGTACCCCCGAACAAGCCTGGGGATGGCTCGAAACGCACGGCATCGCCTGCTTACCCCCAGGGGCCGTGCCTTGCTCTTGATCATTCCTGTTCTGGGATTGCCCGGCTGACGGTGGTGGGGCGGCGCGGGGTCTGTTCGGGCTTGCCGATACTCGACCCGATCGCGGCCCTCATCGTGCTGGTCCACGCCGATCCCTACGGAGAGCCCGACGAGGATTTCGTCGGGTGAGCGGAGTGCAGCAAAAAGCCGACGTTGAGTCGGCTTTTTTGTCGTTAAGACAAGGCGTTACACCTTGTAACACGAAGTACCCTGGGTGTAGATTGCGAGCAAGGGGGGCGGCTCTCACTGCGCGCGTAGGGCGCTGTAATCCTGAAGGAAAGCCTAAAAATGTAGAGAAATTGTGGGAAGCAAGACCTGGTGTTGCGGATTTTCTTCTGTCCTATGTTGCTTCAATGTTAAAAATTTGAGTTTTCTTATCATGCCTACATCTATTACTTGTTTCTGGAATGACTCTGAAATTGATATCGAAGAAGCCATTGAAATAAGAGATAGGGAAGAATCGCCTCTGTTTCAATGCATTCAATGTGGTGAGAGAGTGAAGGCCCACTCCGGCGGGGGGCATACACACGCTCACTTTGAGCATGTCAATAGAAATCCAGAGTGCTTTTTAAGTCATAGTGATTCCTACAAGTATGGAGGAATCAAGGTTGAGTCACAGCAAAACCCGGACGCGGAAGTTGCTATTGAAGGTTACGCAAAAGAGCGGAAATTTTTGGCGCACTACCGCAGGGCGGAAATTGTCTTGCTATGCAAGGAAAGGGATGGCTTTGCGTGCAAAGCTTGTGGCTTTTCTTTGCGTGTAAACGGAAGGAGCGTCGTTGAGTGCCATCACTTGGTTCCACTGTCCGAAGGAGGGAGGCGGATCACGTCGGTAAATGATCTTGTTTGTCTCTGTCCAACTTGTCACAGAGTGGCTCATACATCAAATCCGCCTCTTTCGATAGAAGAGGTGTCGAGACTTACAAAACGATAGAGCGGATCATTGTGTCTTGCATTGCATAAAAATGATCAGATTCTGGACCTGACTCGCGGCTTTCCCGTCCTCAGCATTTTGCGATGTACTCAAATCGAAACCTGCTGGACAGTTCTATGGGCTTCTAATGATTATCACCGGGCATATCAACTATTTTAATGTTTTGGCATGTGGGTTATACAAGTATAACAACACGAATCCGCACGGCCTTAACCTGTCTGAGACATTTGATTCCATAATGGAGTGGATTAAAGATAGAGGTCTTGTTGATACCATTCCATGGGATCCAAATGATTCTTCTATTAATTCTCCAAAATGTTACTGTCGTGATATTTATAAATGCGAAACCACAGGGGAGTTTCTTCTGGTTCTATGGAAGTCTGACTCCGATTCGGCTGGGACTCTTTATGGGGCAAGAGAAGATGATCTCCCTGGGCGGGGCGAAGTGGTTGCATACACTAATAATTACAAAGGATCTAAGGTTGTTTGGGGGCGGCCTTGCTATTACTGGATACTCCCAGATAAGAATTTGATACTTTCCATAAAGTTTGATCATTCTGTGTGCGACTCGGAAATGATGCAAGACTGGGTTGTTCGGTGCATCAATAACAGAGTTAAGCATCCCGGAAAAACCAAGGAAATCACACAAGGTGGTTTTGTGCGAATCTATTTTCCTGAGCGTGCGGGGGATGCTCCAACACGATTTTCATATAGATTTGATACAAAGCTATGCAGTTTAAATACTTCGTCAGCGGAAATGACTGATTTGGCGGCAAAAGTAACTCACATAATACGGAGAGAAACTGTTCAGCTCAAAACCGACCCAGATGATCGTGCTGCTTGGGTTAAGGTTTTTGATTCTGTGCCATATTTGAAGGCAAAACCAAAAGCTAAAGTTAGGCAGATTGAGGTGCGTGCAGAGGTGAAGCCAACAGCCCAAGAGCTAAAAACAATAATCGAAAAATTTGCTCGCGAAAACAGGGGGCACGGCGAGTGGGATAACATTGGGTTTGAGACGGAAGCGGGAAATACGGTTTGGGTTGATAGATATAGACTTCGAGCGTCAATCAATATTGATCAAAAAGACCAAAAGGTATTTACTGCCGAAGCCTTGCACGCAAGGCTGGCGACAAAAAGAACCGAATTGCTCGCGGAGGTAACTAGAGCAAACAATGCTTCCGCTTCGGTTTTCGAAAAGGCTGTGGGGGCGTAATGCTAATCCGCGCTTTTATCTACCTGGTGATTTTTGTCGGTGCTTATGGATTGGTTTGGTTGTTTGGGGTTGATTATCACTATGGAGATCTAAAGGATTATATTGGTCTGCTGTCAAGCGTGTCTTCAATGGTTTTTACGATTATGGGTATATGGATTGCTCTTTTGTATCCGAATGCGCTAAATAGAATTGTTGATCCAAAAAAAATAGAAATTGCGGATTTTTCGGAAACGCGAGAAGAGACTAAGCGACTCGAACGCATTGTTGCGGCTGTATTGCAATCGGCTGTTGTCTTGATGGTGGCGTTGCTAGTAATGGCTGCAAAAACCGCTCTCGTCAAGACGGGGTTTTATGTAAATAACGCATTTGTCCTAAAGTCTCTTGCGTTGTCGGCGGTTGCTGCAATATCTGCCATGCAGGTCGATGCGGTTTTGTCGGTTGTGTTTGCTAATGTTATGTTCATTAATGATCTTCATAGAAAGCGACTCGAAAAAAGAGCTGATCAAGATATTTAGCTAGCAGAAAAGCAATGGGGTCAGATACCGTCTTGGAAAAGTCCGGGGACAGGTCTTGCGTTGCATCAAATACAAAACCTGTTCCGAGGGGCTTATCGAAAAGTCCGGGGTCAGGTCTTGCATTCGATCATTTTTGAAACTGACGATGCCTTGTAAGCGATATGTGGTTGCTACAATTTTTTTGGCATTGCTTGCTTCCGTTGTTTGGGTGGCGAGCATGCGGGCTGATGAGTTCGCCAGTGCGGTGGGTTGCAAAGACATTGTTTTGAATAGGGTGGACTCGCCTGCGGGACGACATGCGCTGTTCGTGTTTAGACGCGAGTGCGGTGCCACCTCCCCAGATTCAATACAAGCAAACATTCAGCCGGTGGGGGTGGCTCACGACGGCGAAAAGTACAGGGCATTTGTCGTTGTTGATGGGGCGTCAGGCCTGAAGGTCAAGTGGTTGGGTGATAACCAAGTGACTGTGGCTGGAACTTCTTCTGCGCGCGTATATAGGAAAGACCACGTTTCTGATGCCGTGCAGATTGAATATCAATAGAGATCTAACTCAAGGGGTCAGGTTTTGCATTCGATCATTTTGTGTGGCTTTGATGCAATTCAAGACCTGTTTATGGCTATGGGAATGGCAATAAAATGATCGGGATTCTATGCGTATGACTGTTCTCCTTTCGCGCCTACACCGGGGGCGGGCGGTTCTGAGAGGATTCTCGTTGCTGGCGATTTTTTGCGCGATGATGCTGACGGGAGGCTGCTTTGAGCGGCAAAATCAGTCTTCGACGAAGAGCGACCCGCACGGCGCTCAGGGAAAAGTTGCACCGCAGCAGGGGGGCGCAGGAGCAAGGGATTTGGAGAAGCAGGACAGTGATTTTGTTGCACGCTTTGCGAAAGAGGCCGATCCCGACAAAAAGTGGGAAATGCTTGAGGCTCATGTCAGTGCGATCCAGACTGAACGGGGTCAATTTGATTCTGATCATCTCGACTGGATTCATCAGCAAGAAGAGAAGATTCTTGCCCAGTTCCCGCAGGACCATCCCGCAAAAATCATTCGGCGCGCTTACGCGGCATACGACGCGGCGATGTCGCCCTTTGGGGTGAATGCAACATCAGAAGAGCAGCTCAGTGCCCTGGCTGCTTCCGCTGACGAACTGACCCAAAAAGGTGGGGCTCGGTCAGTTGAAGAGGCCGATTTGGCGTCACTGAACGCGCTGGAGGCCGTGGCGGACTTCATGGTCAAGGCTAAGTATCCTGCACGGATCGGTAGAGATCTGCCTGCTTTCGAAATCCTGCATCGGGTCTGCACGCAACGCCATGACCTCGAATTGGCATTCAGGCTGGCAAGCTGCGCCACGGCGGCAAAAGCGTATTTTCAGTCTGGGAAAACGGCCGACGCCGCGGCTGTGATGAAGGAATACGTGGCGATTGCCAGGGCGGAGGCTTCGACCGCAGAGCCGCCTGGAGAGTATGGCGCTCCCAATCTGCGTGAATCCGCGCTGCTCAACTACGGATGGTATCTCTTCGAGATCGAGCGCAATCAGGAGGCTTTGCTGCTGGCGAAACAGAACGGCGGACCCGCTTCGACCGCGCGTGCCGAATGGTATCAGCTGGCCGGCTGGGCAGACATTGCGCTGGATCGCTACAGAGATGCGGAGGAGCAGTTCCAGCGGGGGCTGGATGCTGAAGACGCCCGGCGTTATCCTGTGCAGAGATTTTTCCCCAGAAAAGTGAGGAATCTGCTGCGGGGGGCGGGAGCTTTTCGACGCGGCGCGACGTCTCTCGTGGTCGATCTATACATCGCCCAAATCAAAACCAACCCGCAAGAAGCCTCAAAAGTCCCCAACAGGTATTCGAATTGGGAATCGCTTCTAGGGTTGGGAAGCACTTCCTCCGGGTTTGGCGACAGGGTCCGTTCTGCCGAATATTCCGAAGCGCTGAGCAAGATGAATCGCCTTTACATCGAGTGAATTGCTGCAGGCCGGAATGGTCGATTTCGGGGCAGAATCCCTGGGCCTTCAGAATCCGCTTTCCCGGTAGATTTTCTTGAGGGTGCCATCCTTCTCGATGGTCGCGAGGCCTTTGTTGAAGTCGGTGACGATCTGCTCGGCATGGTTCGCCCTTTTCGAGACGATCAGGTACAGGTAATTGGTTTCGAGCGGCGGTTGCAGCGCCACGATTTGATTCTCGAGACCGGGGAAGCGGGTGCGGATAGCCAGTTCGGTGGCCCGCCTCTCGTCGACGAGAATGTCGAAGCGCCTGTTGATGAATTTCCTCAGATTCTCGTCCTGGCTGGTCGCCAGATCGAGGCGTAAATGTGCTTGCTGCAGGGTGCGGATAAAGCTGTTGCCGCGCACCGCGCCGATGCGGTAAGGCTGCAGGTCGGCGAGTTTTTGATAGCGGATCGGGCGGTCGGCAAAGGCGAAGAAGACGATATCGTTCTTGATGATCGGCGCGGAGTAGAGGAAGTCCTTCTCCCTTTCCGCCGAATGCCAGGCGCCGACAATCCCGGTCACTGCGCCGGCGCGGGCCTCCTCGATGGCGCGGTTCCACGGCGGGAAGACGTAGTGCGAGTCGCGCCCGGCGGCCCGCAACGCCGCCCTGCTGATCTTGACCAGCAGACCGCCCTCCGGCGCCTGGGCCGAGCTGTAGGGCAGCCAGTCGTCCGAGGCGGCAAAGGTGAGCGCTTCCTCCGCTCGCGTGGCCAACGGCAGAGCGGTCGCGATCAGCAACGCGAGCGCGCAGGAGGCTCGTTCAAGCAGGTGCATCGCAGTCTCTTCGCGGAAGGATGCCTGAAGGGGTTGGTGGACTCAGCGACAAGGGGCCGCTCGCCGATATCCCCGGCGAAGCGCGCCAACTTGCGTATCGTATATATAGTTTGCGAAGGGGGGCGAGGCTGGTGTTCCCCGGGGAGCTAGCGTGCCAGCCCGCTGCTCAGGCAAGGTTCAAGCTGAACGGCTTCACTGTGGCGGAGCGCATTCCGTGAGCAAATTTTTCGCCGTCTTCCACGTCATCGCAGTTCTGGCGCTCGCCCTCAGCGCAGTCTTTATCTGGCGGCTCCGCTGCGAGAGCTTCGGGTGCATGGGCGTCGGTGTCGCCTGGTTCGCCTGGGGGCTAGCGTTCTTCCCTGTCCTGGCCATCGGGGGGGCGCTTTGCTCACGCTCTTCGCTTGGCGTGAGGCTGCGCAAGCTTACTCGCCTGGCGGTGTGGGCTCAGGTGGTTCTCGGGCTGGTTCTGTTGGGGGCCTGGGTGTGCAAGAATGCGGTCTAGTCCTTCAATCAAACGGGATAGTCCAAGGTTTGCGCTTTGTTCTTCCGCTATTCCAAACATCAGGTCGCTGCGATGAAAAGAACCCTGGCTATTTTCGCGTCCCTGTTCATGCTCTCCGGCTGCTACGGCTATACGGCCATTGGCGGACACACGGAGCGGACAAAGCAAGCCACCCCCGCTTCTCAAGAGGATTTCGGGGCAAAGGCTCACCCGGAGAACGGAACCGTCATTACGGAGTCCGAGCGCAGATGGTGCGGCCTCACGATATGGGCTGTCATCCCCGTCCCGCTGATGCTCCCGGTGTGCAAGTCCTATACTGAGGCCACCTTTGCCGACAACAAATTGGTTTCATATCGGGAAGTGTCGGTAAATGAGCACTGGTATGTCTGTGAGCCCTTGAGGTATGTGGCTTCAAGGTTCTTCCCAACGGCGAAACAGGGGTTGTGCAGTTATTAAAGTGAGCCGGCTGTGAGGTCAGGTGTCGTCTTGATCCTCAAGCGCCGGAGGGTCAAGATCGGCCCCGAATGGCTCTCCGGAGCGCACGATGGCGTAGATCAGGTGCACCATCGCTGCGCCCCAAGTCACCGTTCGGCCTCCTGGCTGACGAACGCGGGCGTGCTCCCGCCGCCATTTGATAAGTGGTGCTCTTAAGCTTTCACTAAGCTGCGGTCCATATAGTAAGCAATGAATTCCTCGTCACGGCAGACGAAGTATTTATATGTTTACTGGAAAGGACTGAAAGTGAAGACATGGAGTAATCGGCTGCTCAAGCTCGCCTGGCTCGCCGTATTCACGGCTGCGCTTGTCGCTTGTGGTGGCACCTCGGGTGACAAAAAGGCCAGCAACAACAAGCCGGTCAATCTTGCGGGGGTCTGGAAAACCGAAGGCTATGGTTTGGTATTGCAGGGAGTTGGCGGAAAAATGACTCTGCATCAGACCAACAGCATCAGCGGCATGAAAATCCAAGAGGGAAGTTATGTGGGTGACACCGTCACGCTTCCTTCGCTGAACCTGACGCTGAAGGCGACACGGCTGGACGGTGATGGACTCTTGCTCAAAGATGCTGACGAAAACCACCGCTATGTATTGCGGCCACTCGCCGCCTTGCCGCTTGTGTTGCAGAACGGTGGCACCAAAGAGAGCAGCGATCCGATACTCAACTTCGATGTCTTCTGGCAAACCTTCGAAGACAATTATGGCTTCTTCAAGGTTCGCGGGCTTGACTGGAAGGCCGTGCGCGATCGGTATCGTCCGCAGGTGAATGCCAATACCACGCCAGACGAATTGTTTGAAATCATGTCAAACGCCTTGTCCGGACTTTCCGGCGATTCACACACCGTGCTCTACGGTAGCAACCAGGTCAGATCCAAGCTTGATTACGATGAAAACACGGTTTACGCCATGCGCGATAAGGTGCTGAACGATCCGACCTTCATCAAGACGGGGGGAGACGGACTTCTTGCCTATAAGCATCTGAATGCAGACACCACGCTGATTTCCGTTTTCAGTGAGATGGGAGCCGGTGGTCCCAACGGTGGTGACATCAATGGCGAGATCAAGCAGCTGGAGGCGATCCTCGCGGCATGTGCAGGGAAGAAGAGCATCATTCTCGATCTGCGAGCCAATACGGGCGGTTACGACACTGTGTCCTTGAGAATCGCCGGGCACTTTGCGGCCGCCAGGCGCCTGGCATTTTCAAAGCAGGTGCGCGATGGCGACGGGTTTGCTCCGCTCTTTCAGCGATATGTCGAGCCCGAAGGCAAGGTGTTCCTGGGCAAGGTTTATGTACTCACCAGTCATTTCACGGTCAGTGCGGGTGAATCACTGACCATGGCTTTGCGGGCGCTGCCCAATGTGACGGTAATCGGCGAGAACACCAACGGCTCGCTGTCTGATCAGCTGAGCTACCAGCTGCCCAATAGCTGGTTCGTAACTTTGTCGAACGAGCGCTATGTCGCGGCGGACGGCGGTGCCTATGAGAAGACGGGGGTTCCGCCCGCGATCTACATTCCCTTCGACGCCAAAGCGTATCTGGCGGGGAATGACGCGATTCTGGGCAAGGCACTCGAACTCACCGGTGTGCGCTGAGCTGTGGCGCTGCTGAACGCCTGAAACTTCTATCCGGAGAGCCTTGCTGAACGCGGCTCTCCAGACACAAGACAGCAAAGGCTCACTCTGCTGCGCCCACTCCTCTGCCTGGCCGGGCAAACATGACCAGATTGCCGGCCAGGATCATCGCGAGGCCTGCGACCGCGTTCGGATGCCAGACATAGCCTTCGCAGACCGTCGATACCGTCAGGGCCACCAATGGAATGAGCAGCGAGCTGTAGGCGGCCTGGCTCGCGCCGATTCGGCCGACCAGTTTGAAGTAGGCGCCGAAGGCGATCACCGAGCCGAAGATCGCCAGATAACTCAGCGCGCCGAGGTAGCGCAGGTTCAGCTCGGGCATGAAGCGCTCACCGCGCAGCAGCGCGATCAGGCCCATCACCAGCGCGCCATAGAGCATGGCCCAGGCGTTCGTCGACAGCGTGTCCAGACCGCGCCTCTGGTGGCGGGTGCTGATCATGTTGCCGAGCGAGAAGCCATAGGCGCCCAGCAGGCACAGGCCGACGCCGAGCGGCAGCGTGGTGCTGAGCGATGTCGCGCAGAGCTCGCGCCAGAACAGCGCAAGGATGCCGCAGCCGCCCAGCAGGGCCGCGCCGATGATCTGCGGCTTCAGGGGCTGGCCGAAGAAGAAACGCGCATTGAGCGCATTGAAGAGCACGGCCATCGAGAAGATCACGGACTCGAGCCCGCTGCTGATATAAGCGGCGGCCGTGTAGAGGCAGTAGAAGTTGAAGCCGAACACGCAGCAGCCCTGCAGCAGGCAGAACAGGTGATCGCGGCGGTTCAGCCGTTTGAGAGTGCGGCTGAGGACGAGGATCAGCCAGAGGCAGGACGACGCGAGCGCGAAGCGCCAGAAGATAGAGACCGGAGCGGCAACCGGCCCGCGTTGCATCGCGATCGCGATCCAGGTCGTGCCCCAGATCAGCACGACGGTCAGATAGAGCGCCAAATTCATCAGGAAACTCCAGGGGGGAACAGAGCCCGAGTCTGCCCCGGCCCCTTCCTCGCCCGCTTCCTTGTCCTTGCGAAACTTGCAGAATCTTGCGCTTATTTGGCGCGAACCCGGCGGCGGGACTGGCCAGCAGAGGAGCGACTTTCTACACTGGGCGTCCGCCCTCTCGACCCTGTCCCGATGAACCCGAGCTATGTCGCAATCGAGAACCTGCGCCAGCACAAGGCGAGGCTGCACGCACGCGTGCAGCTCGGTTCGGGCATCGCTCTCGCCTCCTGGTCGAACCGGAATGCCGTGGTCAGACAGGACTATGACCACCACACCCTGAGCCTCTACATTGCGGGCGGCTTCGACGCCTACCACAAGACTCCGCGGGGTTGGCACAAGGGGGGCGGGCCCGACCGTTTCTGTCTGATGCCACAGGACATCGAATCGATCTGGGACTTGCGTTCGGGCCTGTCTTTCGTGCATCTGTACTGTACGGACCAGCATCTGCGCGACATCGCGGTCCAGGTCTGGGACAGGGAACCGGCTGCCCTGGCGCTCGATGAGAAGACTTTCGCCGAAGACGCGCGCATCGTTCAGCTCTACCGGAACTTCCTGCTCGGCTGCGACTGGCAGCAGAGCGCCAATCACCTGATGCTGAGCACGACCGCGACGCTGCTGCTGACCCATCTGGTCCAGCACTACAGCTCGGTGCGCTGGCCTGTCCCGACGGTGCGCGGTGGCCTTGCGCCGTCCGTGCTGAGGCGGATCCGGGAGCATATCGAGCAGCACCTGGCGGACGCGCTGACGCTGGAGGATCTGGCCGGAGAGGCCGGACTCAGCGTCTATCACTTCGCCCGCATGTTCAAGCAGACGACCGGACTCACGCCCCACCAGTATCTGATGCGCCAGAGAATGCAGAAGGCCCAGATCCTGCTCCTGCGCGGACGGAAACCGCTGACCGAGATCGCTCTGCAGTGCGGCTTCAGTTCGCCGAGCCACTTCAGCAGCAGCTTCCGCGCTGCATTCGGCGTGCCTCCCTCGCACCGGCGCGGCTGATCGTGGAATGAGGGGGGCTTCGGCGATCGCAGGCATTGAGAAGCCGCCGCCAGGTTTGTCCGGATTGCCCGTTCGCGTGCCGGTCGGTGTTGCGGCAGGCTGACTTGCCAACTAGAAAGATTAGTTGGGATGGCAGTGTTAGAACGCGGCGCCATCCGTCACCGGTGGAGGCTGCGCCTCCGCTGCGGCAGCCTTTTCCTTCTGGGACCTGGAGGGTCTATGTGCGGGCTAAAAGAAAAGATCCAGAGGTTTGGCATGCAGTCGGTCCAGGGCCGTATTGCCCTGGCTGCGGGCAGTGCGCTGGTGATCAGCTCGGTCGTCCTGCTGGCCATCAATGTCGGCTCATCGATGATGACCCAAAGCATGGTCAGCGGCCGCATGAATGAACTGATACGGAACGAAACCGAGGCCAAGCTGAGCAATCTGGCGTCGGCCCAGGCCGGCGCCATCCAGGGGCGGTTTGCCCTGGCCCTCGATGCGGCGCGCACGATGGCCCATACCTTTGCCCTGTCCAAGGGCGGCCTGCCGATGGGGCGACCCCAGCTCAATGCGATCCTGAACAATGTGCTGATCAGCAATCCCGAATTCAACGGCACCTATTCCTGCTGGGAACCCAACGCGGTGGATGGGGCCGATGCTCAGCATGCCAGCCCGGGCAACGGCAACAATGTCCGGACCGGTCGCTTCACTCCTTACTGGACCCGCAGCGAAAGCGGCGCCATTGCGGTCCAGCCTCTGGTCGAGTACGACTCTGACGCTCTCCATCCGAACGGGGTGCCCAAGGGGGGCTGGTACGCCGGCCCGAAAACCACCGGCAAGGAAAGTGTGCTGGGTCCCTTGCCCTATATCGTGCAGGGCAAGAACGTGTTCCTGGCCACGATGTCCGTGCCCATCGTGATCAACGGCAAGTTCGTCGGGGTTGCCGGGGCCGATTACAACCTGGACTTTGTCCAGAAGATCAGCGAGGAGACCAACAAATCGCTCTATGACGGCAAAGGCAAGCTGCTGATCGTCAGCGATCGGGGCCTCGTGGTGGCGGACAGCGCCAATCCCGGTCTGATCGGCAAGTCCTTCAATCCGGAAGTCGGGGAGCAGAAGGCTTCCGGTCTGCTGGAGGACATCCGGGCGGGCAAGGCCAAGACCTGGGTCGATGATGCCTCCCAGACCATGAACGCCCTGGCGCCGATATCCCTCGGAAGGACCGAGAAGCCCTGGGCCGTGCTGATTCAGGTGCCCAGGGAAGTGGTGCTGGCCAAGGTCAATGAGCTGAACCACGATGTCTCCGCCCGTTCCGTCTCGACCACCGTGCTTCAGGTCGGCATCGGCGCCGGCATCATCGTGCTGGCCAGCCTGTTTCTGTGGCGAATGGCGGCCCGAATCGCCAAGCCGATCCGGGATGCCGCCGAAATTGCCCAAAAGATCGAATACGGGATTTTCGACGCCCGGCTGACCGTGAGCTCTGATGACGAAGTGGGCAAGCTGGCGTCGGCCCTCAACAGCATGGCCGACAGCCTGCAGGAGAAGGTCAATCTGGCCGAACAGATCAGCGAAGGCAACCTGGATTGCAGCGTCAAGCTCACCTCACCCTCCGACCAGCTGGGCAAATCCCTGCAGAAGATGGTCGAAAACCTCAATCGGATGATCGGCAACTTGCAGACCGAGGCCGGGGCCATCGACAAGAACGCCAAGGACATGTCCGAGCTGAGCCAGGAACTGTCCGAAGGGGCGTGCAGCTCGGCCGCCTCGATCGAGGAAATCAGCACGGCCATGGCGCAGATCAGTTCCCAGACCAAGAGCAACGCGGAAAACGCGGTGCGGGCCAAGACCATTTCCCAGTCTTCCCGCACGGCGGCGGTCACCGGCGCCCACGACATGAGCGAAATGCTCTCCGCGATGCAGGAGATCAAGGCCTCCGGGGACAACATCACCACCATCATCCAGACCATCAACGACATCACCAAGCAGACCAATCTGCTGGCGCTGAACGCTGCGATCGAAGCCGCCCGGGCTGGGGAGTCCGGCGCCGGCTTCGCCGTGGTGGCCGACGAGGTGCGCTCACTGGCCACGCGCAGCGCCAGGGCCGCCCAGCAGGTGACCCAGCTGGTTCAGTCCTCCAGCGACAAGACCGCGGTCGGGGTCGATGTGGCCAACAAGACCTCCGAATCCCTAAAGCAGATTGTTACCAGCGCCGAAGAGCTGTCGCAGCTGGTGGAGGATATTTCCCTGGCCTCCCAGGAGCAGGTGATCGGCATCGAGGAAATCTCCAAGGGCATGCTCCAGATCGATCACGCCACTCAGGCCGTCAGTACCCACGCGGAGCGCAGCGCCTCCACCGCAGCCCAGCTCACCTCCCAGGCCAGGCTGGTGCACGATCTGATCAAGGACTACCGGGTGAGGCAGTGAAGCAGGACGAGCCCGGCTGAGCGAAAAAAAGGCCGACGCTTCCGTCGGCCTTTTTTGTCTCTGCGCAAGCCTCAACCCAGGCGGGTCGATTGCTCCTTCAGTTTCTCCAGCGTCGCGCCGAAGTCGGCGAGGCGCTTCTTCTCCTGTTCGACGACGGCGGCCGGCGCGCGGGCGACGAAGCTCTCGTTGCCGAGCTTGGCGTTGGCCTTGACGATCTCGCCTTCGATGCGGGCGATCTCTTTCGCAATGCGTTCGCGCTCGGCTTCGATGTCGATCTCGATCTTCAGCATCAGCCGGAAATCGCCGACGATCTGCACCGGAGCGGGCGAGGGCGGCAGTGCTTCGCCGGCAGCGGCGACGCTCTCGAGCTTGGCCAGCGCCGTCAGGTAGGGCGCGAAGGCGGCGACGTCGGCCGTGTCGCCGGCGACGATCAGCGGCACTTTCTGGGCCGGCGACAAACTCATCTCGCCGCGCAGGCTGCGCACCGCGCCGACCAGGGCCTTGAGCAACGCGATCCGCGCTTCGGCCGCCTCGTCGACGAGCGCTTCGCTGGCGAGCGGGTAGTCGGCGATCGAGATGCTGTCGTGGGTCTTGGCGCCCGCGAGCGGCGCGACGGTCTGCCACAGCTCTTCGGTGATGAACGGGATCACCGGGTGGGCCAGACGCAGGATCGTCTCGAGCACGGCGAGCAGCGTGTGGCGGGTCGCGCGCTGGGCGGCTTCATCGCCGGTGTTGATCTGCACCTTGGCGAGTTCGAGGTACCAGTCGCAGTACTCGTCCCAGATCAGCGTGTAGATTTCGGACGCGATCAGATCGAGGCGGAAGTCGCCGAAGTGCTGGGCGATCGCGGTCTCGGCGCGCTGCAGCCGGGAGAGGATCCAGCGGTCGGCGTCCGAGAGGGCGAGATCGGTCGCGCCGGGGGCGCAATCCTTGCCCTCGGTGTTCATCAGCACGAAGCGGGTCGCGTTCCACAGCTTGTTGCAGAAGTTCCGGTAACCCTCGCAGCGCATCATGTCGAACTTGATGTCGCGCCCCAGCGTCGCGAGGCTCGCGAACGTGAAGCGCAGCGCGTCGGTGCCGAAAGCGGGGATGCCGTCGGCGAACTCCTTGCGGGTCTCCTTCTCGATCTGCTTGGCCTGTTTCGGGTTCATCAGTCCGGTCGTGCGCTTCGCGACCAGGTCGTCGAGCGCGATGCCGTCGATCAGGTCGATCGGGTCGAGCACGTTGCCCTTGGACTTGCTCATCTTCTGACCCTTCGAATCGCGGACCAGACCGTGGACATAGACGGTCTTGAACGGGAT
Organism: Niveibacterium terrae; assembly: GCF_048213115.1. Taxonomy (GTDB): domain Bacteria; phylum Pseudomonadota; class Gammaproteobacteria; order Burkholderiales; family Rhodocyclaceae; genus Niveibacterium; species Niveibacterium terrae. The sequence goes on along the minus strand of NZ_CP172404.1, from coordinate 3,207,157 downwards.
CCTGCCGGTCAGGTGTTTGGTCATCATGACCATCCGCGCGACCCAGAAGAAGATGATGTCGAAGCCGGTCACGAGGACCGTCGAGGGCAGGTAGAGATCCAGCGCGTCGTTGCTCTTCGCCGGCCATTCCGGTGTCCAGTCCAGCGTGCTGAAGGGCCACAGCGACGACGAATACCAGGTGTCGAGCACGTCCTCGTCGCGGGTCAGAGCACCCGTATAGCCTTCGGCGGCGGCGACGCTCTTCGCTTCCGCCTCATCGTGGGCAACGAAGACCTGTCCGTCCTCGCCATACCAGGCCGGGATCTGGTGGCCCCACCACAGCTGACGCGAGATGCACCAGTCCTGGATGTTGTTGAGCCACTGGTTGTAGGTGTTGACCCAGTTCTCGGGCGCGAACTTGATCTCGCCCGAGGCGACCGCTTCGAGCGCTTCGCCGGCGATGCTCTTGCCGTTCGCGCCGGCCTTGCTCATCGCGACGAACCACTGGTCGGTCAGCATCGGTTCGATGACGACGCCGGTCCGGTCTCCGCGCGGCACCATCAGCTTGTGTTCCTTGATCTCGACCAGCAGATCCAGCGCTTCGAACTGGGCGACAACGGCCTTGCGCGCCTCGAAGCGGTCGAGGCCGACGAGCTCGGAGGGCAGCGTGACGCTGCCGCTGATCCGGCCGTCGGTCACGATCGTCGCCTCGGCCGGGATGCGCGCATCGAGGCTCAGCACGATGATCATCGGCAGCTTGTGGCGCAGACCGACCTGATAGTCGTTCTGGTCGTGGGCCGGCGTGACCTTGACGACGCCGGTGCCGAATTCGCGATCGACGTACTCGTCGGCGATGATCGGCACTTCGCGATTGACGATGGGCAGCGTCACGGTCTTGCCGATCAGATGCGCATAGCGTTCATCATCCGGATGGACCATCACCGCGGTGTCGCCGAGCATCGTCTCGGGACGGGTCGTCGCGACAGTCAGGAAGCCGCTGCCGTCGGTGAGCGGATACTTCAGGTGCCACATGAAGCCGTTCTCCTCTTCGGAGACGACTTCGAGGTCGGAGACCGCGGTGTTGAGCTTCGGGTCCCAGTTCACGAGGCGCTTGCCGCGGTAGATCAGGCCTTCGCGGTAGAGCCGGACGAAGGTCTCGGTCACGGTCTTCGACAGGCCGGCATCCATCGTGAAGCGCTCGCGGCTCCAGTCCGGCGACGTGCCGAGGCGGCGCATCTGGCGGGTGATCGTGTTGCCGGAGAATTCCTTCCACTCCCAGACCTTTTCGAGGAACTTCGCGCGGCCGAGGTCGTGGCGCGAGACGCCCTGGGCGTCGAGCTGGCGTTCGACGACGATCTGGGTCGCGATGCCGGCGTGGTCGGTGCCCGGCTGCCACAGCGTGTTGTGGCCGAGCATCCGGTGGTAGCGCGTCAGCGCGTCCATGACGGTCTGGTTGAAGCCGTGCCCCATGTGCAGCGTGCCGGTCACATTGGGCGGCGGCAGCAGGATGGAGAAAGCATTGGGGTTGCTGCGATCGAGGCCTGCCTTGAAGTAGCCCGCGTTTTCCCAGCTCGCATACCAGCGGCGTTCGATTTCCGCCGGTTCGAAACTCTTGGCCAGTTCCATGCCGATTCTTTGTGCGTATTCAAAGACGGCAATTATAAAGGGCGAGCGCACCCGCTGGCCGAAGTTTCAGGCGCTTGTGGCAAAGAGGGGGCGCGAAGCCCTGCCGCGAAGGGCTTTCAGGGCCTGGATTCGTCGCGGGTCGCGACGTCCAGAGTCTCGGAGAGCTTCTCGGACAGCTCGGGGATCAGCGTCGCATGCAGCTGCGCCAGCGTCTGCGTCCGGATCCGGTCGCGCAGACCGTCCAGTTCGCGGGCAAGGATCTGCGGCAGCTCGCGGCTGATCCAGGCCTCGAGGTTCTGCGCGAGATGGGCGTCGAACTCGATCAGCTGCTCGGCGACCTGCATCTTCGTCGCCGAGGCGAGGTGAGTCGCGGCTTCCAGCGCCTGCTCGGCGCGGGCCAGCCGGGCCAGCGTTGCGGCCTGCTCGGCTTCGAGAAGCGCAATCTGTTCGGCGTGGCGGGCTTCGAGCTCTTCGAGCCGCGAATCGGCGGGCAGGGGCGCGGCGGCTTGTCCTGGCGGTGCGGCCGCGAAGGCCGGCTCGGCAACGTCTTCGAGCAGGGGCAGATCCTCGCCGAGGACCTCTTCGAGCATGGGCAGGTCGTTATCGAGGCCGGACAGCGAGCGGGCGTGATGGCGGTGGATCAGCGCGTCAGCTTTCACCATCACCAGATCCGGATCGTTCGTGCCGCTGAGGGGGTCTGTACTCATGCCGTTTCGCTTTGCACCAGGTCGTTGGATTCGATTTTATAGCCCTGTCTCGCGTATTGGCGCCAGCGCGTCCGGGCGGCCTGGGCGTCGGCGGGATCGTGGGTCACGATCTCGATCAGCTGCGCGAAGCGTTCGAAGCCGGGCGGCGGCGCGTCGGCCAGGCTCACCAGCACGTCCAGATGGAGCGGAGCGTCGAGTGTGGGATCGATCAGCACCGGCGTCTCGCCGGCGAGCGGGGAGTTCGCCGCGACGTGGGGCAGAAAGGGGTGGTAGGGAGAATCCCAGAGCAGCGCGTCGATACGCGCGGCGATTTCGGGCGCCGGCGCGTATACCGTGACCGAGCGGCCCTTCCGGTAGGCTGTCGCGATGATGCGGCAGGCCGCGGAGAGCTTGTCCGCGGCGTTGTGGAAGAAGCGAATCTCGGTCACGGGCGCTCGCTCAGACGCCAGCGCGCTGGATCAGGAAGCGGGTCAGCAGCGCGACCGGACGGCCGGTGGCTCCCTTCTCGTTTCCGGACTTCCAGGCCGTGCCGGCGATGTCGAGGTGGGCCCACTTGTAGGCCTTCGTGAAGCGCGACAGGAAGCAGGCTGCCGTGATCGTGCCGGCGGGGCGGCCGCAGGAGTTGACCATGTCGGCGAAATTGCTCTTGATCAGATCCTGATACTCGTCGAACAGCGGCAGCTGCCAGGCGCGGTCGCCGGCGGTCGTGCCGGCATCGACCAGCTCGCGGGCCAGCGCGTCGTCATTGCCGAGCACGCCGCTCGTGAAGTTGCCCAGAGCGACGACGCAGGCGCCGGTCAGCGTCGCGATGTCGATCACGCATTCGGGCGCGAAGCGTTCGGCGTAGGTCAGCGCGTCGCTGAGGATCAGCCGGCCTTCCGCGTCGGTATTGATGATCTCGATCGTCTGGCCGGACAGCGACGTGACGACATCGCCCGGTTTGACGGCGGAGCCGCCGGGCATGTTCTCGGTGCTCGGGATCAGGCCGACGACGTTGATCGGCAGCGCGAGTTCAGCGACCGCGCGCAGCGTGCCCAGCACCGAAGCGCTGCCGCACATGTCGAACTTCATCTCGTCCATGCCCGCGCCTGGTTTCAGCGAGATGCCGCCCGAGTCGAAAGTCAGGCCTTTGCCGACCAGCACGACCGGCTTGTCCTTCTTCGACTTCGCGCCGTTGTACTGCAGCACGATGAAGCGGGCGGGTTCGCGCGAGCCCTGGGCCACGGCCTGGAAGGCGCCCATGCCGAGCTTGGCGATGCCGGCTTCGTCGAAGACTTCGACCTTGAGCGACTTGAATTCCTTGGCGAGCTTCTTCGCGGTGTCGGCGAGGTAGCTCGGCGTGCAGATGTTCGCCGGCAGGTTGCCGAGCTCGCGCGCCAGCGCGAGGCCCGAGGCGATTGCCTGACCCTGAATCGCGGCGGCTTCGATGCTGGCGTCGGGGCGGGAAGCGAAGCCCAGCGTGACTTTGGCGACTCCGCGCTTCTCTTCGCTCTTCTTGCTCAGCGTCGCTTCGTACTTGTAGGCCGAGTCGGCGAGGATCTGGGTGGTCTGGCTGGCGAGCCAGGCGGCATCGCGGCCGGCGAGTTCGACGTCGGCGAGCGTGACGAAGGCGTCGGAGGCCTTGAGGCCGGCGAGCACCTTGCCGGCCGCGGTGGCGGCCGAGCGGAATGCGGCGTCGTTGAATTCTTCGGGCTTGCCGTAGCTGACCAGCAGCACGCGCTCGGCGGCGACGCCGGGCAGGGACGCCAGCAGCAGCGTGCTGCCGGCCTTGGCTTCAAGATCGCCGCGGTCGAGAATCTTGCCCAGAAGCCCTGCGCTGGCTTCGATCAGGCGGGTCGCGATCGCTCCGGGTGCCTTGCCGGCAAAGATGCCGATAACCAGACAGGCGGTTTTCTGTTTTTCCGGGCTTGCGGATTTCGTGCTAAATTCCATCGATTGCTCCTGGCAATGGACGCTTGCGCGCAGAGCGGGTCATTATCCCGCCTCCCTACTGTATCGTCAAAACGCCACCGGCACCTGAACCCATGGTCTTCCAGCGCGCAGCGATGCGGGAATTCGCAACCACAGCGGGTGCGATTTTCGTAGCGCTCTTCTTCATCCTTCTGACGAACATCCTGATCCGGCTGCTGTCGCAGGCGGCGGGAGGGCGTCTGCCCGCCGATGCGGTGCTGTCGCTGATCGGTTTCACGATCATCAACTACTCGCCGACCCTGCTCGCGCTGACCCTCTTCGTGTCGGTGCTGATCGTGATGACCCGGGTCTATCGCGATTCGGAGATGGTCGTCTGGTTCGCGAGCGGCCTGCCGCTCTCCGCGTGGATCGGCCCCGTGCTGCGCTTTTCGATCCCGGTCGTCGCGGTCGTTGCGGCGCTGTCCTGTTACCTGTCGCCGTGGGCTCAGGGCAAGGCGGCCGAATACCGCAAATCGCTCGAAGCACGCGACGACGTGTCGAAAGTGGCGCCGGGCACTTTCCGCGAGGCGTCGAGCGGCCGCCGGGTCTTCTTCGTTGAATCGATCGCCGAGGACGAGGGGCAGGTCCGCAATGTCTTCGTCGCGTCCCGGCAGGAAGGCGGGCAGAGCGTGATCGTCGCCTCCCGCGGCACGGTCGAGCGCATGCCCAACGGCGACCGCTTCGTCGTGCTGAGCAGCGGCCGCCGCTATGACGGTCAGCCCGGCTCGGCGAAGTTTCGGGTGACCCAGTTCGACCGCTACGCGATCCGGATCGAGGCCAAAGAGGTCGGCGCGATCGAGGAGACGCCCAAGACGACGCCCTTCCTTGGTTTGCTCGCCACGCCCACCCCCGTCCATATGGGCGAGCTCGCCTGGCGGGTCGGTCTGCCTCTGGCGTCGCTGCTGCTGTCGCTGTGTGCGATCCCGCTCTCCTTCGTCAATCCGCGAGCCGGGCGGGCGGGCAATCTGATCTTTGCGATCTTCATCTTCGCCGCCTATGTCAATCTGCTCGGCGTCTCCCAGGCCTGGATCGCCCAGGGTAAGCTGGGTTTCTCGGCGGGCGTGCTCGGGCTGCACGGCGCGATGGCGGTCCTTGTCTTTGTGCTGTTCGCCCGACGGATGGCGCTGTTCTCGTGGAGCCGGGGTCGATGAAAACCCTGAGACGCTATCTCGGGCGCGAGATCCTCGCTGCGACGGGCCTGATCCTGCTGGCCTTCCTCGCACTGTTTGCGTTCTTCGACCTGATCCAGGAACTCGATGACATCGGCCGCGCCGCCGGGTATAGCCTCAAGCACGCGCTGATCTTCGTGCTCTTGTCCTTGCCCAGCCGCGCCTATGAAGTCTTCCCGATCGCGGCGCTGATCGGCACGCTGTTCGCGCTGACCCAGCTCGCGCGCAACTCCGAGATCACCGTGATGCGCACCTCCGGCCTCTCGACGCGCAAGGCGGTGATCCTGCTCGCGCAGATCGGGCTCGTGTTCGCGGCGACCACCTTCGTGCTCGGCGAATTCGTCGCCCCGCCGCTGGAGCGAGTCGCCCAGAAGTGGCGGATGAAGAGTACGAATTCGTCGCTGCCCCAGGAGCTGCGTTCCGGTTTCTGGGTACGGGACGGCAAGCTTTTCGTCAACGCCGAACGCATCCTCCCCGATCGCGGGACTCTGGAGGGCGTGCAGATCTACGAATTCGACGATCATTCGCGCCTTGTTGCGCTGTCCGAAGCCGCGAGCGGCGAATACGACGCGAAACGCGGCTGGCTCCTCGCCGATGTCCGGCAGACCCGTTTTCTCGAGGGGCGCACCGAACTGGTCCGCCTGCCCGAGCTCGCGTGGCGATCCGAGCTGACGCCGGAGATGATGAGCGTCGTGATGGTCGTGCCCGAACGGATGGCCTTGCGCTCGCTGTGGCCCTACATCCGCCATCTGAAGGAAAACAACCAGAAGACCGGGCGGCACGAGGTCGCGCTGTGGAAGAAGCTCGCCTATCCGTTCGCGTCGATCGTGATGATGTGCCTGGCTCTGCCTTTTTCGATGTCCCATCACCGCAACGGTGCGGTCGGCGCCAAGGTTCTGCTGGGCGTTCTGATCGGGATGAGCTTCCACCTGCTCAACGGGCTGTTCACGAACCTGGGCATCCTCAACGACTGGCCGGCCGCGTTCAGCGCGCTGGGGCCAAGCCTGCTCTTCCTGATGCTGACGGCCTTGATGCTGTGGTGGGGCGAGCGGCGTTGAGCCTGGCCGGGCGGATCCAGCAAAAAACAGGAGCCTCGCGAGGCTCCTGTTTTTTTTAGCTTGCCTTGCGTGGTTGCGCGCTGCGTTGCGGGCGCAGATAGGGCGGAGCGAGCCAATCGCGCGGAATCGTCTGGTAACGATCGCGCTCGACCGGCGCGGGATCCGGGGCGCGCAAGCGGGACTTCTCGGTCGCCGGCAGGGATTTGTACTCTTCCCAGCGCTTGCCGAGCTGGGGGCGCTGATCGCCCGGGAGCTTGCGCAAGCGCCGGTACTGGCTACGCGCCTTGCTGCGTTCCTCGGGGCTGAGGCGCGTCCAGGCGCGCATTCTCGCCTGAACCCGTTTCTGCTCATCGGGCGTCATCGTCGCGAAGCGGTTCGCGATTCCCGCCCACTTGATCCGCGGCGTCACGCCCATCGTGTCGAAGTCGTGGGCGAGCGGGGCGAGCACTTTCTGCTGAGCCGGACTCAGATCCTTCCACTGCGGTGCGGACGGCAGGGGGCCCGCCCAGCCGGCAGAGCAGACAAGCGCGAGCGCCAGCGCGCTCAGGAGCCGATGCCAGATTCGTGTTTGAGCCATTGGTCGAAGCCGTGGTCCAGGTATGCGTCGATCGGAAGGTCGTCGGAGAGCAGCGCGCTGTCGACGTCTTCGAGTTCGGAGGCGCGGAAGCACTCACTCCAGTAGTCCGAGGCTCCGAGCAGCGCGATCAGCGCGAAGGCCATCATCATCGCCCGTCCGCGCAGGAACCAGAAATCCTCAATCTCGCGGCCGATTCCGGCCAGGCTCAGACTTGCGCTGGCGGCTCTCTGTCTGTCCAGCGCGGCGCGGCGCGCCGAAATCAGCCGTTCGCTGATCGCGGGCGGGAGCGGCGCATCGCGGTCGAGGAGGCGAACGATGCGCGTCGCGGCCCGCGCTTCGGGGTCCATGAAAAGGTGTTCGGTCATGGCTCAATTCCTTGTGCTCGCAACGCAGCGGCTAGCGTGTGGGTGGCCCGCGAGCAGTGCGTCTTGACGCTGCCCTCGGAGCACCCCATCGCGGCCGCTGTCGAGGCTATATCCATTTCTTCCCAGTAACGCATCAGGAAGGCTTCGCGTTGACGTGGCGGAAGGCGGGAAATCTCTGATTCCAGAACTCCTTGAATCTGTTTGCGTTCGAGCTGATCCGGCGGCGGCTGGTGTTCGCTCGCGTTCGACTCGGCGCCCAGTACTTCGAGCGGGTCGGAGGCCTCCTCGTCGTCCCCTCCGAATGCCGAGAGCAACGTCGTCCAGAGGCTGCGAACCTTGCTGCGCCGGAAGTGGTCGTGGATCGCGTTCTGCAGGATGCGCTGGAACAGCGGCGGGAACTCGCCTGCCGGGCGGTCGCCGTAGCGCTCGGAGAGCTTGAGCATCGCATCCTGGACGACATCGAGCGCGACTTGGTCGTCGCGCAGCGCGAAGACAGCCTGCTTGAAAGCTCGTCGCTCTACGCCTGCCAGAAAATCGGATAGTTCAAGCCGGGATGCCAGAGAAGACCTCTCGTTTTTTGATGCGGCAGAGCCTGGCCGCGCAATTTATCACCTTGACCTTGGCCTTGCGCAGCGCAGACAATGCGCGTTCCCCCTGATTTTCGAGGGTTCTTCTGTTTACTTCAGGTGCTGCAATGGTTTTGACTGGTGCGGAGATTGTAATCAGGTGTCTTCAGGAGGAAAAGGTCGAGTACCTCTTCGGCTATCCTGGCGGCGCCGTGCTGTATATCTACGATGAACTGTCCAAGCAGGACAAGATTCGTCACGTGCTGGTTCGCCATGAGCAGGCCGCCGTACATGCTGCGGATGGCTATGCGCGTTCCACTGACAAGGTGGGCGTTGCGCTCGTCACTTCCGGCCCGGGCGTCACCAACGCCGTGACCGGAATCGCGACCGCTTATTGTGATTCGATTCCGATGGTGGTGATCAGCGGTCAGGTGGCCGCGAGCTCCATCGGTCAGGACGCCTTTCAGGAAGTCGATGCGATCGGGATCACCCGTCCCTGCGTCAAACACAACTTCCTGGTCAAGGACGCTCGCGACATCGCCTCGACGCTGAAAAAGGCGTTCTTTGTCGCCAAAACCGGCCGGCCCGGCCCGGTTCTGGTCGATATCCCGAAGGATGTGACGGCGCAGAGAGTCGAGTTCGACGCCTATCCGGAGACGGTCGATCTGCGCTCCTACAACCTGGTTGGCCGCGGCCACCAGGGCCAGATCCGCAAGGCTCTGGGACTTCTGGTCGAAGCCCAGAGGCCGATGATCTACGCGGGCGGTGGAGTGGTTCTCGCCGATGCGGCCGAAAAGCTGACCCGCCTCGTGCGTCTGCTCGGTTTTCCGGTCAGCAACACGTTGATGGGGCTGGGCGGTTATCCGGGCACGGATCGTCAGAACCTGGGCATGCTGGGCATGCACGGGACGGTCGAAGCGAACCGCGCGATGCAGCACTGCGATGTGCTGCTCGCGATCGGGGCGCGCTTTGACGACCGGGTGATCGGCAACATCGACAACTTCCTGTCCGAACCGCGCAAGATCATCCACGTCGACATCGACCCTTCGTCGATCTCGAAGCGGGTCAAGGTCGATGTGCCCATCGTCGGCAACCTCGCCGATGTGCTCGACGACATGATCAAGCTGCTCGAAGCGAACGAGCACAAGCCGGATCCTGCCCGCATCGCGCCGTGGTGGAGTCAGATCGAGGAATGGCGGCAGACGGACAGCCTCAAGTACGAGACGTCCGACGAGGTCATCAAGCCTCAGCAGGTCGTCGAGACGCTGTGGAAGGTCACGCACGGCGATGCCTTTGTCTGTACCGACGTCGGTCAGCATCAGATGTGGTCGGCCCAGCACTACAAGTTCGACAAGCCGCGCCACTGGATCAGTTCGGGCGGGCTGGGGACGATGGGTTTTGGTTTGCCGGCGGCGATGGGCGTACAGCTCGCTCATCCGGGCGAGCCGGTCGCGCTGATCACCGGCGAAGGCTCGATACAGATGTGCATCCAGGAGCTTTCGACCTGCAAGCAGTACCGGCTGCCGATCAAGATCCTGAGCCTCAACAACGGTTATCTGGGCATGGTTCGTCAGTGGCAGGAGTTCTTCCACGGCAACCGCTACTCCGAGTCCTACATGTCTTCGCTTCCCGATTTTGCGAAGCTGGCCGCGGCCTATGGCCATGTGGGCCTCAAGGTGGACAAGCCCGGCGATGTCGAAACTGCAATACGCGAAGCGTTTTCACGCAAGAATGATCTGGTTTTTCTCGATTTCCAGGTCGATCCGACCGAAAATGTTTTTCCCATGGTTCGCGGGGGCAAGGGTCTTACCGACATGATCCTGTCCGCTGGGGACCTGTAACGCTGCAATCGAACATGCGGGATGCCCTCCGAACCGGACGGCATCAGCCGCCGGGCTTACCGGCCCGGTTGGCGGCGGGAACCACCCGCGGGTAGCCCGTTCCGCGATGCCGATTGCTCTCCACACGCAAAAAAGACATGCGACACGTCATTTCATTGCTGCTGGAAAACGAATCCGGAGCGCTCTCCCGAGTCTCCGGCCTGTTTTCCGCGCGCGGTTACAATATTGAATCGCTGACCGTTGCTCCGACCGAGGATGCTTCGCTGTCCCGGATGACGATCGTGACGACCGGTTCGGGGGACACGATCGAGCAGATCACGAAGCAGCTGAACAAGCTGATCGACGTGGTCAAAGTGGTCGATATCTCCGAGGCCGCCCACATCGAACGTGAGCTGATGCTTGTCAAGGTGCGTGCGACGGGCAAGGACAGGGACGAGATGAAGCGGATGTCCGACATCTTTCGCGGCCGCATCATCGATGTCACCGATTCGAGCTATGTTGTCGAGCTGACCGGAACCCAGGACAAGCTCAACTCCTTCATCAACGCGATCGATCGCGATCTGGTGCTTGAAACCGTGCGCTCAGGCGTCTGCGGCATAGGGCGAGGCGATCGCGTGCTCAAGCTCTGAGCCCGCAGGCATGTTTTCTTCACTGAATTTCTGAGGAGTACCCATGAAAGTTTATTACGACAAGGACGCCGACCTCTCCCTGATCAAAGGACGCCAGGTCACCATCGTTGGCTATGGCTCGCAAGGCCACGCTCACGCTCAGAATCTGCGCGATTCCGGCGTCAATGTCACGGTCGGTCTGCGTCAGGGCGGTTCCTCGTGGGCCAAGGCTTCGACGGCGGGCTTCAAGGTCGCCGAGATCGCCGAAGCGGTCAAGAACGCCGATGTCGTCATGATCCTGCTGCCGGACGAGAACATCCCCGACGTCTATAACCGCGATGTCGAGCCGAACCTGAAGCAGGGCGCCGCGCTCGCTTTCGCGCACGGCTTCAACGTCCATTACAACCAGGTCGTGCCGCGCGCCGACCTCGACGTGATCATGGTCGCGCCGAAGGGCCCGGGCCACACCGTCCGTTCCGAATACCTGAAGGGCGGCGGCGTTCCCTCGCTGATCGCGGTCCATCAGGACAAGTCGGGGCGCGCCCGCGAGATCGCGTTGTCCTATGCGGCGGCCAATGGCGGCACCAAGGGCGGCGTCATCGAGACGAGCTTCCGCGAAGAGACCGAAACCGACCTGTTCGGCGAGCAGGCCGTGCTGTGCGGTGGTGCTGTCGAGCTGATCAAGACCGGTTTCGAGACCCTGGTCGAAGCGGGCTACGCTCCGGAGATGGCCTACTTCGAGTGCCTGCACGAGATGAAGCTGATCGTGGATCTGATCTACGAAGGCGGCATCGCGAACATGAACTACTCGATCTCGAACAACGCCGAATACGGCGAGTACGTGACCGGCCCGGAAGTCATCAACGCCCAGTCGCGCGAAGCGATGCGCAACGCTCTGAAGCGCATCCAGAACGGCGAGTACGCGAAGCAGTTCATCCTCGAAGGCCGCACCAACTATCCGTCGATGACGGCGCGTCGCCGCCTCAATGCGGTGCACCCGGTCGAAGTCGTCGGCGCGAAGCTGCGCGACATGATGCCGTGGATCAAGGCGCACAAGCTGGTCGATCAGACCAAGAACTGAGCGTCAGTTCTGCCAGGGGAGCGGCCGCGCAAGCGGCCGTTTCTTTTTGAGGGTTTACCGCCCTGCAAGTGCGACGAGCCCTCTGGTACCATGACGCGGGGCTGGCGTGGATCCGGCGCCAATCCTCAGCGTTCGCGGGGCGGGTATGGCCCGCACTCGCGAGCATCAGAACCAGTCCGGTGGCCGGAGCTGCCGTCAGAGGGGCTGGCCAAGAGCCAGGTCCGGAAATCAAAAATGTCCGAGATTCGTCCGACCAAACCGCAAGCGAAGCTGGGTATTCGCCGACGCGGAATCTACATCCTGCCCAATCTGTTCACGACGGCGGCGCTGTTCGCCGGTTTCTACGCGATCGTCCAGGCCATGAACGGCCTCTTCGAGCATTCGGCGGTGGCGATTTTCGTCGCGATGGTCTTCGACGGCCTCGACGGTCGGGTCGCCCGGCTCACGCACACCCAGAGCGAGTTCGGCGCCGAATATGATTCGCTGTCCGATATGGTCTCGTTCGGCGTCGCGCCGTCGCTGGTGGTCTATGAGTGGGCCTTGAAGGGCATGGGCAAGTTCGGCTGGATCGCCGCCTTCATCTACTGCGCCGGCGCCGCGCTGCGCCTCGCTCGCTTCAATACCAATATCGGCATCGTCGACAAGCGCTACTTCCAGGGCCTGCCTTCGCCGGCCGCCGCTGCGCTGGTCGCGGGCCTCGTCTGGGTCATGCTCGACCAGCACATCAACGGGCCTGATGTGCGCTGGCTCGCTTTCGGCTTCACGGTTTTCGCAGGCCTTTCGATGGTCAGCAACGTTCCGTTCTGGAGCGGCAAGGACATCAATCTGAGGCGTTCCGTGCCGTTTGCGGTCGTACTGGCGATGGTCGGGGTGTTTCTGGCGATATCGAGCTATCCGGAAGGCGTGCTCTTCGGTCTCTTTGTCGCCTACGGTCTGTCCGGTTATGTGACGGCGCTGTGGCGCGTCGTCCGCCGCCGTCCCTGAGCATCCTGGCCCGCATTCACTTGGGAGAGTTCCATGAAAGATCGTCTGGTGATCTTCGATACGACGCTGCGCGATGGCGAACAAAGCCCCGGCGCCGCGATGACCCGCGATGAGAAGCTGAGGATTGCCCGCCAGCTCGAACGGCTGCGCGTCGACGTGATCGAAGCGGGCTTCGCTGCGGCGAGCCCTGGGGATGCGGAGGCGATCCGGGCGATCTCGGAAACCATCAAGGATTCGGTCGTCTGCTCGCTGGCGCGGGCGAACGAGCGCGACGTGCGGGCCGCTGGTGAGGCTATCCAGAGTGCGGCGCGCGGCCGGATCCACACCTTCATCGCGACCAGCCCTATCCACATGGAGAAGAAGCTGAGGATGACGCCCGATCAGGTCGTCGAAGCGGCGATCGCGTCGGTCAAGCTCGCGCGGCAGTTCACCGACGACGTCGAATTCTCGGCCGAGGATGCGGTCCGTTCCGATACCGATTTCCTGATCCGGATCTTCGATGCGGTGATCCGCGCCGGTGCGACGACGATCAACGTTCCCGATACGGTCGGTTATGCGATTCCGTCGCTGTGGGGCGAGCGGATCCGCGAGCTGATCGCCCGGGTGCCCGGCTCCGACAAGGTGGTCTGGTCGACGCACTGCCACAACGATCTGGGCATGGCCGTCGCAAACTCGCTGGCCGCGGTCCAGGCCGGAGCACGGCAGGTTGAATGCACGATCAACGGCCTCGGTGAGCGGGCCGGCAACGCTTCGCTCGAAGAGGTCGTGATGGCGGTGCGTACCCGTCCGGACCTGTTTGCAGTCGAGACCGGGATCGATACGACCCAGATCATCGCGACCTCGAAGCTCGTCTCCAGCATCACCGGCTATCCGATCCAGCCGAACAAGGCGATCGTCGGTGCGAACGCCTTCGCGCACGAGTCGGGAATCCACCAGGACGGTGTGCTGAAGAACCGCGAAACCTACGAGATCATGCGCCCCGAGGATGTGGGTCTGAGCTCGAACCGGCTGACTCTGGGCAAGCTCTCGGGCCGCAACGCATTCCGTTCGCGTCTGACCGAGCTGGGAATCCCCGTCGAGTCCGAGGAGCAGCTCAATCACGCCTTTTCCCGCTTCAAGGCGCTGGCCGACAAGAAGAGCGAGATCTTCGATGAGGACATCCAGGCCTTGATGTCGGACGAGGCTTTGCTCGCGCCTCAGGAGCACTACCGGCTGGTCTCGGCCTGCTTCCACTCCGAGACCGGGGAGGCGCCTCGCGCCGCGCTGACCCTCGCGGTCGAGGGCGAGGAGCGCAGGAGCGAAGCGACCGGCAGCGGTCCGGTCGATGCGGGTTTTCGCGCGATCGAGAACGTTGCGCAGAGCGGGGCGACGCTGCTGCTCTATTCGGTCAATGCGATCACGACCGGAACCGACGCGCAGGGCGAAGTGACCGTGCGCCTGTCGCGCGAAGGCCGGATCGTCAATGGCCAGGGCGCCGACACCGACATCATCACCGCTTCGGTCAAGGCCTACCTGAACGCGCTGAACAAGCTCAGATCCGGCGCGATCAAGCTCAACCCCCAGGCCGGAACGGTCTGATTCTCTCTTCCCCCGGCTCCGGGCCGGGGGATCTCTGCGATGACCCGTCACGATATCCAGCGTTTTGCCCGACTTGTCTTCGAGCGCTTCGTTGCCGTCCGGGCGATGACCGTGGCCGGCAGCCTCGCCTTCACGACGCTGCTGTCCTTCGTCCCGCTTCTGGTGGTCGCCTTGACCGTGATCGGGCAGATGCCGGTCTTCGCCCGGCTGGGCCGAACCCTGCGCGCCTTCCTGCTCGAGAACCTGCTCCCCGACCGGGCCGGGAAAGTGATCGCGAGCTATGCGCTGCAGTTCTCCGACAAGGCCGTCGATCTGACCCTGGTCGGCTCTCTGGCGCTGACCGCGACCGCGGTCCTGCTGTTGCTGACGATAGACCGGGTCTTCAATGCGATCTGGATGGTCAAGCGGCCAAGGCCTCTGTGGACGCGTCTGGCCATCTACTGGATGGCGCTGACGCTGGGCCCGCTGATCCTCGCGGCCAGCATCGCCGCGACGACATTTCTGGTCTCGGCTTCGCTGGGGGCGGTCGATGAACCGCTGTGGTTGCGCCACAGTGCCTTCAAGCTGTTGCCACCGCTGCTCTTCACGCTGTTCTTCGCCTTCCTTTACCGGGCCGTACCGAACCGGCGGATCCGCCGCGCCCATGCCTTGATCGGCGGTTTGATCGCGGCGCTGGGGCTGGTGCTGCTGCAGCGCCTGCTGGGGATCTACTTTGCGCGCTTCCCCAGCTACACGCTGCTCTATGGCGCGTTTTCGGTGATGCCAATCTTCCTCGTCTGGCTTTATTCGTCGTGGCTCGTCGTGCTGGGCGGGGCGATCGTCGCGGCGGTGATCCCGGACTTCCTGGCCGAGCGGCGCCTGCTGCCGGGAACGGTTGCCGGGCGCTTCTATGCTGCGCTGCGCCTCGCCGATGCGCTGATCGAGGCCCAGCGCGAGCAGCGGGTGCCCGCTCTGGTCGAACTCGCCCGCATCAGCCGGCAGAGGATAGAGGAGACCGAAGCGATGCTGGAGGCGATGCGGGCCTCGGGCTGGGTGACCGAGACGGACGCCGGAGACTGGGTCATGGTCGGGGCGCCGGCGTCGCTGACCGGCGGGCGCTTGTTCTCCCGCTTCGTGCTGCCCTTCGAAGAGCTCGAAAGGCTGTCAAGAGACGAGGATGCCTGCGGGCGGGACGAGCTGCAGAGAATGCTGGCGCGTCTGCGCCAGGCGCTCGCGGAACCGGCTCAGATCGGGTAGGGGTCGATTTCGAACTGGAACAGCTCGACGCACGCGGTCTGCATGTCCAGACTCAGCAGCCGTCCCTGCGCGATATAGACCCGATCCGCATCCGAGACCAGCGCGAAGCGGCGCGAAGTGTAGGTGCCGGCCGGCGCGAGGATGGCCGGTTGCTTGCGCAGCTCGGGTGCCGCGGGCAGCACCAGCGCTTCGACCATCCGGGTTTCCTGGTTGCGCCCGCCCCGAAAGCCGACGCGAACCGGACTGGCTCCGGTCGAGACGAGCTGCAGGCCCAGTTCGATCTGCAGCGGATTGTCATTGCGGATCCAGCGCACGATGCACAGCGACCACGGAGCGTTTTCGTCCTGCCTCAGCGCGATGGCCATTCCCGCGCTCAGTCCATCGATTCCGGTGGCGACGTGGAGGATCGAATACCCCCCCGGACTCTCGTTGAGTACCTGCCAGTCGTGGATCTTCGCTGAGCCGTCCCGGCCGCTCAGCACTTTCCAGAACGTGTCCAGGCCCGTGCAGGCTTGAACACGGTACTGGGCCTTGCTGCGCGGTCGCTCCCGGCGGGGCTTCTGCGTCCATTCGGTGCGCAGCCGCTGCAGCAGGGTCTGGGGCTGGACTCCGGTGGCGAGCCTGGGAAGTTCGAGTTCGCTGGGCTGCTGCCCGGCTTCCAGCCGCGAGAGCTGGGTGTTGATCAGTCTCGCCAGCGGCAGCGTCGAGAAATAGATCAGGTCCTGGCCTTCCGGTGCGGGCGCGTGCAGCAGGGCCTGGGGGCCGGCGTTCGAGCCCGGATCAAGCCAGTACCAGTAAGAGGTTGGGGGCTCGGGGGCGTAGCGACCGACTTCGATCTGCTCCGCCGCGTGGTTCAGGTAAGTGCTGATCCAGCACAGCTCGTTCTGCGAGAAGCGTTCGAGCTGAAGGGCGCCGAGCGCGAGCAGGCGACGGAATGCGATCGATGCGCTGTTGACCGCTTCGTCCGGGCCGATCGGCGACGACTCCGGGCCGGCCGCGGCGAAGAGGGCGCAGGCGTGAGGCCACAGCTCGTGGGCGTGACCGCCGCCGGCCAGGCCCTGGGTTTTCTGCGCTTCGGCAAGCATCAACAGACCACGCCCGGCCAGATTCTCGATCAGTCTGTGCTGGGGAAGAATCGCCCCGTTCCGGGCCGCAGCGAGCGTGCGCAGGAAGCCGTCGGCAATCGTGATCAGTGCCTCGCTGAGCTGCCGCGCCGACGTGTACAGGTTGCGGCTCAGCGGCAAGCCCGACTCGACGAGGCTGGGCTGAAGTTCGCCGGCCATCCTCAGCGCGCGCGCGCCGAACAGCTCGATGCAGCGGTGATGCTGCTGGGGCGCGATGCCGGGAAGGGCGAGCGCGTCGAGCTGGCGTCGCAGCTGGGCGAGTTCCTCGGCGATGGTGGGCGGAGGAGGGCTGGCCAGCCAGTCGAGAAGCCCGGAGACCATTCCGGAGGCGGTGTCGGTGGGCGTCATGGTGACAAGTTGTGAGCTATCCATCCATTGTAGGGAATAACGCGCCTTCGTCGAGCGACGTAGTGCGCGGGCGGATGCACGCCAAGCTGGCTTTCCTGTGCCATGCTTCTTGCGGGAAAGTCGGGTATCTGGTATTTTGGCAAGCTTTTCTGAATAGTCAGTACAGGATAATTATCATGGTTGTGATCCGACTTGCCCGGGGCGGCGCCAAGAAGCGTCCGTTCTACAACATCGTTGCGACCGATTCCCGCAGCAGCCGTGATGGCCGCTTCATCGAACGCGTCGGTTTTTACAATCCGGTGGCTTCCGGTGCCGAGCAAACGCTCGTCCTCAACACTGAACGTCTGGCCTACTGGCAGGCGAACGGTGCCAAGCTGTCGCTGACCGTGGCTCGCCTGGTCAAGCAAGGCGCCAAGGCTGCAGCCTGATCCGCGCGGAAAACAGGCCGGGCAGATGATCGTACTCGGTCGCATTTCCGAAGCCTTTGGCATTCAGGGTTGGGTGCGGGTTCAAGCCTTTGGCGATGATCCCTTGTCCTGGCGCAGGATGCCGAAGTGGTGGCTCAGTTCCGATCCGGATGCCGCAGATGACGCGTGGCGCCCCGTCGGCTTGAGAGCTTGTCGCGCCCAGGGAAAAGGCATTGTTGCCGCCTTCGCGGAAGTCGAAGACCGCAACGGAGCCGAAGCGCTGGCCGGACTCTATATCGGAGCTCCGCGCGATGCGCTGCCTGAAACCGCCAGTGGCGAGTACTACTGGGGCGACCTGGTGGGCCTCTCCGTCGAGAACAAGGCTGGAGTCGTACTGGGCGTCGTCGATAGCCTGGTTTCGACCGGCGCGCACGACGTGCTGCAGATCAGGGACGGTGAGGTCGAGAGGCTGATCCCGTTTGTCGCCGCCTACGTCCTCGACGTTGATCTCGACGCGAAGCGCATTCTGGTCGACTGGGAAGCCGACTGGTGAGCCTGAAGGCCGAAGTTCAGCTTCGCCGCTATGCTGCGGTGACGCTGTTTCCGGAGATGTTCGCAGCCTTGACGGGAAGCGGCATCACCCGGCGCGCGATCGATCGCGAACTCTGGCAGCTCAGCTTCCAGAATCCGCGCGATTTCACGTCGGACCGGCATCGCACCGTCGATGATCGCCCTTATGGGGGCGGCCCCGGCATGGTAATGCTGGTCGAACCGCTTGAAGCGGCGATCGCTGCGGCGAAGGCCGAAGTCGAAGCGGCTGGCGAGGCCGCTCGCGTGGTCTACCTTTCCCCCCAGGGGAAGAGGCTGGATCACGAAGCGGTGATGGAGCTGGTCGCTCAGCCGGCGCTGGTCTTCGTCTGTGGTCGCTATGAAGGCGTGGACCAGAGGCTGATCGATCGCTGTATCGACATGGAAGTGTCGGTTGGGGATTTTGTCGTATCAGGCGGAGAGCTGCCGGCGATGCTGCTGATCGATGCGCTGGTGCGTCAGTTGCCCGGCGCCTTGAACGACGCGGAATCGGCCGAAGAGGATTCTTTCTTCGGCGGCCTGCTCGATTGCCCGCATTACACGCGTCCCGAGTCCTACCAGGGGTGCGAGGTTCCCGACGTGCTGATGTCGGGAGATCATGCGAGAATCCGGCGGTGGCGACTGAAACAGTCGCTCGGAAGAACATGGCTCAGGCGCCCCGATCTCCTCGAGGGCCGGGTGCTGAGCAAAGAGGAAGTTCGCCTGCTGGAAGAGTTCCGGCGGGAGAATGCAGCAAAACAGGATCCGGCTTCGCCGACCTGACATAAACGCACGCATCAGGTGGCGACCTGCTCTGCGTGGAAGGCCAAAGGCCATCGTGGTTTTTTACAGGAGCACGCAAATGAATCTGATCCAGCAACTCGAGCAGGAAGAAATCGCCCGCCTGGGCAAGACCATCCCTGATTTCGCCCCCGGCGACACCGTCGTCGTCCAGGTCAAGGTCAAGGAAGGCACCCGTGAGCGTCTGCAGGCTTACGAAGGCGTCGTGATCGCGAAGCGCAACCGCGGTCTGAACTCCGCGTTCATCGTCCGCAAAATCTCTTCGGGCGAAGGCGTCGAACGTACCTTCCAGACCTACTCCCCGCTGGTCGCCGCGATCGAAGTGAAGCGCCGTGGTGATGTGCGTCGCGCCAAGCTGTACTATCTGCGCGAACGTTCGGGCAAGTCGGCTCGTATCAAGGAAAAGCTGACCACCAAGGCCTCCAAGGCAGCCGAGTAAGAGCGGGCTGTTTCGGTCGAAAACGCCCCGCGAGTCGGGGCGTTTTTACATCGTCGGCCGAACGGAGTGTTTATGTTTTCGGGAGTACGAGCATGATCAAGGTAGGCATCGTTGGTGGCACCGGGTACACCGGGGTCGAACTTCTCAGGCTTCTGGTTCAACACCCTGAGGTGGAGCTGAAAGTCATCACCTCGCGCGGCGATGCCGGCACTGCGGTGGCCGACATGTTTCCCAGTCTGCGCGGGCGCGTTCCGCTCCGCTTCGTCGATCCGCAACAGGCCGACCTGAACGCCTGCGACGTCGTGTTCTTCGCGACTCCGCACGGCGTCGCGATGGCTCAGTCTCCCGATCTGCTCGCGCACGGCGTCAAGGTCATCGATCTGGCGGCCGACTTCCGGATCAAGGACGTCGCCGAGTTCGAGAAGTGGTACAAGATTCCCCACACCGAGAAGGCGCTGCTCGACGAGGCCGTCTATGGTCTGCCCGAGATGCGCCGCGCCGAGATCGCCAAGGCGCGCATCGTCGCGAATCCGGGCTGCTATGCGACGGCCGTCCAGCTGGGCTTCTTGCCGCTGGTCGAAGCCGGGGTCGTCGACCTGGGCTCGCTGATCGCCGACGCGGCGTCCGGAGTTTCCGGCGCCGGCCGCAAGGCCGCAGTGGGCAGCCTGTTCTCCGAGGCGAGCGACAACTTCAAAGCCTACGGAGTCGGTGGCCACCGCCATCTTCCCGAAATCCGCCAGGGCCTCGCCGCCGCGGCCGGGCAGCAAGTCGGCCTGACCTTCGTGCCTCACCTGACTCCGGCCATCCGCGGCATCCATGCGACGCTCTATGCCCGTCTGACCCGTGAGGTCGATGTCCAGGCCCTGTACGAGAAGCGTTTTGCGGGCGAGTCCTTCGTCGACGTGATGCCGGCCGGCAGCACGCCCGACACCCGCTCGGTGCGCGCATCCAACACCTGCCGGATCGCCGTGCACCGGCCTCAGGGCGGTGACACCGTCGTCGTGCTGGTCGTCGAGGACAACCTCGTCAAGGGCGCGGCCGGCCAGGCGGTTCAGAACATGAACCTGATGTTTGGCCTCGCCGAGACGACTGGACTGATGCAGGTTCCGGTTCTCCCCTGAGCGGGAACTTTACTTTATTGATTGAGGTCAATGTCGTTTGACCGGTCGGGACATTGGGTTCCATAATCCGCGTCTCACGAATCAGGAGCGAGTGATGGATGCAGTAGCCGAAACTCCGGAAGTGCTTTTCTTCTCGGACAGCGCGGTAA
The DNA here is from genome assembly GCF_048213115.1 of Niveibacterium terrae. Classification (GTDB taxonomy): domain Bacteria; phylum Pseudomonadota; class Gammaproteobacteria; order Burkholderiales; family Rhodocyclaceae; genus Niveibacterium; species Niveibacterium terrae. Next base: position 3,186,876 of record NZ_CP172404.1, on the reverse strand, counting down.
ATAAGGTGCGCGAGCTGATCGCCGAAGAGGGAAACCCGGATCTGAAGCTCCGCGTGTTCGTCAGCGGTGGCGGGTGCTCGGGCTTCCAGTACGGTTTCACCTTCGATGAGATCGCCAACGACGACGACACGCTGGTCGTCAAAGGCGGCGTGACGCTGCTGATCGATCCGATGAGCTACCAGTATCTGGTCGGCGCCGAGATCGATTACTCGGAAGGCCTCGAAGGGGCTCAATTCGTGATCAAGAATCCGAACGCGACCAGCACCTGCGGTTGCGGATCGTCGTTCTCGGTCTGAGTCCGGACGCGCCTGCGCGTATCGCGCGCAAGCCCCCGAAAAAAGCCTCGCATCGCGAGGCTTTTTTGCTTTCCGGCGGCCGGGATCAGCCGAGCAGGCCTTCGTCCTTCAAGACCTGATGCACGGCCGCCCGGGCGGCGATCCGGGTCTGATAAGCGACGAGCGCAGGCCAGGGCGTGAGCGGGATCTTCAGGAAGCTCGTCCAGTTCAGGCAGGTGAAAAGATAGGCATCGGCGACGCTGAAAGCGCCGAGCAGGTAGTCCTGTTCGCCGAGCTCGCCGACGATCCAGTCGAAGCGGGCGGACAGCTTCGCCCAAGTCGCGTCCTTCACTTCCTGGCTGCTTTGCGGATTCCACATCGGGCCGAAGCTCTTGTGGATCTCGGTTGCGATGAAGTTGAGCCACTCCTGGAGGCGGTAGCGCGCCAGCGTGCCATTGGCCGGAGCGAGGCCGCGCTCCGGAGCCTGGTCGGCGACGTACTGCAGGATCGCCGCCCCTTCAGTGAGCAGCTCACCGTCGTCGAGGACGAGAGCGGGCACATAGCCTTTCGGGTTGATCGCGGCGAAGTCCGCGCCGGACTCGGTGCGGTGCGGTGTTTCGCGCAAGTTCACTTTCTCGACCGAGAACGCGAGACCGGATTCGGCCAGGGCGATGTGCGAGGCCAGTGAGCAGGCGCCGGGGGCGTAGTACAGCTTCATGTGCTTCTCCTGTCGTTGGGGACGAGCGGGCAATCTTACGCTGCCGCGGCGGGCTTCCGGGCTTGAAAGCTTTTCTGACACTCGTTTTCAGCTTGGCTGTGGATTTGGGGCTAAATTTACCCTGGTCCGCCACCGAGCCTTTCCGAAGGGCTCATCTCTGCAGGGAGACACCATGAATATCCGTCCCATCCTGATCGTCGCCATTCTGTCCGCTGCCACCGCCGCGAACGCCGCCTCGGTGCAGATCCTCCACGAGGGCCGAGTTGTCGCGGCGGTCGTGACGGATAAGGAAGTTTCGCGGATCAGCGCCGAGAGCGTGAAGACATCCCCAGACGGAAAGCAGGTCCATGCCCGGGGGCAGGTCGAGATCAAGCTCGGTCAGGGAGACAGCGAGACGACGATCCGGGCCGAGGAGGCCCGGATCCTCAAGTAAGCGCCTTTCCCTGCCGTGGGGCTTAGAGGATCATGCCGGCACCGACGGTGTTGTTGCTGCTCTCGTCGATGACGATGAAAGCGCCTGTCGCGCGGTTGAGCGCGTAGGGATCGGCGAAGATCGGCTGCGCAAGGCGGAAAGAGACTTCGGCGATGTCGTTCATCGCGAGTTCGGTCGCCGCGAGCTGCTGCTGGGTATTCGCATCCAGCTTGTAGGCGATACCGGCGAGCTTGGCCTTGACGGTGCGGGACGTGTGGCGGATCAGATAGCTGCGAGCCGGCGAGAGCGGAGCCTCGGCAAGCCAGCACAGCATTGCGTTGAGTGTTTTCTTCTCTTCGGGGGACTGGCCGGTTTTGACGATCATGTCGCCACGCGAGATGTCGACTTCATCTTCGAGCAGCAGCGTGACCGACTGCTCCGCCTGACCGGAGGCGATCGCCTCTCCGCCCAGATGGACGGCCTTGATGCGCGACTCGCGTCCCGAGGGGAGCACGGTGACCGCATCGCCGGCACGGATCGCGCCGGACTCGATTCTTCCCATGAAGCCGCGGTAGTCGTGCAGCTCCGGGTCGTCCGAGGCCTGCGGGCGGCAGACGTACTGGACGGGGAAGCGGAAAGCCTCCCGGCTCGCATCGTGCGCGACCGGAGCGGCCTCGAGCACTTCGAGCAGGGTCGGCCCCTCGTACCAGTCCATCGTTTCGCTTCGGTCGACGATGTTGTCGCCGACCAGGGCCGAGACCGGGATGAACTGCAGCGAATCGGTCGAAATTCCGAGATTGGCGGCGAACTCTACATAATCTGCGCGGATCTTCGCGAAAGTCTGCTGTTCGTAGCCGACCAGATCCATCTTGTTGATCGCGACGACGAGGTGAGGAATTCCGAGCAGATGGGCGAGGGTGCTGTGGCGCCGGGTCTGGGTCAGCATGCCGCGGCGCGCGTCGATCATGATGATCGCGAGCTGGGCCGTCGAAGCGGCGGTGACCATATTGCGCGTGTACTGCTCGTGCCCTGGCGCGTCGGCGATGATGTACTTGCGCGTGCCGGTCGAGAAGTAGCGATAGGCGACGTCGATCGTGATGCCCTGTTCGCGTTCGGCCTGCAGGCCGTCGGTCAGCAGCGACAGGTCGACCGCGGAGAGGCCGCGCTTCTTCGAAGTCTTCTCGATCGCGCTCAGCGCATCGGCGAGGATGGCTTTCGTGTCGTAGAGCAGGCGGCCGATCAGCGTGCTCTTGCCGTCGTCGACGCTGCCGCAGGTCAGAAAGCGCAGCAGGCCGTTGTCTTGGTTCGGGGTATGTTCCATCGCGGGGTTCCGGTCCGTTCGTTCTGTCGGGGAGCTCATCAGAAATAGCCTTCCTTCTTGCGCTGCTCCATCGAGGCTTCGGAGGTTTGATCGTCGAGCCGGGTCGCGCCGCGCTCGGTGATCGTCGTCGTCGCGGTCTCGCGGACGATCGCGTCCAGCGTCGCGGCCGTCGACTCGACCGGTGCCGTGCAGCTGATGTCGCCGACCGTACGGAAGCGCACCGACAGCTCTTCGACGAAGTCTCCTTCGCGGGCCGGAGTCTGTTCGGTCACCGGCTGGAGCAGCGCGCCGCGGCGCACGATCGGGCGTTTGTGCGCGAAGTAGATGCTCGGCAGCGCGAGCTTCTCGCGGGCGATGTATTGCCAGACGTCCATCTCGGTCCAGTTGCTGATCGGGAAGGCGCGGATGTTCTCGCCCTTGAAGGCCCGGGCGTTATAGAGGTTCCACAGCTCGGGTCTCTGGTTCTTCGGATCCCACTGGCCGAATTCGTCGCGAAAGCTCATGACCCTTTCCTTGGCGCGGGCTTTCTCTTCGTCGCGGCGGGCCCCGCCTATGCAGCAGTCGAACTCGAACTCGGCGATCGCTTCGAGCAGAGTCACCGACTGGTGCTTGTTGCGCGATTCGGTCGGCGACTTGAGCACGACCGAGCCGCGCGCGATCGAGTCCTCGAGCGAACGGACGATCAGCCGCTCGCCCAGCTCGGCGACCCGCGCATCGCGGAACGCGATCACTTCCGGGTAGTTGTGACCGGTGTCGATATGCATCAGCGGAAACGGGAACCGCCCCGGGCGAAATGCCTTCTCGGCGATCCGCAGCAGACAGACCGAGTCCTTGCCGCCCGAGAACAGCAGCACCGGGCGTTCGCACTGGCCGGCGACCTCGCGCATGATGTGGATCGCTTCGGCTTCGAGCCAGTCGAGGTGGGAAAGGGGGGGCAGGGGATTCTGGGGCAGGGAATTCATGTCGATGCTTTCAGCGAAATGCCTGGAGGGCGCTCAGGGCTTCTTCACGTGCAGGCCGCACTCTTTGGTTTCGGGATTTTCCCACCACCAGCGACCGGCGCGGACGTCCTCGCCGAGCGCGATCGCCCGGGTGCAGGGGGCGCAGCCAATGCTCGGGTAGAACGCATCGTGCAGCGCGTTATAGGGCAGGTCGTGGATCCGGATATAGGCCCAGATCTCTTCCTCGCTCCAGTCGAAGAGCGGATTGAATTTTTCGAGGCCGTTGCCGGAGTCGAATTCGCGCGGCGCGAGTTCGGTGCGGGTCGCGCTCTGCGCCGCGCGCAGGCCGGTGATCCAGGCGCGCTTGCCGGCCAGCGCCCGGCGCAGTGGCTGGACCTTGCGGATGCCGCAGCAGGCGCGACGCAGCTCGACCGAGTCGTAGAAGGCATTGATGCCTTGCTCACGCACGAAGGCCTCGACCGCCGGAGCCTCGGGGAAGTAGATCTTCAGACGAGTCTGGTAGCGCTTTTCGACTTCGCCGATCAGCGTATAGGTCTCGGGGGGGAGCCTGCCGGTGTCGAGCGAGAAGATCTCGATCGGCAGCGCCTCGCCGAGGATCAGATCGGTCAAGACCATATCCTCGGCGCCCAGGCTGTTCGCGAAAGCGACGGCGCCATCCTCGCCGAACTCGGCGATCGCCGCATGGAGCAGCTCGAGGGTCCGGGTGCGGCGGATCGCGACCGTCGTGACGAGTTCTTCGCTCAATACCGGCGACGTGGCCGGGTTCTTCGCGCGCGGTTTCAAAATCGAAATGGTTTCACTCATGATCTTCTCAGCTTCGCGCGTGGCGGCGCCACAGCGGTTGAGGGTCGTCGGCGGCGCCCTGGTAGGGGTCGGAAAAGTCCTTGAAGCTCGCCAGCGCGTCGCTTGCCGAGCGGTCGGCACGCAGGGTCCAGGCATCGAAGCCGCAGCGCTGCATGAAGTAGAGCTGATCGCGCAGCACGTCGCCGATCGCGCGCAACTCGTTGCGGTAGGCGTAGCGGGTGCGCAGCAGCGCCGCGCTGGAGAAGCCGCGACCGTCGATGAACTTCGGGAAATCCAGCGCGATCACCGGCAGCGCGTTGATATCGTCGAGCGAAGCGACTAGATCCTCGACGAGCTCGAAACTCGCGAGCCAGACGCCCAGCTTGCCGACGGCGAGGCGGGGGGCGAGCTCGGCGCGCCGCGCAAGCCATACGGCCAGAGGCACGATGACCGGGCCCGCCGGAATTTCGACCGAGGCGATCCGCTCGGCGGAGGCAGCCTCGGCGCCGGTCAGCTTGAACTGCACGGGTTTGCCGGCTTGCTTCTCGACATCCTCGGGGATCGTCGGATAGCGGACCAGGATCCATTCGTCGTCGCCGATGGCGCCATTCTTGATCAGCTCAGACATTCTCAAGCTCCTTGTTCGCGGTGCTGCCGTAGAGGCGGGCCTTGAAGGGATCCAGGCCGATGCGGCGGACGACGTCAATGAAGCGTTCGTCGCCTTCGCGGTGTTCGACGAAGACATCGATGATCTTCCCGATCACATCGGGGATCTGCGCGGCCGGGAAGGCCCGGCCAACCACCGAGGCCAGTGCGGTCGCGTTGCCCTGTGAGCCGCCCAGCGAGACCTGGTACCACTCCTCCCCTTCCTTGTCGACGCCGAGGATGCCGATGTGGGCCACATGGTGGTGGCCGCAGCTGTTCATGCAGCCGGAGATGTTCAGTTCGATCTCGCCGAGCTCAAACAGGTAGTCGAGCTCGTCGAAGCGCTTCTGGATCGCTTCGGCGATCGGAATGCTCTTCGCGTTGGCGAGCGAGCAGAAATCGCCACCGGGGCAGCAGATGATGTCGGTCAGCAAGCCGATGTTCGGCGTCGCGAGGCCCGCGTCGCGGGCGGTCCGCCACAGCGCGGGCAGATCGGCGAGTTTGACGTCGGCGAGGATCAGGTTCTGTTCGTGCGAGGCGCGCAGCTCGCCGAAGCTGTAGCGGTCGGCCAGATCCGCGACCGTCTCCATCTGTTCGGCCGTGATGTCGCCGGGGGCGACGCCGGTCTTCTTCAGCGACAGCGTGACGGCGCGGTAACCTGGGCGCTGGTGAGCGTGGACGCAGCGCTTGACCCAGGCTGTGAAGGCCTTGTCCGCGGTCAGCGCGGCCGTGAAGCCCGCGTCCTCGTCGGCGAGCGTTTCGTAGGCGGGCGGCGCGAAGTGGCGGGCGACGCGGTCGAGCTCGGTCTGGCTCAGCGTGCTCGGGCCGTCCTTCCAGAAAGCCCATTCCTCGTCGACCTGGCGGCGGAACTCTTCGATGCCGAGCGACTTGACGAGGATCTTTATCCTCGCCTTGTAGGAATTGTCGCGGCGTCCGTAGCGGTTATAGACGCGCAGAATGGATTCACAGTAGGTGATCAGGTGCTTCCAGGGGAGCCAGTCGCGAACCAGCGTGCCGATGACCGGCGTGCGCCCCAAGCCGCCGCCGACCCAGACCTTGACGCCGAGTTCGCCCGCCGTGTTGCGCAGGAATTCGAGTCCGATGTCATGGACGCGGACGACCGCGCGGTCGTGCTCGGCCCCGTTCAGTGCGAACTTGAACTTGCGCGGCAGAGCGGCGAACTCGGGGTGGAAGCTGCTCCATTGACGGAGGATCTCGGCCAATGGGCGGGGATCGACGATTTCGTCCGGCGCGACGCCGGCAAACTGATCGGTCGTGATGTTGCGGATGCAGTTGCCCGAGGTCTGGATCGCGTGCAGTTGAACGGTCGCGAGTTCGGCGAGGATGTCCGGAACGACCTCCAGACTGGGCCAGTTGAACTGGATGTTCTGGCGCGTCGAGAAGTGCGCATAGCCGCGATCGTAGCGGCGCGCGATATCGGCGAGCTTCCTCAGCTGGTGGCTCGCGAGCAGGCCGTAGGGGTTCGCGATGCGCAGCATCGGAGCGTGGCGCTGGATGTAGAGTCCGTTCTGCAGGCGCAGCGGACGGAACTCGTCCTCGCTGAGCTCGCCGGCCAGATAGCGGCGGGTCTGATCCCGGTATTGCGCGACGCGTTCGTCAACGATGCGCTGGTCGTATTGGTCGTAGCGGTACATCGCCTGTCTTTCTATCGAATCTGAAGTTCAGTGTGTGATCAGCCTGGCCCCGACCAGAACAAGCATCAGGGCCAGAGCGGAGCGCAGGAATTTTTCCGGAAGCTTGGCGGAGAGCTGGCTTCCCAGCCAGATCCCGGGCAGCGATCCGATCAGCAGACTGCCCAGTAGGCGCCAGTCGATGCTGCCCAGCCACCAGTGCCCCAGGCCGGCCACCAGCGTCAGCGGCACCGCATGGGCGATGTCCGAGCCGACGATCTTGGCGGTCGGCAGGCGCGGGTAGAGGAAGAACAGGACCGTGACACCCAGCGCGCCCGCGCCGACCGATGAGATCGAAACCAGCACGCCCAGCACGGCGCCGGTCAGCACGGTCAGCAGCCAGGTCTGACGCGGATCGCGCGCAGAGGCCGAATGCGCGAGCGAAAAGCGCTGGAGGCGCTGGCGAAAGACCAGAGCCAGTGCGGTCAGGAGCAGCGCGATGCCCAGCGCGACCGAGATCAGCGTTGCCGCAGCGCCGATTCCGCCCGGGAAGAAACGGTGGATGGCCAGCAGGCTCAGCGCTGCGGCAGGCAGGCTACCGGTGGCCAGCGCGCCGCTGATCTTCCAGTCCACGCTGCCGCGCAAAGTGTGCGCGGCAGTGCCGCCGGCCTTGGTCACCGACGCATAGAGCAGGTCGGTGCCGACCGCGACCGAAGGGTGGATGCCGAACAGCAGCACCAGCAGCGGTGTCATCAGCGAGCCTCCGCCGACGCCGGTCAGACCGACGATCGCGCCAACGGCGAAACCTGCGAGGGGGTAGGCGAAATCCATAGCGATTCAGGACAAAAGTGAGAGTCAATCTTAATGGAAGGGTTAATTCCTTTAACTGCCAGGATGTTAGACTCTAAGAACGATTTGCTATAAAGACGTCATGAACCTCCAACAGTTGCGCTACATCGTCGAAGTCGTCCGCGCCGGCCTCAATGTCTCGGAGGCTGCCGATGCGCTCTATACGTCCCAGCCCGGGGTCTCCAAACAGATCCGCCTGCTCGAGGACGAGCTCGGTATCGAAGTCTTCGTCCGTCACGGCAAGCGGCTGACCGGAGTCACCGAGCCCGGACAGAAGGTCGTTGCGATCGCCGAGCGGATGCTCGGCGAGATCGACAGCCTGAAGAAAGTCGGCGCCGAGTTCCGCCACGAATCCGAAGGGGCGCTGAACATCGCCTGTACGCACAACCAGGCGCGCTATGCCTTGCCCCGGGTCATTCAGGCCTTCGTGCAGAAATACCCGAAAGTGCGCCTGATGCTCCATCAGGGCAATCCGCGCCAAGTCTGCCAGTGGGTGCTGGATGGAGAGGCGGATCTGGCGATCGCGACCGAGGCCATCCACGAGACCGAAGGTCTGGTGTCGCTGCCCTGCTACCAGTGGAACCGCGTCGTCGTCGCGACACCCCGTCATCCGATTCTGCAGGCGAACCCGCTGACGCTCGAAGAGATCGCCAAGTACCCGGTTGTCACTTACGACACGACGGTCGCCGGCCGCTCCCAGGTCAACAAGGCTTTCGCCGCGCGGGGGTTGCGCCCCAACGTGCTGTTGGCGGCGCTCGACGCCGATGTGATCAAGACCTATGTTGCGCTGGATCTGGGCGTCGGCATCATCGCGTCTATCGCTTACGACCCGCAGATCGATACCCATCTCGGGAAGATCGATGCGTCCCACCTGTTCGAGTCGGCGGTGACGCGGATCGGCATCCGTCAGAACGCCTATCTGCGCGGTTACGTCTATGGTTTCATCGAACTGCTGGCGAGCCACCTGAACCGCCGGGTCGTCGATGCGGCGCTGGCGGGCGGCGGCAGCGACCCCGGGCTCTGATCCGCTTCAGACGGGCTGGCTGCCGGCTTTGTGGTGCTCGGCGCCGCAGGCGGCGGCCAGCTTGTTGTAGCGGATGTGCCACTCGATCACGCGCCGGTCGCGCGGGGCGGCATTGAAGGCCGTCGCGAGCAGGATACGGCACTGTCGGGCGAGTTCGCCGTCCCAGCTCTCCGCGAGGCTCATCAGCACATACTCGGCGGCCTCGACGCAGGCTTCGATGGCCTGCCCCCGTTCTTCCGTTGCGGCCGGCGTCGGACTCTCTGGCCCTGCCAGCTCTTCGCGTGGCAGCCCGATCCGCTTGAGCAGGGCGTCGAAAGTGGCTCCCCGTCCTTCGCCGTGCTGTGTCAGCTGGCGGGCAAGCATTCCGGCATCCTCCTGCCTTCCGGTCGCGGCGCAGGCGTTCGCGAGTTCGAGCGTCAGCGGCGAACTGATCCCGGTCCCGGACTCGGCATGGAGGGCGAGCGCCGTATCGACGTGGCGGTTGGCCTCCTCGTCGCGCCGGGCGTGATGGGCCACGAGCGCTCCGGCCACTTCGATCGCCATCCGTGTCTGGTTATCGGTGCTTGCGCGCAGATCGTGCTGCATGTCCCGGGCGATCTGTTCGGCCTCGACGCTGGCGTCGTCGGCCTGGGTCGCCCTGAGCAGCTTGAGGTAGTCGCTGACCTGCAGCATCGAGCTCTTGCGTGTGCGTTCGACGACTTTTTGCAGTGCGCCGCGGGCCCGGATGTGATCGCCCTGGGCATCGGCGACATCGGCCAGATGGCGGAGCCGGTCCGTACTCGAGGCGATGTTCGAGGCCCGCTCAAGGTAGTCGGCGGCCTCGGCAAGCTCGCCCTTCTCCTCCTTGAGCCTGGCCATGAAGTCATAGACCGACAGGAATTCGGGGTGTTCGACGTTCAAGGTGCCGGCAATCTGCTCGGCCTCTTCGCTTCGCCCCTGCTTGTGCAAGGTCATCGCGTAGCCCATGCGCGCCCAAGGCACCATGCGCTTTTCGGCAATGCTGTTGTAGAGCGCGGAGGCTTCCTCGATGCGTCCGAGCGATACCAGGACTTCGGCCTTGAGCCTCAGCGTGTCGAGCAGGAAGTGGCTGCTCTTGGCCATGGCCTGATCGCAGGCGCTCAAGGCCTTCTCATGTTCGCCCTGGTCGATCAGCGCATGGGCGATGTGCAGATGGTGTTTGCGCTGCAGCGCGACCCGCAGCCGATCTTCGAGCACTGAGGGCGAGAAGGGCTTGATCAGGTAGTCGTCGGGGGCGAATTCGGCGGCCGCGACGACCCTTGGATACTGGCGCTCGCCGGTGACGATCATGAATATCGTTACGAGCGGCAGGATCTTCTGGTAGCGCAGTTCTTCGAGCAGATGCAGGCCGTCGCTGCGCGGGTCGAGCTGGTGGTCGCAGAGGACGATGTCGAAGGGAGAGGCCGCGTTTCTCAGGTGGCGGATCAGATCCCCGGACGAGCCGGCCATCGACACGCTGACGATGCCGAGCGTGGTCAGCAACTCGCGCAGCCAGGTGCGCACCGAGATGTGCTGGTCGGCGACCAGCGCGCGCATCCCGTTCAATGAGCGGTGTGCCTGGGATGTCCGGCTGTTCAAGGGATTCATGGCGGGGCCGCAAGGCAGGGACAATGCGTCCCTGTCTGTCCTTTACGGCCGGTCTTGTCCGGGCTTGAGGCGGGGGGCATTCAAGGCGCGAGCAGCGTCTTCTGAAGCTGCGCCGCGTCGAAATCGTTGGCCAACGCGAGCATCGCGATGATCCTCGCCTGCCAGGGTGTGTGCGGTCCGGCCGCGAGCGTGCCATGCGCATCATCGTCAAAATTGGCATTGCGCATCACGCCGCCGCAGGGAACCCGGCTCGCCCGGATGACGTGCACGCCCCGGTCGCGAGCCCGCGCGAGCGCCGGCAACCAGGTTTCGGGCACGCTGCCGTGTCCGGTCAGCGCGAGCACCAGCGCGGCAGCGGGGCTCTGATCGATCGCGTCGGACGGGGCGCCGGCGTAAGCGGTGAGCACGTCGACGCGGGGCAGGCGCTCCGGCAGCGCACCGGTGAAGCGCGGCTCGGTCGCGGCGAAGCGGCCGAGCCGGATGTCCAGGCCCAGCGCGTGGCCGAGCGGCCCGTCCTCCCAGGCGCCCAGAGCGTCGGGCGCATGGGTGTGGCGCTTGCTGATCGCGGAGGCGGCCCAGATCCGGTCGTTCGCAACGACGACCGCTCCGGCCGCGGCGAGCTCGGGACGGCTGGCCGCGGCCAGCGCCTGGAGCAGATTCATCGGGCCGTCGGCCGAACGGGCCGTGGCCGGCCTCATCGCGGCGGTCAGCACGACCGGCCTTGCGCGCGGCAGCGTCAGCGCGAGGAAGAAAGCGGTTTCTTCGAGCGTGTCGGTGCCGTGCGTGATCACGATGCCGTCTCGCGCCGGGTCGGCGAGGTGCTCGCGCAGCCGGGTCGCCAGCGTGAGCCAGTGCTCAGGTGTGATGTCCTTGCTGTCGAGCGCGAACAGCGCCGCGGTCTCGATCTCGCCAAGCGTCGCGGCTTCGGGCAGCGCGGCGAGCAGCTCGTTCGCGCCGAGCGCTCCGGCCCGGTAGCGGGAGGTGTCGGTGGCCTCGGCGGCACTGCCGGCGATCGTGCCGCCGGTCGTGATGAGCAGCAGGTGGGGCAGGGTGGGCATCAGTGCGACAGGATCTTGGACAGGAAGGTCTGGGCGCGCTCGGAGCGGGGCTGACCGAAGAACTCTTCCTTCGGCGCGTCCTCGACGATGGCGCCAGCATCCATGAAGATGACCCGGTTTGCAACCTTGCGCGCGAAGCCCATCTCGTGCGTGACGACCATCATCGTCATGCCTTCGGAAGCCAGTTCGACCATCACGTCGAGCACTTCGTTGATCATCTCGGGGTCGAGCGCCGAAGTCGGTTCGTCGAACAGCATGCAGATCGGGTCCATCGCCAGCGCCCGGGCGATCGCGACGCGCTGCTGCTGGCCTCCGGAGAGCTGACCGGGGAACTTGTCCGCGTGGGCCTTCAGACCGACGCGGTCGAGCAGCGCGATGCCTTTTTCGTAGGCTTCGTCCTTGCCGCGCCCGAGCACCTTTTCCTGTGCGATGGTCAGGTTCCTCGCGATGCTCATGTGCGGGAAGAGTTCGAAGTGCTGGAAGACCATGCCGACGTGGGCACGCAGCCGGGGCAGGTCGGTCTTCGCGTCGCCGACCGAGGTGCCATTGACGATGATGCGGCCCTTCTGGATCGGTTCGAGGCCGTTCACGCACTTGATCAGCGTCGACTTGCCCGAACCGGAGGGGCCGCAGACGACGACCACTTCGCCCTTGGCGACGCGGGTGCTGCAATCGGTCAGAACCTGGAACGAGCCGTACCACTTCGATATGTTTTCGATTTCAATCATCAGGGCTTCCTCAGCGGACAATGGCGATCCGCTTCTGCAGACGCTTGACCAGCGTCGAGAGTGAGAAGCAGATGACGAAGTAGATCAGCGCCGCGAACAGGTACATCTCGATCGGGCGGTTGTAGTTCTTGCCGGTGATCTCGGCGGCTTTCAAGAGATCCTTCGCACCGATGATGTAGACGAGGGACGTGTCCTGGAACAGGATGATCGTCTGGGTCAGCAGCACCGGCAGCATGTTGCGGAAGGCCTGGGGCAGCACGATGAGCTGCATCGACTGCCAGTAACTCATGCCCAGCGCGAAGCCGGCATGGACCTGGCCTTTCGCGACGCTCTGGATGCCGGCGCGCATGATCTCGCTGTAGTAGGCCGCTTCGAAGAGCGCGAAGGTGATCAGCGCCGATTTTTCGGCGCCCAAGGGCGTTCCGGTCACGAAGGGGATCACCAGGAAGAGCCAGAGGATCACGATCAGCAGCGGGATCGAGCGCATCGCATTGACGTAGATCGTTGCGAGTGTGGCGAGAGGTCCGTTGCCGTGGATGCGGGCCAGCGCGAGCAGCGTGCCGAGCACGATACCGACGATCATCGCGACCAGGGTCAGATTCAGGCTGAACAGGAAGCCTTCGCCGATGAAGGGCAGGCTGGCGGGGATGACGCTGAAGTCGAAGTTGCTGAACATCGCGTCCCCCTCACTTGGCGCCGGCGATCATGCCGGGGATGCGGGTGTTTTTCTCGATCAGGGTCATGATCCGGTTCGCCGAGAAGGCGCAGAGAATGTAGAGCACAGTGACGACGATCATCGGTTCGAATTCAAGCGCCGCATCTTCCTGCATCTGTTTGGCCTGGAAGGTCAGCTCGAGCACGCCGATCGCGAACGCGACCGCCGAGTTCTTGAACACGTTCATCGCCTCCGACGTGAGCGGCGGCAGCACGACCCGGAAAGCGCGCGGCAGGATCACATAGCGGTAGGCCTGGATTCGCGTGAAGCCCAGCGCCAGCGCGGCATGGGTCTGGCCGCGCGGCAGGCTCTGGATGCCGGCGCGCAGCTGTTCGGCGATCCGCGCCGACGTGAAGAGGCCCAGGGCCAGCGCCGCGGTGATGAATTCCTTGGCCGGCATGTCCTGCTTGACCCACAGGGATAGCTTGGCCGGCAGCAGTTCGGGGACGACGAAGTACCACAGGAAGAGCTGAACCAGCACCGGAATGTTGCGGAAGAGTTCGACCCAGGCCGTTGCCGGAGCGGACAGCCAGCGGCGGGGCGCGGTGCGCAAGGTGCCGATCAGCGAGCCGAGGATCAGCGCGATGAACCAGGCGCTGAGCGCGACAGCCAGAGTCCAGCCCAGGCCGGAAACCATCCAGTTCAGATAAGTTTCGTCGCCGGACTGCACTTGTTCGACGAAGATGTGCCAGTTCCAGTGGTAATTCATGGGGATGTCCAGGAAAGAGCGGACGAGACGGCCGCGATGCGGCCGAACTCATCCTTGCTGCTTGAGAGCCGGGAGAGTCCGGCTCTCCCGGCGGAACGACGGATCAGTGTTTGCCGTTGTACTGCTCGGCCGGCAGGTCGTTCGGATTCGCGAGCGCCTTTTTCAAGGCTTCGCTCATCGGGAAGTTCAGGTTTACGCCCTTGGGCGGAATCGGACTCATGAACCAGCGGGTGTAGAGTTTCGCGATTTCGCCGCGCTTGGCGAGGTCGCGCACCGAAAAGTGCACCATGCCCTTGAACTGCGGGTCGTCCTTGCGCAGCATGATCGCGATCGGTTCGACCGACAGCGCTTCGCCGACGATCGCGTAGTCGCGCGGTGACTTCGAGTTCGCGATCAGACCCAGCAGCAGGTTGTCGTCCATCACGAAGGCGGCGGCGCGATCCGATTCGAGCAGCAGGAAGGAATCGGCGTGATCCTTGCCGTAGACTTCGCGGAAGTTGATGTTGCGGCCCTTCTCGTGCGCTCTGAGCAGCTGGACGCTGGTTGTCCCGGTCGTCGTCGCGACCGACTTGCCGTCGAGTTGGGCGAGGCTGGTGATGCCCGAGCTCTTCTTGGTCGCGATCCGGACGTTGGTGACATAGGTGGTCGGCGCGAAAGCGACCTGGTTCTGGCGGGCGAGGTTGTTCGTCGTCGAGCCGCACTCGAGGTCTACAGTGCCGTTCGCGACCAGGCTGATCCGGTTCTGCGACGTGACGGGCTGGAACTTGACCTGCAGTTTGGGCAGCTTGAGCTTGGTTTTGATCTCGTCGGCGATGCGCAGGCAGATGTCAATGTGGTAGCCGACCGGCTTCTGGCTGGCGTCGAGATAGGACAGCGGGAACGAGGATTCTCGGATGCCCAGCGTGATGCTGCCGCTGTCCTTGATCTTCTTCAGCGTTCCATTGAGCGCTTCGGCATGGGCGGAACCGGTAGTCAGCGCGAGCGCGGTGAAAAGTGATGCGAGCAGAGCGGATTTCATGGGGGGACTCCAGTTCGATGCGCTTTGGTGGAAGAAAATTGCCGACAAAGATGGTTTTGCGGGAAAACGTTGCGATTTTAGCGCGGGAACGGACGGCTTTGCTTATTGCATTTCAGGGCCTGTTGTTATGCTGACATTTTTGGCGGATTTGCCGCCCCGGGCTCTTGACCGTAGCCGGCCTTTTCGTTTTGGGCGGATCGGGAGTCGGCAGGAGCTTATGGAAGGGATTGACCGGGCATGACGGGTGAAAAGGGTGGGAGTCCTGTGACAACTCTTGAAGATGTTCGCCGGATCGGGGCCGCCGGGCTGGTGGCGCAGATCCGCGAGCGCGACATGCCCGCGTTCGGGCGCACCGTCGCGTCGATCGGCGTGCTGACCGGCGACGACAAGGCTTCGGCGTCATCGCTGGCCGCGATCATCCTCCAGGACGCGGCGTTGACGACCAAGGTTCTGAAGCTCGCCAACAGCGTTTATTTCAATCCTGCCCGCGCCCATATCAGCACAGTCAGCCGTGCGCTGGTCGTGCTCGGTTTCGACGTCATCGCGAGCATCGCGGTCAGCCTGATGCTGATCGATGCGCTGCTCTCCGGAGGGCTGCGTGAGCGGGTAGTCGGTGAGATGGGGCGCGCTTTCCATGCCGCGGTTCAGGCGCGAACGCTGGCGGTGCTGCACGGCGAAGCAAATCCCGAGGAGGTCTTCATCTCGGCGCTGCTGGCCCGGGTCGGCGAGATGGCGTTCTGGTGTTTTGGCGATGAAGCGGCGCAATCGCTCGACACGGCGCTCGCGACCGGAGTCAAACCCGAGGTCGCCGAAAGCGAAGTGCTCGGTTTCCGGCTGCGCCAGATCTCGGTCGGTCTCGCGCGGGAGTGGCGGCTGGGCAGCCTGCTGGTCAATACGCTGGAACGGGGCGAGAGCGGAGGCGACCGGGAATCTTCGGTGATCCTCGCCCAGCAGTTCGCGGTCGCGGTCGAGTCCGGCTGGGGCTCGCCCCAGGCGCGCCAGGCGATCGCGAAGATGGCCCGCCACACCGGCCGGCCCGAGAGCGAACTGACCGCGGTGCTGCTCGAGAACGCCGCGGCCGCGGTCAAGACCGCGGCGACCTATGGCGCAGTCGATGCGGCGCGGATGATTCCGGTGCCGGAAGCGCAGGCCGAAGTCCAGGCGATCGAGCCCGAGGAGGTTTCCGGCCCCGATCCGCTGTTGCAACTGAAGATATTGCGTGACCTGTCAATGCTGCTCGGGGGGCGCCCCAGCCTCAACGACATCCTGACTCTGGCCCTCGAAGGGATCTTTCGCGGAATCGGTATGGACCGGGCCTTGTTTGCGCTGGTCAGCGCCGACCGCAAGAAGCTGGTCGGCCGCGCCGCTTTGGGACACGGCGCGACGGCATTCTGTCAGGCCTTCCAGTTCGTGCTCGATGCGAGTCCCGGAGAGCTGATCAATGCGGTGATCGTCAATCAGCAGGCTCTGATCATCCGCACCGCTTTCGAGACTCCGCTGAGGCTGGACAGGTTGATCCGGGCGGGCGGGATGACTCCGTGCATGCTCGCGCCGATCGTGATCCAGGGGCGGGCAATCGGGCTCTTCTACGCCGACCGCGTTTCGGGAGGGGAGATCTCCGAAGACGATGGCCTGGGCTTCTTTCACTTTGCCCAACAGGCTGCGCTGGGTTTTGAACATGTGATGTCGAGGGTTTCGCGGCCGTGATCCGCTAAAATCCCGGCCTGGCCGCCTGGTGCGGATAATTTTCTGGGAGTCGATGATGTCTGTTCGCCTGTCTGCGCCGCTCGCTGCGGATTTGTTGCCGGTTGCCGGCGTTCGTCTCGGGGTCGCCGAGGCCGGGATCCGCAAGGCGAACCGCCGCGATCTGACCGTGATTGCGCTCGCCGAAGGAAGCCACGTTTCCGGCGTCTTCACGCTGAACCGCTTCTGCGCCGCGCCGGTGCACCTCTCCAAAGCCCATCTGGCGGCAGGCAAGGGAATCCGGGCGCTCGTGATCAACACCGGAATCGCGAACGCCGGCACCGGTGAGCAGGGCATGGCGGCCGCGCAGACTACCTGCGAAGAGCTGGCCAGTCAGTTGGGAATCGAGGCCGACCAGGTTCTGCCCTTCTCGACCGGAGTGATCCTCGAACACCTCCCGGTCGAGCGTCTCGTTGCGGGCCTTCCCGTCGCCTGCGCCGATCTGAGGAGCGATGCCTGGTTCGACGCCGCGCACGCGATCATGACCACCGATACCGTCGCCAAGGCGCGCTCGATGCAGATTTCGCTCGCCGGCCACACCGTGACACTGACCGGGATCGCGAAGGGCGCGGGCATGATGAAGCCGAACATGGCGACGATGCTGAGCTTTCTCGCGACCGATGCGGCGATCTCGCAGAAGCTGCTCGATGCGCTGCTGCACGAAGTCGCGGATCAGTCCTTTAACAGCATCACTGTCGATGGTGACACCTCGACGAACGACTCCTTCGTGCTGATCGCGAGCGGCGCGAGCGGTGCGCCCGAGATCACTGATACGGCCAGCGCCGACTATGCGACGCTGCGTGCAGCGGTGCTGGAGATGTCGGTCTGGCTCGCCCAGGCGATCGTCCGCGATGGCGAAGGCGCAACGAAGTTCATCAGCGTCGTCGTCGAAGGCGGGGCGGATCGCGCCGAATGCCGCAAGGTCGCTTATGCGGTCGCGCATTCGCCTCTGGTCAAGACCGCTTTCTTCGCGTCCGATCCCAACCTGGGACGCATCCTCGCTGCGATCGGTTACGCGGGCATCGAGGACCTCGATGTTGCGAAGCTCAAGGTCTGGCTGGGCAGCCGCGGCGAGGAAGTGCTGGTCGCTGAGCAGGGCGGGCGGGCTTCTTCCTATGTTGAAGAAGCCGGTTCCCGGATCATGCAGGCCGAAGAGATCTCGGTGCGCATCGCACTTGGCCGCGGTGTGGCGGCGGCGACGGTCTGGACCTGTGATTTTTCGTACGACTATGTGAAGATCAACGCCGATTATCGCAGCTGATCGGGTCAGTATTCCGGGCCGAGCACCGGGCGGAGGTGGGAATGAGAGCGGGTTTGAAGATCCTGTTTATTTTCTGCGGCCTGATGTTCGGCGTACTGGCTCTGGCGTCGTCTGTCGCCGCGCCGTCGCCTGGAGACGTCGCGCGCATCCACTACCATCGCGCTGACAAGCTTTACGAGGGCTGGGGCCTGCACCTCTGGGGCGCGGCGCCCTCGCTGGCGACTCCGGTCGACTGGGCGATGCCCCTGCCGCCGACGGGAACCGATGCCTTCGGCGTCTATTTCGACGTTCCGCTCCAGGCAGGGGCGGTTGCGCTGAACTTCATCGTACACAAGGGTTCCGAAAAGCACGTTCCCGATGATCAGGTTCTCGACTTCGCGAACCAGGGGCGCGAAATCTGGCTGATCGCTGGCGATGCGGCCATCTATACGCGCCCTCCAGCCCTGAGCGACAAGTCATCGGACCGGATCTCCGCGCTTCGCCTCGCCTGGGCGAGACAACCCGCCTGGCTGGGCTTCGCCCTGGCTGGAGCCTTGCTGCTGCTGATCGTGTTGGGCGGCTTGCTGCGCCATTCGCTGCGGCTGCGCGCCGACATCCAGCGCCAGAGCGTGCTGCTCGCGCAGTCAAGAAAGGATCTGGAGGTCCAGGCCGAGCTGCAAAGCGAAGCCCATGCCCGGGTTGTCTCTCTGGTTGGAACCGACGAGCTGACCGGCCTGATGACGCGCGCCGGGGTCAGGCGGGCACTGGCCTCGGCTCAGGCCAAGGCGCGCCGCAATCAGACGATGCTCGCTGTGCTGTTCCTCGACCTCGATGATTTCAAGCCGATCAACGACCGCTACGGTCACGCGGTCGGCGACCGGGTTCTGGTTGCCGTTGCCGAGCGCCTGCAGCGCGGATTGCGCGAGAGCGACATCCTGGCCAGGCTGGGCGGGGACGAGTTCCTGATCATCGCCGAGGACATCGGCGATCCTCTGGTCGTCGCTGAGCTGGCGCGCAAGCTGCTCGGGGCGCTCGCCGAAGTCATCGAGTTCGAAGGCAATCTTTTGCGCGTCAAGGCCAGCCTGGGTGTTGCGCTCTACCCTAGCGACGGAGAAGGAGACGAGCTGATCGAGCTGGCCGACGCGGCGATGTATGACGCGAAGCGGGCGGACGACGGGGGCTTCCGTTTCGCTTCCGCGTGGCTCAACGCCCAATTTCAGCGCGAAGTCGAAGTCGAGCGGCTGTGGCGCGAGGTGCTGACGGCCGGCTCGCTCGCGCTGGGTTGGTTGCCTCTGCGCACCGAGGGGGGCGAGGATTGGGCTTGGGTGGCCCAGGCGTTCAGACGGGGGGACACAGGACTTGAAGCGATGCCGGTCTGGTCCAGCCTCGATCCGGATCTGGCTCTGGAGGCGGATCTCTGGATGCTGGAAAAGCTCGTCGCTGCGGTCGAATCCTCTCCCGGTCCCGGGCTCAGGGTGATCGCTCCGGCCCGCTCGTCGCTGTCCGATCCGCGCTTCCTCGCCGCCTGTCAGGGCGCGCTGACGCGCATGCGCGAGCGCGGCGCGACGCTGGTGCTTGAGCTGCCGCATCTGTCGGTCGTGCCCGATGCCTTGCGCGCTCTGGTCAGCGGAGGGGGGCAATTTGCGCTCAGGCTCTCCCGCCCCGAGCAGATTTCGCTCTATTGTCTCGCTGAACCGGGTCTGCGCTATCTGCTGGTTTCCGGCCTGGCTTCGGCCGGTCCCGAGGATGGCCGGGCGCTGACCGCGCTGTTCGCCGGAGCCCGCGCTCTGGGAATTGCTGTCGTGTTCGGTCCGCTCTTCGAGACGAGCTTGCCCATCCATCCCGACTACCGGGTTGGCGAACCGGTCTGAATCACTCCTCTCCGTCTCGCCCGGGCGGCGTTTTGGCAAGCCCGGTGTGGGCTCAAAGCCTCAGCGGTGACGCCGCTGCTCCCGGCTATGGGACAATTGCGGCTCTGGCGGAGCCTTCCGCCCTGTTTTCCTTGGGGGTGTTGTGAGTTACCGGATTGCGCCCAGTCTTCTGTCGGCGAACTTTGCGAAGCTCGGCGAAGAAGTGAGCAATGTTTTGGCGGCGGGAGCCGACTGGATCCATTTCGACGTGATGGACAACCATTACGTGCCGAACCTGACGATAGGGCCTCTGGTCTGCGAGGCGATCAGGCCGCTGACCGATGCGACGATAGACGTGCACCTGATGGTCGAGCCGGTCGATGCTCTGGTGCCGATGTTCGCGAAGGCCGGAGCGAACGTGATCACGTTCCACCCGGAAGCCTCCCGCCACGTCGATCGCACGCTCGCGCTGATTCGCGAGCTCGGTTGCCAGGCCGGTCTGGTCTTCAACCCGGCGAGCTCGCTCAGCTGGCTCGATCATGTGATGGACAAGATCGACGTCGTGATGCTGATGTCGGTGAACCCGGGCTTTGGTGGACAGAAGTTCATCCCCGAGACGCTGACCAAGCTCGGGGCTCTGCGTGCCCGCGTCGATGCGTGGGAGCGCGAGACCGGGAAGGAAATCCGCGTCGAGGTCGATGGCGGCGTCAAGATCGACAACATCGCCGAGATCGCGCGGGCCGGAGCCGACACTTTTGTTGCCGGGTCTGCCGTCTTCGGCGCGGGTCGGGACGAAGATCCCCACCGCTACGATTCGGTGATCGCGGCTCTGCGCGCCGAACTCGCGAAAGTATGAGGAAAGCCATGAAACTGAAGTTCGATGTCGACGCGCTGCTGTTCGACCTGGATGGAACCCTGCTCGACACGATCCCCGATCTGTATGAGGCGGCGCGCCGGATGCTCGAAGAGCTCGGCCAGCCGGCGCGCAGCATCGAAGAGGTGACGCGCTTCGTCGGCAAGGGCATCCAGAACCTGGTTATCCGTTGCCTGTGCGATGGCCGGCCCGAGGTCGATCCGGATCTGCCGCGGCGGGCCTTGCCCGTCTTCAACCGCCACTATGCGGCCGTCAATGGTCAGTCGACGCGGATGTACGAAGGCGTCGAAGAGACGCTCGCCGAGTTCGCGCGCCAGGGCATCCGCATGGCCTGCGTCACGAACAAGGCGGCCGATTTCACCGCTCCGCTGCTCGAAAAGATGGGCCTCGCGTCCTTCTTCGGCTGCGTCGTCAGCGGCGACACGCTGGCGGTCAGGAAACCTTCTCCCGAGCCTCTGCTGCATGCCTGTGAGGTTCTCGGTGTCGCGCCGGCGCGCACTCTGATGGTCGGCGACTCGGCCAACGATGCGACGGCGGCCCAGGCCGCCGGCATCCCGGTGCTGCTGCTGACCTATGGCTACAGCGAAGGGCGCGGCGTGGACAGCATCGAATGCGACGGGTTAGTATCGAACTTCCCCGCCTTGAAGAGCCTCGTTGGCCGATCCTGAGCGAGGCCTTCACACTCATGACCTGCGAGAACCTCTCGATCGAAAAGGAGTATTCCCCGTCCCGCGCCGCCGCACGATGGCTGCGCGTCGGGTACTCGTGGCGTGTCGAATGATGCGTCAGGGAGCGCGTCTCCCCTTCAGCGCGGCCAAACCGCGCCTCGATCACAGGCAGTGCCGGCACCTCAGCCCGGTCTGGGTGCCGAACCCTTCGGAGTCATGATGACAGAAGAACAATTCCTTGCTCTCGCGGAACAGGGATACAACCGTATTCCGCTGACCCTCGAGACTTTCGCCGATCTCGATACCCCCCTCTCGATCTACCTCAAGCTCGCCAACGAGCCGAACACCTATCTGCTCGAATCGGTGCACGGCGGCGAGCGCTTCGGGCGCTATTCGATCATCGGCCTGCGTGCGAACACGCGGATCGAAGTGTATGGGCGCACCGTGCTGCTGCTCAGCAACGATCGCCTGGTCGAGCGCCGCGATTACGGCGACCCGCTGACCTTCATCGGCGAGTTCATGCAGCGCATCAAGGTTCCGCCGCGCGACGGCCTGCCGCGCTACTGCGGCGGTCTGGTCGGCTCCTTCGGCTACGACACGGTCCGCTACATCGAACCCAAACTCGCCCGCCACGAGCCCAAGGATGACCAGGGAATTCCGGACATCGCGCTGCTCCTCTCCGAAGAGCTTGCGGTTGTCGACAACCTGTCGGGCAAGCTGACTCTGGTCGTCTACGCGGAGCCGGAAGTTCCCGGCGCCTACAAGCGCGCCCAGAAGCGTCTGAAGACTTTGCTTGCGAAGCTGCGCAAACCGGTCGCGATTCCGGCCGACACCCGTGGCGAATCCGTTCCCGCGGTCTCGGACAGCGGTGAGCAGGCCTACAAGGATGCGGTGGTCCGCGCGAAGCAGTACATCCTCGACGGCGACATCATGCAGGTCGTGCTCTCGCAGCGGATGAGCAAGCCTTTCGCGGCCTCGCCCCTGGCGCTCTACCGGAGCCTGAGGGCGCTGAATCCCAGTCCCTACATGTTCCTGTTCAATTTCGAGGATTTCCAGATCGTCGGCGCTTCGCCCGAGATCCTGGTCAAGCTCGAGGACGGGACCGTCACGGTGCGGCCGATCGCCGGGACCCGCAAGCGGGGCGCGACTCCGGA
Organism: Niveibacterium terrae; assembly: GCF_048213115.1. Lineage (GTDB taxonomy): Bacteria > Pseudomonadota > Gammaproteobacteria > Burkholderiales > Rhodocyclaceae > Niveibacterium > Niveibacterium terrae. Next base: position 3,164,894 of record NZ_CP172404.1, on the reverse strand, counting down.
AGAGGATCTCGCGCTCGAGCGTGAGCTCGTCGCCGACGAGAAGGAGAGGGCCGAGCATCTGCAGCTGCTCGATCTCGGTCGCAACGACGTCGGTCACGTCGCGCAGATCGGCTCGGTCAAGGTCACCGAGAAGTTCGTCGTCGAGCGTTACTCGCATGTGATGCATCTGGTCTCCAACGTCGAAGGCCAGATCAAGCCCGACGAAGACCGGCGGGCGGCGGCGCTCGCGGTGTTGCGCGCGACCTTCCCGGCCGGGACGGTTTCCGGCGCGCCGAAGGTGCGGGCGATGCAGATCATCGACGAGCTCGAAACGGGCAAACGCGGCGTCTACGCGGGCGCGGTCGGTTGCATCGGTTTCGACGGCGACATGGACGTCGCGATCGCGATCCGTACCGCGCTGATCAAGGACGGGCGGCTCTTCGTTCAGGCGGGAGCCGGCATCGTTGCCGACTCGAACCCGGAAGCGGAATGGCAGGAAACCCTCAACAAGGCAAGGGCGGTGCTGACCGCCGCCCGGATGGCCGAACAAGGCCTCGACACCCCGCTCAACTGAGGATTTCGCCATGCTGCTGATGATCGACAATTACGACAGTTTCACCTACAACCTCGTCCAGTACTTCGGCGAGCTCGGCGCCGACGTGCGCGTGCACCGCAACGACCAGATCACGATCGAGCAGATCGAAGCGCTGCACCCCGATCACCTGGTCGTCTCGCCCGGCCCCTGCACGCCTGCCGAAGCGGGCATCTCGGTCGAAGCGATCCGCCATTTCGCCGGCAAGCTGCCCATCCTCGGCGTCTGCCTGGGCCACCAGTCCATCGGTGCGGCCTTTGGCGGCAAGATCGTCCACGCGCAGCGTCTGATGCACGGCAAGACTTCGCCGATCCATCACCTCGACGCCGGCGTCTTCCGTGGCCTGCCCAATCCCTTCACCGCGACGCGCTACCATTCGCTGGCGATCGAGCGCGCGAGTCTTCCCGATTGCCTGCAGGTGACGGCCTGGACCGATGACGGCGAGATCATGGGCGTTCGCCACAAGACTCTGGCAATCGAAGGCGTTCAGTTCCACCCCGAGTCCATCCTGACCGAAGGGGGGCATCAACTGCTGAAGAACTTCCTGGACCAGCGAAAGGATGGGCGATGAACCCCCAAGAGGCATTGCAACGCGTCATCGAACACCGCGAGATCTTTCAGGAGGAGATGATCGACCTGATGCGGCAGATCATGTCAGGGCAGATGAGCCCGACCTTGATCTCCGGCATCCTGATCGGTCTGCGGGTCAAGAAGGAGACGATTGGCGAGATCACCGGCGCCGCGCTGGTGATGCGCGAGCTGGGCACGAAAGTGCCGCTCGCGACCGACCGTTCGCTGCTCGTCGACACCTGTGGCACGGGGGGAGACGGAGCCCATACCTTCAACATCTCGACGACCGCGATGTTCGTCGCCGCCGCCGCGGGTGCCAAGGTCGCGAAGCACGGCGGACGCGCGGTCTCGTCCTGTTCGGGGTCGGCCGATGCGCTCGAATCGCTGGGCGTGCACCTCGCGCTGACGCCCGAGCAGGTCGGTGCGGCTATCGACGAGATCGGGCTGGGCTTCATGTTCGCGCCCAATTTCAACAGCGCGATGCGCCACGCCGGAGCCGTCCGGCGTGAGCTGGGCGTGCGGACGATGTTCAACATCCTGGGGCCGCTGACCAACCCGGCCGGAGCCGCCAACCAGGTCATGGGCGTCTTTCACCCCGATCTGGTCGGCATCCAGGCCCGGGTGCTGCAGCGTCTGGGTAGCCGCAACGCGTTGATCGTGCACGGCCTCGACGGTCTTGACGAGCTTTCGATCTCGGCACCGACTCTGGTCGGCGAGTTGCGGGACGGGGTGGTGCGCGAGTACCGCTTGAGCCCCGAAGATGTCGGCCTTGCCCTGCATCCGGCCTCAGCCGTGCGCGCGGATACGGTCGAGGACTCGCGGGCCCTGCTGCTCGCCGCGCTCGACGGCAGCAACGCGGCGGCCCGCGACATCGTGGCCTTCAACGCCGGCGCCAGTCTCTACGTCGGAGGTAATGCCGACACGCTGGAGAGCGGAGTCGCGCGTGCGCTTGAAGTCATCGCCAGCGGCGCGGCGCGTGCCAAGCTTGACGAGCTGGTCAGATTCACCGGACAGTTCAAATAAATGAGTGACATCCTGCAGAAGATCCTCGCGACCAAACGCGAGGAAATTGCGATCGCCGAGCAGAGCGTCTCGCGCGAGGCGATCGTCAAACGCGCCCGCGCGGGCGCGCCCGTGCGCGACTTTGTCGGTGCGATCCGCGAGAAGATCGCAGCCGGCAAGTCGGGCGTGATCGCCGAAGTCAAGAGAGCCAGCCCGTCGAAAGGCGTGATCCGCGAGGATTTCTCGCCGGCCGCAATCGCCGACTCCTACGAGCGGGGCGGTGCGGCCTGCCTGTCGGTGCTGACCGATAGCCAGTATTTCCAGGGCTCGGCCGATTACCTCAGGGAAGCGCGTGCCGCGTGTCGCCTGCCGGTCCTGCGCAAGGACTTCATCGTCGACGCCTATCAGATCTTCGAAGCGAGGGCGATGGATGCGGATTGCATCCTGCTGATCGTCGCGGCTTTCCTGCCGCCCGAGGGTGTCGTCTCGGCCGCGGTGGCGGAGAAAGCGCTGGCCACGCTGCTCGAACTCGAGGCGATCGCTCTCGATCTGGGCATGGCAGTGCTCGTTGAATCGCACGATGCGGCCGAGCTCGCGCTCGCGCTGAAGCTCTCGACCCCGTTGATCGGCATCAACAACCGCAATCTGCGCACTTTCAAGGTCGATCTGGAAACGACCCTGTCCCAGCTCGAACGGATTCCCGAAGATCGCATCGTTGTCTGCGAGAGCGGAATCACCGGTCCGGCCGATGTCGCGCTGATGCGCCGCAATGGCGTCAATGCCTTCCTGATCGGGGAGACCTTCATGCGCGCCGCCGATCCCGGAATAGAGCTCGTCAGGCTTTTTGTCTGAACTCATGAGCGAAGAGGCGCCGCGGGAGAAGCCGGAAAAGCCAGCGCCCCAGCGCTTCTGGTCGCGCCTGGCGGGACGCGTCGCGCGTCGCCCTGTCGCGATGCTGCTCGGGCTTGCCGCGGCGCTCCTCCCCTGGGTCGGGCTGGCCTGGCTCGTCGAGACGCCCTCAGGGCTGGTCGCGCTTGCCGAGAGCCTGAACGTGCTCGGGCGCGGGGATCTGCGGATCGAAGGCGTCAGCGGGCGTTTGCGCGACCGCTTCGCGCTCGAACGCTTTCATCTCGAGATCGGACTGACCCGGGTCGAAATCCGGGATCTCGCCGTGGACTGGCAGCTCTCCGGGCTCCTGCGCGGCGTGCTGCACTGCCGTAGCCTTGCCGCGAGCTCGCTCGAAGTCGGTCATCAAGCCTCGGGGAAGCCGCCGTCCATCCCCAAGTCCTTCGCCTTGCCCTTCGAGCTTCACGTCGAACGCGCGAAGCTCGGGCGCTTCGACTTCTCCTCCGATCTTGACGCCCATAACCATGTCCGGCTGTTCGGGTTTTCCGCCCTCGAGGCCAGGGCCGTCTTCGCCCGTCATCGCTGGCTGATCCAGTCCCTCTCCGGGCAGACCGACTGGGGACCGGCTTCGCTGAGCGGCAGTCTGGTTCCCGACCCGCCTTTCGCGATTGCGGCCAATGGGCGGATCCGGGTTCGCTATGGTGCCCGGGAACTGCCGGCGCGCGTGACGGCGAACGGGTCGCTGGTCGACCTCGACCTCGCCGGCGACGGTCGCTCCGATCTCTTCAAGCTCCGTGGCCGGCTCAGGTTGAAGAGTTTCGCCGCGCAGACGCTGGTGGGGCTGGATCTCGACGCAGACTCTTTCGATCCGCAAAGGCTCAATCCCGCATCTCCCCGCGCCCAGCTCGCGCTGAAGGCGCAGCTCGCGCCGCTGCGCCCTCGGCGCGGCCTTCCCGAGGCCGCGGCAAAGAGCGGTTTGCGGATCGGCGGGCCGGTGACAGTCCTCAACAGCGAAGCCGGCACGCTCGATTCGGGACGGCTTCCGGTGGAGCGCCTCACCACCGATCTCGCGTGGGACGGCAGCCGCGTCGAGCTGGGCAAGGTCGATCTGCGCGTGCCCGGTGGCGGCACAATGGCCGGGCGCTTGGCCTGGCGCCGAGCGGGCCAGCCGGATGCCTGGGGAATGCTTGAAGCCGATCTGGTGCTGGCCGGACTCGATCCGTCCCGCTTGCACAGCCGTCTGCCCTCTGCCCGCCTTGCCGGGCAGATCGTCGCCGAGGCCGGACGCGACAGCCAGAAAGCCCACGTCGATGTCGGCGACGGGAAACTGCGCCTCGCCGCCGATCTCGTCCGGCGTGGCTCTCGGCTCGAGCTCTCCGCGCTGCGCCTCGCTTCGGGTTCTGCCGAGCTGGGAGGATCCGGCTCGCTGAGCCTGGACGCGACGCGCCGTTTTTCCGTTGAACTGCAGGCCTCGCGTTTCGATCCGCACGCATTCTGGGCGGCTTCGCCGGTGGGTTCGTTGTCCGGACGGCTCTCCGCCCAGGGCCGGCTCGCGCCGAAACTCGCACTGGACGGCAGCTTTGAGCTCGCCGACAGCCGCTTTGCCGGCCTGCCGGTCGGAGGGGAGGGCGCCGTCTCGCTTGCCGACGGTCATCTGCGCCGCACCCGGTTCACGCTCGACGCGCTCGGCAATCGGATCAGCGCCGAAGGCGCTTTCGGCCGCTCCGGCGAGAAGCTCGCTTTTCGCATCGATGCTCCCGCGCTCTCCCGTTTGGGCGCGGGTTTCGACGGTCGGCTCACCGGCACGGGCTCGCTTTCCGGTTCGCTCGATCACTTCGCGGGGGATATCGATCTGCGCGGGGACAAGCTGGCTGTTCCGGGGGGACACCGGCTCGATGCGATCAATCTGCGCGCCCGTCTTCCCGAAGGACGGGCTTCGCCGTTTTCGTTGCAGTTTGCGCTGGCCGGTTATCGTGCCCCCGGCGAGCCCGACGCGAAACTGCGGCGGGCCACGCTCAGCGCTCAGGGTTTGAGGTCCGACCACGTTTTGAAGCTGGAGCTGGAGCTGCCGCGCCGCTACGCGCTTCATGCCGAGGCCCGGGGCGGTCTCGGCCAGGCTCTGGCCTGGAGCGGCAAGCTCAAGCGCCTGGGGCTGGAAGCGGGGGGCGAGCTCCACCTCGTCGCTCCGGCCGATCTGGCCTTCGGCCCCGATCACCTGCGCCTCGGAGCGGCAACGCTGCGTGGCGAGAAAACCGAGATCAGCTCTGAGCTGTTGAGCTGGACTGCCCGCGAGATCCTTGCCCGCGGACATCTGTCGGGCGCCGAGATCCGCCCTGGCGCGATCGATCCGCTGCGCGTGCGCACGCGCCGGATCGCGCTGCAGTTCGGTGCCGAATGGGATCTCCAGCTCGCCGAGCACGCCAACGGCCACGTCCGGGTTTTTCGTGAAGGTGGCGATGTCGTCGTCGGCGACGATTCTCCGGTCGCGCTGGGACTGAGCGAGCTCGACGCTTCGGCGAGCGTCAAGGATGACAGCCTCAGCGTCAGGGCGAGCGCTCTGGGCCTGCGCAGCGGTCGCTTCACGGCTTCGCTGTCGGCGCGCCTCATGCGGGTCGGTTTGCTCTGGCGTCTCGCGCCCGACGAAGCTCTGCAGGGCAGGGCGCAGATCGCGATTCCCCGCGTCGATTGGCTGGGGCCGCTGATCGATGCGAACCTGAGGACGACCGGCAGCATCTCCGGGGATTTCGCTGTCAACGGCACGCCCGCGCATCCGCTCGCGAGCGGCTCGGCCCAGGGGGAGAACCTGGGCCTGGTGATGGTCGATCAGGGGCTCAGGGTCAGCGGAGGGCGGCTCAGGCTGCGTTTCGATGCCGACCGGGCCTATCTGGATGAACTTTCCTTTGTTTCGCCGACCCGGGTCAGGCCCGATGAGAAGCGGATCGATTTCAAGGCGCTGACGGCCCAGCCCGGCCGGGCGAGCGCGAGCGGGCAGATTGAGCTGGCGAGTGGACGAGGTCTGTTCCGGATCGACGCCGACCGGCTCGCGATGCTGCAACGCCGGGATCGCTGGTTGCTGATCTCGGGTCAGGGCCAGATTGAATCGACGTGGAAATCGATGACGCTGACCGGACGCTTCACGGTCCCGGCCGGCTTCATCGGGTTTGCCCGCAAGGGACTGCCGACGCTCGACGACGATGTCGTGGTCCGCGGGCGGACCCAGAGCGGGGAGCAGCGCTTCCGGATCGCGACCGACCTCGAGGTCGATCTCGGCCAGGCCCTGTACCTGAAGGCTTTCGGGGTCGATACGCGCCTTGCCGGTGCGCTGAGCCTGCATGCGCGCCCCGGCGAGGCGCTGCGCGCCAGCGGCGCCATCGAGACTCAGGAAGGCGTCTATGATGCCTATGGTCAGCGCCTGACGATCGACGAAGGAAAGATCACCTTCCTGGGGCCGCTGGCCAACCCGGCGCTGAATGTGACCGCGTTGCGCAAGGGACTGTCTGTCGAAGCCGGCGTGCAGATCACCGGGAGCGCGCAGAAGCCCCGGGTCAAGCTGGTCTCCTCGCCGAACGTTCCCGATGTCGAGAAGATGTCGTGGATCATGCTGGGGCGCGCGCCGGGCAGCGGATCGGAGGCGGACGGAGCGCTGATGATGGCCGCGGCCGGAGTGCTGTTCGGGGATACGACCGGCGGGATCACCGGACAGATCGCCAGCGTCTTCGGCGTGGATCAGATCCGCCTTGCCCAGTCGGAAAGCAAGGGCCTGGGACGGGCAACGACCAGCCAGGTCGCCGGCTCGGCAACCGGTTTCGCGACCAGCAGCGCGGCCAGCGGCGGTGAGAGCGTCAGCCAGCAGGTCGTCGTGGTCGGCAAGCGCCTGTCGAACGACCTCTATCTGTCGCTGGAGCAGGGCGTTCAGGGAACCGAGAGTCTGGTCAGGCTGAGCTATGCGCTGACCCAGAAGATTGCTTTGGTGGTCAGGGCGGGGACCGAGCAGGCGCTCGATCTGAACTACACGGTCAGCTTCCGGTAAAGCGCTTCAAGCCACCGCGGTGGTAGGCGCGAACCAGGATCTCGGCGGTGCGGCGCGATTTGCAGACACCCAGCGTGCGCCCATCCGCGCGCGCGACCCAGTCGCTATAGCGGCCGTCGAGTTCTCCGACGACTGTTCCCTGATCGTCGCGGACCGCCCATTGTCCGTCCGCCTGTTTGATCACATCCATGATCCGGAGATTTTAGCGCGTTGCGCGAAAACTTCCAGCCCTGACAGTGGGTGGCGAGACCGATATATCCCGCTGCGTATATCCGGATCTACTGGCCAGGGAGCCAGACCGGGAGCCTGTGTGGCCTCAGGCTGTTTTGGGTTTGCGCTTGGCCTGGTGAAAGTGATCCGAGACCTTGACCAGAAGCTCCGGCGTCATCTCGTTCCAGTTGCGCCAGGTCGGCACGCCGTCGAGGCGCATGAAGGGCAGGCTCAGCCCCAGCGAGCGGGTCCGCTCCATCAGCTGCCGGTACTGCGGCGGGGCGCAGCCTTCGGTCGTGCAGAACAGGTGGATGCGGAAAGGCTGCTTGCCCAACGCGGTGCTGATCACCGAATCCTGGAAAGTCTCGTTCATCGGCACGACGAGGCTGAACGCCTTGGGGTGGGCAAGAGCCATCGCCAGCGGGCCATATTCGCTGATCGACATGCCGCCTATCGCCCTCAGTGCGGCTTCGCCTGATACCGGGTACTGGCGGGAGAGCCAGGGTAGCGCGGTCTGGGTCAGCGCCTCGCCGTATTTCTCCATGGCGTGACCGGCGTGGCCGCCCGGAAGGAAAACCGCAAATGGACGAATCAGGCCCTGGGCAAGCAGGTTGTCCATGAACTGGCGGATGCGGCCATTGGTTGCCCACTGGTTTGCGCGCATCTGGTGGCCGTGGATCAGCGTCAGCAGAGGCAGCTTGTCCTTATCTCCGGTTCCCGGGGGAAGGTAGAGCTGTCCGGGCAGGTTGCCGCCGAGTTTGGTGCAGGGGATCAAGGTGTCGATCAGCTCGCCCTTGGGCACTTTGGGTTTGTCGTCCCATTCGCCCTGACCGAGGAAGACATAGGAGTGGCATTCGCCCATTCCCATCCCGTCCTCGGCGATCAGCGGATTCATCGGGTCGGGAATGCGCCGGCCATCGACATCGAACTTGTAGTGCCACTGGCCGCTGCGCAGTTGCAGCTTGAGTCGCCAGACTCCGTCGCCGTCGCGCTGCATCGCGAGCTTGCCGCTCTGCCAGTGCGTCATGTCACCGAACAGGAAGACTTCCTCGGCGGACGGGGCGTAGAGCGAGAACTCGGCGGGAATCAGCGAACCCGCCATGTCGGTCTGCGAGAGGATCAGTGAGTGAAGTCCAAACGGCATGAAATATCTCCTGGACTTTCGATTCTATCAGCGCTCCGCAAGCGAACCATGACCGGATTTGCTGGCGCTCAATGGCCGACGCGCGCGCGTTGCGCGTATTCGAGCTCGGATCTGAGCGTCAGGTAGTGGGCGAAGCGCTGCGGATGGATCGCCCCTGTTTCGGCCGCGGCGCGCAGCGCGCAATCGGGCTCCGCCTCGTGACGGCAGTCGCGAAAGCGGCACTGGCCGAGGAAGGGGCGAAAATCGATGAAGGAATGTTCGAGGGCGCCGCGCGACAGCTGGGCGAGCCCGAACATCTGCAGACCCGGGCTGTCGATCAGCGTTCCGCCTCCGGGCAGCTTGTAGAGGCGGGAGAAGGTCGTCGTGTGCTTGCCCGAATCGAGCGCCGCCGAGATCTCCCGGGTTCTCGCTTCCGCGTCGGGAACGAGCGCGTTGGTCAACGTCGACTTGCCCATTCCGGACTGACCGACCAGCAGGCTTTGTTCGCCGGGCAGGCGGCGGGCGAGCTCGCCGAGCTCGCCGTGCGCCGACAGCTCGAGCACTTCGTAGCCGATCGCGACGAGCGGTGCGAGCAGCGCGCGGGCCGCGTCGAGCTGGGTTGTGAGGTCGCACTTGTTCAGCACGATCAGCGTCTTGAGCTCCTGATCCTCGGCCGCGCACAGGCAGCGGGTCAGCAGCTCGGGGTTGAAGCTCGGTTCGACCGCGGTGACGATGATGACCTGGGTCAGATTGGCGGCGATCAGTTTCTGTTTGAAAGCGTCTTCGCGGTAGAGCAGCGAGCTGCGCGCTTCGAGCTTGTCGATGACGCCCTGGCCGGGCGCGGTGACTGTGACTTCGACCCGGTCGCCGCAGGCGAAGAGGCTTTTTTTTGCGCGCGGGAAACAGAGCAGTAGCTCGCCGGAGTCGAGCTCGACTTCGTACTGGCGGCCGAAGGCCGCGATCAGCGTCGCGAGCTGTTTCATGAAGCGCTCAGGCGGGCGATCCGGATCGGCGCCGGAGGGTGAGAATCGTAGAAAGCCGAGTAGAGCGGATCGGGCGTCAAGGTGCCGGCGTTGTCGCGGTACATCTTGACCAGGGCCGAGACAAGGTCGGTGGCCTGGGCGTGGCGGGCGGCATAGGCGTCGGCCTGGAATTCATGGACGCGCGACCACAGACTCCCCAGCGGGGTCAGCGGAAAGCTGAACACCGGCAGCGCGAACAGGAAGAGTGCGAGCGCGCTCGCGGTGTCGTTGGCGCTCATGCCCAAGCCATTGAAGAACCACGGCTCGGTGATCAGCGCGCCGAGCAGCGCCAGAATGGCGAGACTCATCGCGGCCATGAAGGCGATCCGCTGCCACAGGTGGCGCAGCTTGAAGTGACCCAGCTCGTGGGCCAGCACCGCCTCGACTTCCTCGGGGGCGAGTTTCTCGATCAGCGTATCGAAGAAGACGATGCGCTTCGCGGCGCCGAAACCGGTGAAATAGGCATTGCCGTGCGCCGAGCGCTTCGAGCCGTCCATCACGAAGAGGCCGGAGGCGCGAAAACCGCAGCGTGCGAGCAGCGCTTCGATCCGGGTCTTGACCGGGCCGTCTTCAAGCGGTGTGAATTTGTTGAAGAGCGGTGCGATCAGGACCGGGTAGAGCACCATTGCGAGCAGGTTGAACGAGAGCCAGAAGGCCCAGACCCAGACCCACCAGTTCGCGCCGCTCGCCGCCATCAACCACAGCACGATCGCAGTGACCGGTAGGCCGATCACCACCGCGACGCAGGCGGCGGTGAAGAGATCCTTGATGAAGACGGCGAGGCTTGTCTTGTTGAAACCGAAGCGCGCTTCGGTGACAAAGGTGGTCCAGATCGAGAAAGGCAGGCCGACGATGAAGGAGATCACCGACAGTGTTGCGAGGAAGGCGATTCCGTGCCAGAGCCCGCCGCTGGGCAACTGTTGGCTCCAGGCGTCGTGGATCGCCTGCAGGCCGCCGCCGAAAGTCAGCGCGACGAGCAGCGCCATCTCGGCCGTCAGTTCGACGACGCCGACCGCGAGCCGGGCGCGCGTGTAGTCGGCCGCCTTCTGGTGCGCTTCGAGCGGGATCCGATCCGCAAAGGCAGCGGGCACCGTGGCGCGGGCACGGCCGACGTGGCTGACCTGGCGCCAGGCCAGCCAGAGCCTGAGACCGAAAGAGAGCAGCAGGAAACCGGCGAAAAGTGTCGCGAAAGCGGAGGAAGTCATTCGGCTGGCGGTGCGCGGCGCGCCAAAGGCGGCTATGCGACAATCCGCATTTGTTTTGGAGGCTGAAATTATGGCACAGGACCCGAATCGTCTTGTCTGGGTCGACATGGAAATGACCGGCCTCGAGCCGGACCGAGACCGGATTCTCGAAGTCGCGGTGATCGTCACCGATGCTCATCTCGAAGTCGTCGCCGAAGGGCCGGTCATTGCGGTCCACCAGTCCGACGAAGCGCTGGCCGGCATGGACGAGTGGAACCAGAACACGCACGGCAAGAGCGGGCTGATCGAACGCGTGCGTGCCTCAAAAGTCGATGAAGCTGCCGCGGTGAAAATCCTGCGCGAATTTCTCGATCCGTTGCTGCCCGCCAAGGCCAGTCCGATGTGCGGCAATTCGATCGGTCAGGACCGGCGTTTCATGGCGCGCTGGATGCCCGAGCTCGAAGACTGGTTCCACTATCGCAATATCGACGTCAGCACGCTCAAGGAGCTCGCGAAGCGCTGGAATCCTGCGGTCTTCGCGGGGGTCAAGAAAGCCGGAGCCCACACGGCCCTGGCTGACATCCGCGAATCGATCGCTGAGCTCGCCTACTACCGCGACGCCTTCCTGCGTCTGCCCTGAGCGCTCAAAGCGTCTCGGGGACGTAGAGCCTGAGCCGTTCGGCGCTTCGCTTGCGGCCGCGGCTCATCTCCCAGACTGGCCGCCAGGAGGCCGGAGGCGCGACGGTCTCATCGCGGCTCGTGTAGATGACGAGGCGGGTGCAGGCCGGAAGCGGCGCGCCAGGCCGGGCGGAGACGAAGGCGATCTTGTCGAAGTAGGCGAAGGAACCCCACTGGCTGGGCCCCATGCCGATCTCGGCGACGCAGCCGCTGCCGTGCTGAGCGAGCGCGAGTGCAAGCTCTTGGGAAATCCGTCGGTAGCTCTTGCTGGCGTCGATCGGTGCGAGGAAGAGCGCGACGACCAGGGCCCACAGGAAAGTCACTCCGGCGGCCCAGGTGAATGCTCCGCGCAGCGGCGAGCGAGGCGGGCGGATCATCACCGCGATCCACGCGAGGCTCAGGGCGACCGCGCAGACGATCCCGATGGTCGAGAGCTGCGGAACGTAGCCGGGCACGAGTCGCGCGATGTTGCGGGCGAGCGGTGCGGGGTGGCCGAAGTGCTGGGCGGACCACGCGATCCATGCGAAAGCGCCGGTCGTCGCGAAGGTCATGCGGCCAAACCAGTCCAGACTGCTCGCGGCGCCTCGTCTCAGGCTCAGGGCTCCGTCGGCGGCGAGCAGCAACAGGGGCGGGATCAGCGGCAGCGCGTGAGCGGGGCGCAGCGCGCCGGTGAAGCAGACCAGGATCAGCGCCAGCGCGAAAGAGGCGAGCGGCAGCAGGAAAGACGTCTCGGTGAGCTGTTTGCGTCGCTTCCACAGAGTCCAGCCGGCCAGCGGCCAGAGCGGCCACAGGAACCAGGCCATCAGCTGCAGCAAGGGATCGAGCTGGATGAAGTTGTGGAAGTGGGGGGTGATGCTGGCGAGCTCGAAAGACCACCAGGCGGAGAAGTTCGCCGGGCGAAGAGACGCGAGCAGGCCGATCCAGCCGAGGACGATGACTGCGGTGATCGCCGCGCCCAGACCCAGGGCCTTCAAGCGGTTCTGCTTGCGGCATTCGCTGCAAAGTCCGGGCAACAGCACCCACAGAGGTAGCAGGAGCGGTAGCGCGGCAAGGCCGGCGGCCAGGAAGGCTGCGCCGATCGCGAGGCCGGCGATGATCGCGCCGCGGCGCGGCGCGGCGAGGAATTCCGCATAGCCGAGGAAGGCGGCCGAGCTGCAGGCGAGCAGCGCGAGCTGCGGCTGGAACTCGTGAGCGTGGATCAGCAGACCCAGCGTGCCCAGGCCCAGCAGGACCGCCGCGCGGTCGGCGTGCTCACCGTAGAGCTTGCGGGCGGCGCGCGCCAGGCAGTAGAGCGTTGCTGCGACAAAGAGCCCGGAGGCGAGCCGTGCCGCGTCGTGAAGCGGAATCAGCCAGCCGAATGCTTTGCCGAGGATCGCGCCCAGCCAGTAATAGAGCGGCGGATAGTCGAGCAGCGGCCGGCCGGCCACCGACGGGATCAACCAGTCGCCACCGCCCAACATCTGGTGGATCGCGCTGAAGAACTCGGCATCGTCGCCTCGCCAAGGGTCGTGATCGATCAGGCCGGGAAGGGCGTAGAGCGCGAACACAAGCCACAAGACCCTGAGCGGGAGTTTGGGGAAAGGTGCGGATGTTGGCGCCATGGGGATCTCGCGGCGAAAGATGAGAGTTTAGTCGGGCCGGGACGGCCCGGAAAAACAAAAAGGCAGCCGAAGCTGCCTTTTGCGCAGAATGCGGCCTGAAACTCAGGCAGCGCTCTTGCCGTACTTCTGACGGAAGCGTTCGACGCGACCGGCAGTGTCGACGATCTTCTGCTTGCCGGTCCAGAACGGGTGGCATTCAGAGCAAACTTCGACGTGGAACGTTTCCTTGCCCACCGTGGAGCGGGTCGTGAAGGTGTTGCCGCAGGAGCAGTTGACCTTCACTTCGACGTAATTCGGATGGCCTTCAGTTTTCATTTCATACCCTTTCGCCGCAGCCGGCGGATGTGGCCAGCCATTTGGAAAAAGGGGAATTATCGGCATCCACCTCGTTCAAGTCAAGGCTGGCTGGCATAATCCCGAATCTTCCTCTGCCTTCGCTGCCTGTCATGCCCTCTCCCCGCGACTTCGAATTCTTCGTCGCCTGCCTCTGCGCCGAGTGGTGCGGAACCTGCCGGGACTACCGTGCGGGCTTCGCAGCGCTGGCTGCCGAGTTCCCGGAGATGGGCTTCGAATGGGTCGATGTCGAGGACGAGGCGGATCGGATCGGCGACATCGACGTCGAAAATTTTCCGTCCTTGCTGATCCAGCGCGGTGATGCGGTGCTGTTCTTCGGGGCTATGCTGCCCGACCACGCGCTGCTGCGCCGGCTGCTGCAGACTTTCGCTGCCCAGTCTCCTGACGAGAGCCTGCGCTACGCGAGCGCGACTGCCGAGCGGCGCGACTGGCAGCAGCACAACCTGAGGCGCTTTCTCTCGCTCTGAACCGTGGTGCGCTGGCGATCAAATGAAAAAGGCCGGCAAGCCGGCCTTTTCGTCTGGGAGCCCAGCGTTCAGATCATCGCTTTGGCGAGCGCGTCGGCGACGTAGTCGAGGTTGCGGCTGTTCAGCGCCGCGACACAGATCCGGCCGGTCGAGACGGCGTAGATGCCGTACTCGGTGCGCAGAGTCTCGACCTGGGCGGCGGAGAGGCCCGTATACGAGAACATGCCGCGCTGGTTGGTCACGAACGAGAGATCGCGCTTGACGCCGCGTTCGGCGAGGCGCTCGGCCAGGCCCTTGCGCATCTCGCGGATCCGCGTGCGCATCGCGGCCAGCTCCTCTTCCCATTGCTGGCGCAGCTCGGGGCTGGTCAGCACCGCGGCGACGACGGCGCCGCCATGGGTCGGCGGATTCGAGTAGTTGGTGCGGATCACGCGCTTGACCTGGGAGAGCACGCGAGCGGCTTCATCCTTGCTGTCCGTGACCAGCGTCAGCGCGCCGACCCGTTCTCCGTACAGCGAGAAGCTCTTCGAGAACGAGCTGGAGACGAAGAACTGCAGACCGGAGGCGGCGAATTTGCGCACCGCGGCGGCATCGGGCTCGATGCCTTCGGCAAAGCCCTGGTAGGCCATGTCGAGGAAGGGGATCAGGCCTTTTTCGCGGCAGGCGGCAACGACTTCGTCCCACTGGGCATCGGTCAGATCCGCGCCGGTCGGGTTGTGGCAGCAGGCGTGCAGCACGACGACGGAGCCGGCCGGCAGCGTCTTGAGCTTGGCCAGCATTGCCCCGAACGCGACGCCGCCAGTTGCGGCGTCATAGTAGGGATAGGTTTCGACCTTGAAGCCGGCGGCCTCGAACAGCGCGCGATGGTTTTCCCAGCTCGGGTCGGAGATATAGACGGTCGAGGCTGGGGTCAGTTGCTTCAGGTAGTCGGCACCGATCTTCAGCGCGCCGGTGCCGCCCAGAGCCTGGACCGTGACGGCCTGGGCGTTCGCGATCAGCGGCGAATCCTGACCGAAGAGCAGGGCCTGGACCGCCTTGTTGTAGGCGGCAAGTCCGTCGATCGGTTGATAGCCGCGCGGCGGCTGGGTTTCCAGGCGGGCCGCTTCGGCCGCCTTGACCGCGCCGAGCAGCGGGATCTTGCCGTTGTCGTTGAAATAGACCCCGACGCCAAGGTTCACTTTGGTCGTGCGGGTGTCGGCGTTGAAGGCTTCGTTGAGGCCGAGAATCGGATCGCGGGGGGCCATTTCAACCGCGGCAAAGATCGAGGCAGTCATCATCACTCCAGGTCAGGGAATGGGGGTGGCGGAGCTAAACCCGCCGTCGAATCAAGTATTTGAGTTTACCACGCGAAAACCTTGCCGCTTTTAGCGAAGGGTCAAAGCTTTGCCGATCAGCGCACTGCCGCAGAGGAAGGCGAAGGTCGCGAAAGCGCGCCAGAGCCGCAGGCGCCGCAGCAAGCGCGGGCGGGGCTGAGCCGAGATCAGCATTCCGGCGCGGTCGGCGCCGATCGCGTGGAGCGTGGCCTCGCCAGCCGCGTCGAGGCGGCGTTGCCGTGCTTCCCGCCGTGCGGCGGCGCGGGCGAGCGTCCATTCGCGGGTATCGATCTCGCCGCTGCGATCCAGATCGAAACGCTTGCGCAGGCTCTCGGGATCCTGCTTCCAGTCGGCGATCAGCTCGCGGGCGAGTTCTTCCTCGCTGCGCAACGCGTCACTGGCGAGGGCCCGGAACTGGCCGATCACGAACAGGGTTTCGCCGGCCAGGATCATCGAGTGGACGATGCGCTCGTCGTCGCGGATCACGGTCTCGCTCTGGGCGGCGAGAACCTGGGCCCCGGTCGGCTCGATCAGGCACTCTCCGCTGTCGTCGGCAATCAGAAAGCTCTCGTCACTGCCGTATTCGTAGTGTTCTTGGTTTTCGCCTTTGCCCCGGGTCACGCTGACGTGATACCAGAGGCAGGGCAGGCCGTTCAGCGGATTGAGGGGCTGGACGCCCGCCAGGGCTTTGGCGCGGCCATTGATCGCGATCCGGCCCTGGGCGGCCGAACCGGCTTTCTGCAGCGGGATATCCGCGATCAGGCGGATGCGGCGATGAAGAACAATCCAGCCCGGCAGCGCGGCGAGCGCGAAGACGCTGCCGACGATCAGGATCAGTTCGCGCTCGCCGACCCCTTCGACGAGCGCGCCGAAACCCGCCAGCAAGAGCGCCAAAGCGCCTGCGGCCAGCGCATCGAGCCAGGGGGGGCGGTTTTCCGCGAGCGGGCTGCGCATCGAACTCAGCGGAAGAGCTTGCCCAGATCGACGTCGCGTGTCTCGGCGCTGGTGAAGCGCAGCGGCGAGCGGGTGTCGAAGCGGAAGAGGCGGGCGATCACGGTGTCCGGGAACTGTTCGACGCGGACGTTGTTGGCCGTCACCGCATCGTTATAGGTCTCGCGGCGATCCGCGATCGCGTTCTCGAGCGCGACGATCCGCTGCTGAAGCTCGGCGTAGCGCGCATCGGCTTTGAGCTCGGGATACTGCTCGGCGACCGCGAAGAGGCGGCCGAGGTCGGCGCGCAGGCTCGTCTCGGCCTGACCCAGAGCGTCGACGTCGAGCGCTTCGCGGGCCTGGGCGATCCGGCCCCGGGCTTCGACGATGCGGGTCAGCGTTGCGACCTCGAACTGCTGGTACTGGCGGCAGACTTCGACCAGTTTGGGCAGCTCGTCGTGGCGCTGCTTGAGCAGCACGTCGATGTTGGACCAGGCCCGGGCGAGCTCGTGCTTGAGCCGGACCAGCCCGTTATAGCTCAGCACCGCCCAGACGAGAAAGAGAACCAGGACTCCAACCAGGATTCCACCTGCCATATCCACCCCCCTCAGCAAAGAGGGTTTCAGTGTAACCAAGCCCACCCACTTTGGGTGTGCCCGCAAGCGGGCTTAGGCCCGGCGCCTTCGGGGCGGCTAGAATGACGGGTTACGCATGTGCCGGAGCGCTGACGTGGTCGTTCAATACCCAGGAAGTCCCTTTCGCCTGCACCAGCCCTTCCCCCCGGCCGGCGATCAGCCCACCGCGATCGCCCAGCTCGTCGAAGGCATTGAAGACGGGTTGATGTACCAGACCCTGCTCGGAGTGACCGGCTCGGGCAAGACCTACACAATGGCCAACGTGATCGCGCGCTGCGGGCGTCCGGCCCTGGTTCTGGCGCCGAACAAGACCCTCGCGGCCCAGCTCTATGCCGAGTTTCGCGAGTTTTTCCCCGAGAACGCGGTCGAGTACTTCGTTTCCTACTACGACTACTACCAGCCCGAGGCCTATGTGCCGAGCCGCGACCTGTTCATCGAGAAGGACTCGGCGGTCAACGAGCACATCGAGCAGATGCGGCTGTCGGCAACGAAGAGCCTGCTCGAACGGCGCGACGTCGTCATCGTCGCGACCGTCTCCTGCATCTACGGTATCGGCGACCCGGTCGACTACCACTCGATGATCCTGCACCTGCACGAGGGCGAGAAGATGCCTCAGCGCGACGTGGTGCAGCGCCTCGTCGGCATGCAGTACTCGCGCTCGGACATGGACTTCAAGCGCGGCACTTTCCGGGTTCGCGGTGACGTGATCGACATCTTCCCGGCCGAGAACGCCGAGATGGCGGTGCGCCTGGAGCTGTTCGACGACGAGATCGAACACATCACGCTCTTCGATCCGCTGACCGGCCACATGAAACAGAGGATGGGGCGCTTCACGGTTTTCCCGTCCAGCCACTATGTGACGCCGCGCTCGACGGTGCTGCGTGCGATCGAAGCGATCAAGGAGGAGCTGCGCGATCGCTCGGCTTTTTTGCTGCGCGAGCACCGCCTCGTCGAAGCGCAGCGGATCGAGCAGCGGACTCGCTTCGACCTCGAAATGCTGACCGAAGTCGGCTTCTGCAAGGGCATCGAGAACTACTCACGCCACCTGTCCGGGCGCGGCCCCGGCGAGCCGCCGCCGACGCTGATCGACTACCTGCCGCCCAATTCGCTGATGTTCATCGACGAATCGCACGTCGCGATCCCCCAGGTCGGCGCGATGTACAAGGGCGACCGGGCGCGCAAGGAGAACCTCGTCAACTACGGCTTCCGCCTGCCCTCGGCGATGGACAACCGGCCGCTCAAGTTCGACGAGTTCGAAGGCCTGATGCCCCAGGCCGTGTTCGTGTCGGCCACGCCTTCCACCTATGAAGAGGAACACCAGGGTCAGGTCGTCGAGCAGGTCGTCCGTCCGACCGGGCTGATCGATCCGGTGATCGAAGTGCGCCCGGCGATGACCCAGGTCGACGATCTGCTGATGGAGATCCGCCGCCGCACCGCGAACGAGGAGCGGGTGCTGGTCACTGTGCTGACCAAGCGGCTCGCCGAGGAGCTGACCGACTACCTCGCCGAGAACGGCATCCGCGTGCGCTATCTGCACTCGGACATCGACACGGTCGAGCGGGTCGAGATCATCCGCGACCTGAGGCTGGGCCTGTTCGACGTGCTGATCGGCATCAACCTGCTCCGCGAAGGTCTGGACATCCCCGAGGTGTCGCTGGTCGCGATCCTCGACGCCGACAAGGAAGGCTTCCTGCGCTCGGTGCGCAGCTTGATCCAGACCATAGGCCGGGCCGCCCGCCACCTGCACGGCACCGCGATCCTCTATGCGGACCGGATGACCGATTCGATGAAGGCGGCGATCGACGAGACCGAGCGCCGCCGTGCCAAGCAGATCGCGCACAACGAAGCGAACGGGATCACGCCCAAATCGGTCACGAAGAGGATCAAGGACATCATCGACGGCGTCTATCACGACGACGAGACCGGCAAGACGCTGGCGACCGACTCGGGGCCCGACTATTCGCGGATGGACGAGAAAGCGCTCGCGAAGGCGATCAAGGCGCTCGAAAAGAAGATGACCGAGCACGCGAAGAACCTCGAGTTCGAGGAAGCCGCGGCGGCCCGCGACGAACTCTTCAAGCTCCGCCAGAAGGCCTTCGGCGCGGACCAGCACGGCAGCGTCTGATCTGGTTTCGGAGACGGGAAGCGTGAAGGGGGGCTCTTGCAACAAAGGAGCAATGTCTCGCTTGGGGGGGGGCAATAACCCATGTTGCATCCAGGGATGTTTCAGACGATGATGCGGCGTCCCTTCTCTGGTTGGTTGTCATGAAAGCAGTTCGCCTTCTTGCTTCTTGCTTCTTGACTGTGCTTGCGTTTACCGTCTCTGCTCAAACCCTTCCGCCCGTCGAGCATGGGGTGAAGGATGCTATTCCGACGGCCAAACCGCCCAGGAACCGGGCCTGGAGTTACAGGATTCCCCTGAATCGGCGCTACTCCGAGCTGACGGCTGAGGAGCGGAAGATCGTTCACGCGCAATACGAGAGTCTTGCCGTGGGGGACGAACCGCCATTCCCGCTCGAAGGCTACAAGCCGCTGGTGCAAGCGATGACGGCTCTTCAAAAAGCAATGATGGTCTGGGGTGAGTTGTCACTAATCGCCCTCATCGATGCTGAAGGCAATCCTCAGTCGGTCTCTGCCTATGGCTCGCCCAGCCCGGAGATGACCAAGGCCGCGGCAACGGTTCTGATGCTGACAAAATTCAAACCAGCCGTCTGCGCTGGCAAACCCTGCGCGATGGAGTTTCCGTTTCGTCTGGACTTCAGGCTGAAATAGCCATTGGCGAGATCGCATAACTCCCGGTTTGGCAACAGTCGGAGCCTGATCGCCTTGTGTTGTACGCGCGGCTAAAGCCTGGAAATGAGGGGCTGGGTTTGCATGCCCAGCCCGTTCGCCCGGCACGACGCAACGTTTCGTGAAACCCCGCGCTCACCCTTCGCTTCGCTCGGTGCTCGAACAGTCCTCGGTAGTTGGCTGCGCCGACACGCAGCCGCGCTCCGCTACTCGGCGCTCTCGACGGGGTCTCCCAATTCCACGCTCAGGCTTGCCGAACCGGCTCGGACCCCTGGTCTATTTCAGCGGTTCAAACGTGCTGCCCCGGAAGATCCTTCCCGCATTTCCGCGCGCGACCTGGTGATGAAACATGCGGCGCTCGGCGCGTTGTGCGCTTTCTTGCTCCAGTGCGGATTCCGCCAGCTTCTGCTCAATCAGCAGCATGGCCAGACGTTTGTTGGCATGCTGACTGCGCTGTGACTGAACTTTTACGCTGATTCCGGTGGCGATATGAGTGGCGCGCACCGCGGAATCGGTCTTGTTCACATGCTGGCCACCTGGCCCGGATGCCCGGCAGGCTTCAAAGCGAATCTCGCTCATCTGCGCTGGGGGTGGTTCTGCGTAGGCGGCAACTCCGATGAACCAGTTTTTGCGGGCATGATGCGGTCGATAGGGACTTGGACAGATCCATTGCACGGTGCCGCACCATAGATTGGCGAGATCGGCGGCGCGCTCTCCATCCAGAGTCAGCAGAACCGAGAGAAGAGTTCCTCCCTTGCCCGGCTGGAGATCAAGAATGTCCACGCTGACCGCCCAATTCCGGGCTTCGAATTGCAGGCGATCAAGAGCCTTGGCGACAGCAAGCGCGCACTCTTGCGGCCCCTGCGAGGCGGATATCTGCAGCAGTATCATCGCGACTCCTCCCTGCCGGTCTTGTAGGTGAGCACAGGTTTCATCCTCGCCAGAAGCCGGATCAGGCCCGCATCCTGAAGCGATTCGATGACGCTCTCGATAGCCTTGTAGGCTTCCGGTGCCTCTTCAAAAAGCAGGTGTTTGTTTGCACAGACGACCCGGCTGCCCAGGCTGGTCCGCAGCAATTGCTGCGCGGAGCTGCGAGTGGAGACGCGATCGCGACATTCTCCGCGCATCCATTTGCGACCGGCGCCGTGCGCGACGGAGAAGAGACTTGCCTCGTCAGGAACGGGTTCAACAAGGTAGCTGTAATCCCCGCGTGAGCCGGGAATGACCAACGGTCCCCCATCCGCTGGCGCGGCTCCCTTTCTGTGCAGCCAACCCGCAGTGCCGGCGATGATCGCGGGGGCCAGGAAGTTGTGCTCGGCATCGATGACCGGTGCGCCAGTGCAACGCAAGTTTTCAAAGATGCGCTGAGCAATCAGGAGCCGATTGGCTTTTGCAAAACCCAGGGCCTTGGCGTGCTGATCGAGATAGTCTGCGCACTCATCGGAGGCTTCGGCGAATCCTCTGTGCTGGAAGCGATCGAGGTGTTCGCGCAGTATCTTTTGCCCCAAGCCGCGCGATCCGCTGTGCACGAGCAGAAGAAGGTGCTTTTTGTCGATCCCGAGAGTGCTCAATGTCGAGCTGCAGGAGACGGTATCAATCTGCTGCAGTTCCGCAAAGTGATTACCCCCACCGATTGTTCCGAGCGACGACTCGAAGCCTGTTTCAGGGAGCCCAAGCGAGGCGATGCGCTCGCGCCAGTCTTCGCCCAGTGCATCGTCGATACAACCGAGGCGCTTTTCAATTTTATCGGGTGAGAGTCTGTGGCTGTCCAGGGATGTGCGCCATAGACTCATGCCGCAACCGATGTCATTGCCGATCAGGGCCGGGTAAAGACGCCCGACTGAAAAGAAAGCTGCGCCGACGGGATGGCCGAGTCCGGGGTGAAGATCCGGCATGCCGACGACTCGGCGCATTCCGGGAAGCTGAAAGGAATTTTGTAATTGCTGGATCGCTTTGCCCTCAATCCGGGTTTTTGCTGAGGCGACCACAGTGAC
Source organism: Niveibacterium terrae (assembly GCF_048213115.1). Lineage (GTDB taxonomy): Bacteria > Pseudomonadota > Gammaproteobacteria > Burkholderiales > Rhodocyclaceae > Niveibacterium > Niveibacterium terrae. Next base: position 3,143,574 of record NZ_CP172404.1, on the reverse strand, counting down.
GCCTTCAGCGAGATGCTGAATGGAATTGCCCATTTGTACCAATCCAATAGATTAAGAAAGGATGAATTGGCAGGCCGCAGCCGGGGCTGAAACAGGAACCGCGCCGCGAGGGCGGGTGAAAGGGTTAAGCCAGGCGTGACCTGCAAAGGGTGCATTGGCGTTTCATGGTGCGACCTCCTGTGCAGGTTGAATGTTGAAATAGCGACGGCAAATCCTAACGCAGTTTGTTTGGCGCGGGCAAGCGTATCTTGGAGAGGAGTCTCCTATTTTTGATGAATGCCAGATTCATGAGACGGCGCTGCCGACAAAGGGGGGACTCAGCCCTTCCTGAACAGCGCGTTGTATTAGGGCGGGCGGACGACTTAAGTTGGGCTCTGGCCCCGCTGCGCCTGACGTGCTTAACTGCGCGCTGATCTTCTTCCTGCACGTCCCCGATGTCCCGCGCCCAACGCCTGCTCGACCTGATCCAGATCCTCCGCGCTCACCGCTATCCGGTCGCCGGAGCGCACCTTGCGCACGAGCTGGGCATCAGCCTGCGCACGCTCTACCGCGATATCCGGACCTTGCAGGATCAGGGGGCCTCGATCGAAGGGGAGCCGGGCCTCGGTTATGTGTTGCGCCCGGGCTACCTGTTGCCGCCTCTGATGTTCTCGGAGGAGGAGATCGAGGCGCTGGTACTCGGGAGTCGCTGGCTTGCGAAACGGGGCGATGGCAGGCTCGGCGCCGCGGCCGAACGCGCCTTGGTCAGGATCGCTGCCGTCCTGCCCGAGGAGCTGCGCCATGTTCTCGATTCGACCTCTCTGCTGGTCGGCCCGGGAGCAAAGTCGCAGGCCGATGACGCGGTTCTGGCCCAGCTCCGCCAGGCGATACGGACGGAACGCAAGCTCGAGCTCGGTTACCGTGATCTTCGGGGCGGGGAATCGGTGCGGACGGTCTGGCCTTTCGCACTCGGGTATTTCGATTCCCTGCACCTGCTTGTGGCTTGGTGCGAGCTGAGGCAGCAGTTCCGGCACTTTCGCGTCGAGCGCATCCTCTCGCTCAAGGTCGCCGACGAGCGCTACCCGCGCCGTCGTCAGGCCTTGCTGAAGGAGTGGCGGGAGCGTGAGGGTATTCCCGCGCCCCGGAATGCCTGCTGACAGGAACTGTCAGCCTCTGTCCCTAGCATCAGCCGTATCGAGCGACGTGCGTAGCGCCACCGTTCGCCTTTCAAACCAAGGAGTTTCGATATGGCTGACCCTGATTTTCTGATCCTCTATGTGAATAGCCCGGCCCAGAGCGCCCGCTTCTACGCTGATTTGTTAGCGAAAGCGCCGGTCGAGTCCTCTCCGACCTTTGCGATGTTCGCGCTCGACTCTGGCGTGATGCTGGGCCTATGGTCACGGCACACGGTCGAACCGGCCGCCCAGGCGGCGGGAGGGGGAGGTGAGTTGGCCTTTACCGTCGCGGACGACGGGGAGGTGGACGCGCTTTACGCGGACTGGGGCCACCGCGGACTCGCGATCGCCCAGGAGCCGACCCGGATGGATTTCGGCTACACGTTTGTCGCGCTGGACCCGGACGGTCATCGCCTCCGGGTCTTCGCGCCGTCCGGGCACTGAGCCCGTTTAGCCAGCGGAGCCTGCGCGGTCCGTGGCAAACCCTTTCTTCTGTTTCACCAAATTCGCACTGCCGTGGCGCCCCCGTGATGGGGGTGTTTGCGCAGGCAGTCAGTTGTCCATACAATGAGAACGATTCTCATTAACTGGATTGGTGATGGCAAGGGGTCAGGTAGTGGCGGGTGGGGCTGGGCTCGTCCTTCAGCAAGAATTCGAAAATTTGTACGCCGAGCACCACGGCTGGTTGCGTGCCTGGCTGCGCAAGAAGCTGGGTAATGCCTTCGATGCGGCGGATCTGGCGCACGACACCTATCTGCGCATACTGAAAACCGGACACTTGCCTCAGTCCGATCAATCTCGCCGCCACCTTGCGCAGATTGCCAATGGTCTGGTCATCGACCTGTTTCGCCGTCGCCAGATCGAGTCGGCTTACTTTGATGCGCTGGCGAGCTTGCCTGAGCCTCAGCATCCTTCCGAGGAAACGCGTGCGCTGGTGATCGAGGCGCTCGTCGAAATCGATGCGGTGCTGCACGGGCTGAGCGCCAAGGCGCGCGCCGCGCTGCTGCTCCACAGGCTGGACGGCTCGAGCTATCGGGAGATTGCCGAGCAACTGGAAGTGTCGGTCTCGTCGGTGGAGAAGTACATCGCGGCAGGGCTTGTCGCCTGCTTCCGGGCGGTCCATGGCTATGCCCACTGAAGAGGTCGCGGAGCCCGCCGGTGGGCCGGTCGGTGAGGAAGTTGCCCGCCGAGCGGCCGAGTGGATGGCCAGGCTCTGGTCGGAGGATGCGAGCGAGGAGGAGAGAGAGGCCTGCGCGAAATGGCGGGCTGAAGATCCTGAGCATGAGCGCGCATGGAAGCTGCTGCTGTCCTTTGCGCAGAAATTCGACAACCTTCCCGGTGATGTCGCAAGCCAGGTTCTCCGCGAACCGGCGACGCGTGGCGCTCGCCGGCGGGTGTTGCGCGCGCTGGTGATGACGGGCGCGCTCGGCGCCATAGGCCATGCGCTCCATGGCACTGAAGTTGTCCAGCTGGCGATGTCCGACCAATCGACCCGAACCGGAGAAATCCGTGAGCTCACGCTGCCAGACGGCTCGCAACTCGTGCTGGCTTCGGCGACCGCGATCGATCTGCGTTTCGATGGGCGCGAGCGCCGTATCCAGTTGCTCCGCGGCGAAGTCCATGTGCAGACCGCGCACGCAGTCCCGTCAGCTCACCGCCCGTTTCGCGTCGAAACGCGGCACGGCACGGTGCTGGCGCTCGGAACCCGTTTTACGGTCCGCCTGCAGGCTGATGCGTCGCGTGTGGCGGTCTTCGAAGGCGCGGTGCAGGTGCAGCCCGCGCGTGCAGCTTCCCGCGGTCTGCGTGTCGATGCGGGGCAGATTCTGAGTTTTTCCGCTACGCGGACCGCCGCGCCGACGGTCGTGGATGCGAATGAGGCGGCCTGGACGCGCGGGATGCTGGTGGCCGAAGACATGCGCGTGGCCGATTTTGTGGCCGAACTGAACCGCTACCGTCTTGGCGCTCTGCGCTGCGACAGCGCTGTCGCGGATCTGCGCGTGACCGGCGTTTTCCCTCTGCGCGACACCGATCGAGCTCTTGCCAACCTGGCTCTGGCCCTTCCTGTCCGGGTTCGTTGGCGTACGCGTTACTGGGGTTCTGTGGAGGCTCGTTGAGTATCTCGCCAGTTCCACGCCAGGCTTATTGCAAATTTTTTCGGCCAGATCTTGAGGGTTTCGCGTTCTCGTTCGGAATAGAGGATGAAGCCCTCCCAATTAGAAAGGACTGATTCATGGCACAAGCTCTCATTCATTCGCAATCCGTTCCGCGCCAGCGACGCGGTGGCCGGAACCCGTCCGCAATTGTGCTGCCGAAGGCCTGTGTGCTTGCCGTGCGCACCGCGCTGATTTCCGGGCTGGCGCTCGGGGCGCAATTCGCTGCGCCCGTCGCATTCGCGCAGACGGCCCCGAGCGCTCCGGCAAGCGTCGCTCGCCACTATGCCGTGCCGGCCGGACCTCTGCATTCAGTGCTGACCTCCTTTGCCGCTTCCGCGGGCCTGGAGCTTTCCGTCGATGCTCACCTGCTGCAGGGCAGGACGAGCTCCGGGCTCTCCGGCAGCTTCACGGTCGAGCAGGGGTTTGCCGAACTGTTGCGCGCTCAGGGTTTGCAGGCGGTCCGCCAGGCCAATGGCAGCTATACCCTGGTCAAGCAGTCCGAGCCTGTCGCCAGTGGCCATGACGCCAGTAGCCATGACGCCGCGCTCGCCGTCGTGACCGTGGTCGGTCAGAACGCGAATCAGCAGGATCGGCCGCGGGCCTACGCAGGTGGCCAGGTAGCCCGTGGCGCGCGGCTCGGCGTGCTTGGCGATGTGTCGGTGATGGATGCGCCGTTCAACGTGACGGCCTATACGTCCAAGCTGATGGAGGATCAGCAGAGCAAGACCGTCAATGATGTGTTGCGCAACGATCCTTCGGTCCGGATGACCACCAGCGATGGCCACAACGCCGAGAACATCCGCATCCGGGGATTCGACGTCAATTCATCGGAGCTGGCCTTCAACGGCATGTACGGGATGCTGCCGGGCGCGCACACGCCGACCGATTTCCTCGAACGCGTCGAAGTCTTCAAAGGGCCTTCGGCGATGCTCTCCGGTATCGCGCCGAGCGGAGCCGTCGGCGGCGTGGTCAACCTCGTCCCCAAGCGTGCCGCCGATGAGCCGCTCACCCGCCTCACCACGAGCTATGTCTCGGCGTCCACGCTGGGCGCGGCGCTCGATGTCGGTCGTCGCTTTGGTGAGGACAAACAGATCGGGGTGCGCGTCAACGCGTCGAGCAGCTATGGCGAGTCGATGCTCGAAGATCAAGACAAGCGCGAGCGTTTCGGCTCGCTGGGCCTCGACTACCGGGGTAAGGGCTGGAAGCTCGAATTCGATGCCTATTCGGCGAACCAGAACCAGTCCAATGGCAGCCCGCTGATGGTCGGCTTCGGTACGCTGGGACATGTCATCGACGCTCCGGATCCGCGCACCAATGCGCTGCGCGGGACCTGGGCCAAGCAGCAGAGCGAAGGTATGGCGGTTCGCGGCGAGCTGGATCTGAGCCGTCAGTGGTCGCTCTATGCGGCGCTCGGCCAGGCGCGCTACAGCTACGACGGCTATTTGAACGGTACGCGCGTCGTGGTGCTCGCCGACGATGGTTCTGCCCGTGGGCAGACCTATAACCAGGCCGGCTATACCCACAGCATTTCGACCGAGTTCGGCTTGCGCGGCAATTTCGAGACAGGCGTCGTCGGGCACAAACTGGGGATCAGCTTCAGCTCGCTGCAGACGCGCAACGGTTCGGCTTCCGTGATGAGCAGCGCGAGCTATAAGACCAACATCTACGATCCCACAGATGCCCTGCTCGCTGCCGAGCACGGCGCGACGCTGCAGACGGCCAATAACCGCTATACCGGGGTGTCGCTGAGCGACACGCTGAGCATGCTGGACGACGCTCTGCTGCTGACTCTGGGGGCGCGCGCCCAGAACGTCAAACAGCTCCAGGCTACACCGGTCGCCTATGACGAGGACGCACTCACTCCGGTGGTGGGCATTGTCGTCAAGCCCTGGGGGCCTTCCCTTTCCCTGTATGCGAATTACATCGAAGGGCTCAGCCCCGGGGCCACGGTTGGAAGTACCTATGCGAATTCTGGAGAGACGCTTGCACCGTACAAAACCCGTCAGTCTGAGGCCGGCGTGAAGTGGGAGTGGCACAGCTTCACCAATACCTTCAGTCTGTTCCGTATCGAGAAGCCTTCGTCGATCTCGATTGATACCGGTGCCAAGCTGCCGACGCTGGCCGTGGATGGCAAACAGCGCCACACCGGCCTCGAATGGAATGTGTTCGGCGAGATCGCGCCACAGGTCCGCCTGCTCGGTGGCATCGCGTATACGAAGGCAGAGCAGCTTCGCTCATCGGTCGCAGCCAATGATGGCAAGGATGCGCCCGGGGTGCCTCGGTGGGCGGCCAACCTCGGTACGGAGTGGGACACCCCCTGGATTCCGGCGCTCACGCTGAGCACGCGCCTGATCTACACCGGTTCGCAATACCTGGATGCCGCGAACAAACTTGAGATCCCCTCCTGGACGCGCTGGGATGTCGGGGCCAATTATGCGCAGCGGGTCTATGGCAAGCCGTTCACGCTGCGCGCCGCAGTCGAGAACGTGACGGACGAGCGGTACTGGGCCGGCTATTTCAATGACGGCTTTGCGACTCAAGGGGCGCCGCGGACTTACAAACTTTCGGCTTCGCTCGATTTCTGATGGATCAGCCCGTCGCTTTCCTGGCGCTGCTGCTCGCTCTGGCGGGCAGCTTCTGCCTCTATCTTTCTTCGGCCAACCAGCGCTGGCGAACTTATCCGCTGCCGGGGGGGCTTGCCCGGCCCGTCTCGGCGATTCTGATTGCAACGAGCTTGGCGCTGCTCTGGCGATCCATGTCGCCGGTAGTGGCCGTCTTTACGCTCGGCTGCTGGTTGATGCTCTTCCTCGTCGTTCTGCCTTATCTCGGAGCCTGGCGTTCTTTGCATCGCAAACCTTGATATGAACTCATCCCCCACGCCGATTCGCCGCGACTGGCTTTCAAAATCCCTGGCGGGCAGCCTGCTCGGCCTGACATTTGCGCTTGGCTGCAGCGGGCTGCTCAATCTTCTGCTGCACGCTCTGCCGGCGGCGGTGCGCGCCCAGTTCGTGATGTGGTCGGTCGCGCCCGTCTGGCTCGGTGTGCTCAGTGGCTGCTTCCTGTTTGCCAGCGGCGCACGAGCTTGGCGCGGCCTGGCGCTTGCCAATCTGCTGGTCTTTGGCGTTCTGGCCGCGGCGCGTCACCTCTAACCCCTCCCGGAGCCTTCGATGCGCGCGGATGTTGTCCGACTCTACAAAACAGTGCACAGCTGGACCGGCATTCTTGCCGGTCTGGCTCTTTTCATCGCCTTCTATGCGGGAGCGCTGACCGTATTCAAGGAGCCTCTGAACCGATGGGTGACGCCGCCCTCGGCGGCGGCCTTCATCCCGCTCGCCGAGACGCCTGAGCTGATCCGGCGAACGCTTGCCGCCCATCCCGCGAGCGCAGAAGATTTCCAGATCAATCTGAAAAAGCGCGAAGACGTGCCGGCGCGGCTGGAATGGCGGGAGCGCCCAAAGGGGGCCGACGAACATGACAGCTTCGCAGGTCATGCCTATGCCGCGACGCTGACGGTGGATGGGACCGAGCGTGTCGAAGAAATCCATCCGGCGCAGCTTGCCGAGTTCATCGACGCCTTGCACCGGGTCGTCGGGCTGCCCTTCGACAACGATCCGAGCCGCTGGGTCATGGGCGTCATCGCGATGCTCTATGGACTGGCGCTCGTCTCCGGTGTGATCGTGCTGTTTCCTTCTCTGGTCAAGGATTTGTTCGCGTTTCGGGTGGACAGGAAGAGCAAGCGGATGTGGCTGGATGCGCACAACATCGTCGGCTTGCTGAGTCTTCCCTTCCATATCGTGATTGCGCTCACCGCGGCCGTCTTCGCCTATCACGACGTCATCTATGCGACGCAGGACCGGATCATCCACGAGGGCGCTCTGGCGAGCGCCTGGGAGGGCAAGCAGCGCAGCGCTGCGCCCGCCGCACATCCCCGCGACCCCGCCAGGATGCTCGCACCAGAGCTTCTGCTCGCGCGCGTTGCGATTCTGGCCCCCGGCTTCGAGCCGGAGCGCATGCAATACCAGAAGGTGACTGGGCCGCGCGCGAGCGTGCGCATCTGGGGCCATGATCCGCGGGCTCTGTCGCCCCGCGCCCAGGGGGGCTTCGTTGCGATCGACCCGTACAGTGGTCGCGTGACAAGAGCGGATTTTCTTCCCGGTCAGCAGGATGCAGCCAACCTGACTCTCAGCAGTTTCTTTGCGCTGCATTTTGCGAGCTTCGGCGGCATTGCGGTGAAATGGACCTACTTCCTGCTCGCTCTGGCCGGGGCTTGGCTCTTCTACAGCGGCAATCTGCTATGGATAGAGTCGCGCCGCAAGGCGCAGCGAGGCGATGTCAAAGTGCCGGAACAGCGGCGCGATGTGCGTTGGCTGGCGGCAGGGACCGTGGGGGTTTGCCTCGGCTGCGTCTGCGGCATCTCGCTGACCATTGTCGCGGGCAAGTGCCTGTATGGCCACGTCGTCGATCTCGCAGCCTGGCACCGGTATGTCTACTACAGCGCATTTTTCGCCTGTATTGGCTGGGCTCTGCGGCGTGGCGCAGCGAATGCCGCGATCGAGCTGTTGTTGCTGGGGGCGGCATGCACCTTCGCCATCCCCGTCGCCACCTTGCTCGGGGCGCTTGTTCCCAGCACTGGACTGTGGGTTCACACCAGTGCCGCCGCGCTCGGCGTGGATCTCACCGCATTCGCGGGGGGGCTGTGCCTGGTCTGGATCGCGCGCGTCACGGCGCGGCGCGCCACGCAGGGCGATCGGGACAGTGTGTGGTCGATCCGCAGACCCTCTGCGCGTTAGCCCTGCGGTGGGCGGATCGCCTCGGATTCAATGACCGTCTCTCCGGGCCGGGCCGAGATCGCGGCTTCAAGCATCGTTGCCGCGATCGCTTCGGCGCTGACCGGGCGGTAGCGGCGGGGGATCAGCACTGCGAGCAGCCGGGCCACGGCCAGACCCACCGTCTCGGCCAGGCGTGGTTCAGCGCGCCGGGTCTCAATCAGCGAGGGTCGGACGATCGTGAAACTCTTGATGCCGAGCGCGCGGATTCCGGCTTCGGCCTCGGCTTTCGTGCGCAGATAGAAACTGCCCGACAGGCTCGCGCCGAGCGAGGAGTTCAGTACGAAGCTGTGCGCGCCGGCTGCCTTGGCCCGGCTGGCGAGCGCGACGGGGAGGTCGCGGTCGATCGCGGCGAAGGCTTCGCGCGATCCGGCTTTCCTGATCGTCGAGCCGAGCGCGCAGATCGCTGCATCGATACCGTCCGGGATCGCTGCGTCGGCGATCGACTCGCCGACCGGATTGGCGAGTTTGGGGTGTGCGGGCAGAGGCCGGCGGGTTGGCGCGACGACCCGCGCGATGCGCGGGTCGGCCAGCGCGAGGCGAAGCGTCTGGCTCCCCACCGCACCGGTCGCGCCGAGCAGCAGCAGAGTGAGTGGGGCGGGCATCGCGGATCCGGGCGCGGGACTCACAGGTGGAACCGGGCCACGAGCTGGCGCAGGCCGGTGGCCAGCTGATTGAGCTGGGCGACCGTCGCCGTTGCGCCCTGGATCGCGCTGTCGGTCTCGGTCGCCATCCGGTTCACGTCTTCGGCGGCACGCGCCATTTCGTTGGTCGCTACCGACTGTTCACGGGTCGATTCGGCGATGTCACGGATGCTCCCGACGACCCTGTCCATCTCGGTCTGGATGCCGGCCATCTCGGAGGCAACGGCCTGGGAGGTCTTGACTCCGGAGCCGACCGAACGCTGGGTCTCGGTCATTCCGGACAGCGCTTTGTGGGTTTCTGTTTCGGTATTCGCGATCAGCTGGCCGATCTCGACCGTCGCTTGAGCCGTCCGCTCGGCGAGTTTGCGCACCTCATCGGCAACGACCGCGAAACCGCGCCCCTGCTCGCCGGCCCGGGCCGCTTCGATCGCGGCGTTCAGTGCGAGCAGATTGGTCTGATCGGCGATCTCCTTGATCACGCCGATGATCGCGTTGATCTTTCCCGATTTTTCGCCCAGCGCCCCCAGCGTCGTTGCGAGCAGCTCGACCGAATGCGAGATTCCGTCGATGTCCTGCGACAGGTTCTCGACTGCCGAGGCCGAGCGCTGCGAGACTTCGCCGGCATCGATGGCCATTCGTTCTGCTTCGTGGGCGTTGTCGGCGATGTGATTGATGCTGACCGTGATCTCTTCGATCGTCGCCGCCGTTGCGCTGGACACGTCGGCTTGTCGTTCGGAATCGCGCGAGACGGCCTGGGTGGCCAAGTGCAACGCATCGATGCCGCCGGACAGCGCGAGCGATTTCTCGCGGACATCGAGGAACATCGTGCGCAGCGTCATCACAAAGGCGTTGAAGGCTTCGGCGACCAGACCGATTTCGTCGCGGCTCGTGACCGGGATGGTTCGGGTCAGATCGCCTTCGCCGCCACCGATCTCCTTCAGCGCATCGCGCAGGCGGCGCAGACCAGCGAGGAGCTGGTTCAGCGCCAGGTTCGCGATCGCGATCGCGACCACGCCGACCAGCACGCCGGCGACGAGCAGGGTCAGGATCAGCGACTTCAGCGGGGCGAGCATCGCATCGCGGTCGATCACGGTACCCAGTACCCAGTCAGTGCCTTCGATGGGGCTGGCGCTCAGATACTTGTCGCGGCCGGTGATCTGCCCCGCGCTCAGCTTCATTTCCTTGCCCGCATCACTGATCAGGCTCGCGCTGAGGCCGGGCATCACGTCCTGGACATTCTTCAGCACGGCGTCGGCTTGCGGGTGAGCGACGATCTTGCCGTCCCGGGTGGCCAGGAAGGCATAGCCGTTGCCGCGCAGGTGGATGCCCTGGACGAGGCGCACGATCTCGTCGAGCGCGATGTCGCCACCGACGACGGCCGTGATCTGCCCGCCTTCCTTGACCGGAGTCGCGAAGGTGACGCCCAGCTTCTGCGTCGACGTGAAGACGTAAGGTGCGGACAGCACGCCGGTGCCGGCTTCACTCGCCTTCTTGTACCAGGGGCGGGAAGTCGGGTCGTAGCCTTCGGACGGCTTCTTGTCCGCGAGGTTATAGATCATCCGCTTGTCGGCGTGGCCGATGAAGACCTGATCGAAACGGCCGGCTTCCTTTCCCGTTGTCAGGAAGGGGCCGGGCTCGACGTCGCCGCTGAGGCGGGCGGCGACTGCGTCGACGACATCGCGGCGCTGGGCGACCCAGCGCGACAGCGCTTCACTGTTGCCCTGGACGGCCGAGCGGATCTCGTCTTCGGCGCCAACGATCAGCTCGCTGCGCATTCTCTGGTAGGCGAGAGTGGAGAGCAGTGCGATGACCGCGACGACGAGGACGGCGACGAAGGCCAGCAGTTTTTGTTTCAAGGTCATGTGGGGGCTCAGGGTGAGGCGGGCGCGGCCAGGTGGGCCGCGCGGGAAGGACGGGACTCTTATTTTTACGGCCCCGGCAGAGATAACTTGAGCCGGCATCGACAGGGGATGTGAGAAAGCCGTGGCGGATCCGGATTCTCTCCGTCTCCGCCACGGCTCGACTCGGTACCGCAATCAGAAGCGCTCGAAGCCTCCGAAGGAGTCCGGCTCTGTCGGAGCCTCCCTGGGTTTGCGGTGCTTGCCCGGCTTCAGTTCGACATGACCGTCCGAGGTCCTGGCGACCGTGAAGAAGCTCATGATCTGCTGCAGCTGTTCGGCCTGACCGCGCATTTCCTCGGACGTTGCGGAAAGTTCTTCCGCGCCGGACGCGTTCTGCTGGGTCGTGCTACTGAGCTGATTCATGGCCTGGCTGATCTGGGTGACCCCGGTCGCCTGCTCCTTCGACGCCGCGGTGATCTCCTGGACCAGATCGGCGGTCTTGCGGATGGCCGGCACGATATCGTCGAGCAGCTTGCCGGCGCGTTCGGCCAGCAACACGCTGGACGAGGCCGTTTCGCTGATCTCCTTGGCGGCCACCTGCGAGCGCTCGGCCAGCTTGCGCACTTCCGCCGCGACGACCGCGAAGCCCTTGCCGTGCTCGCCGGCCCGTGCCGCTTCGATCGCCGCATTGAGCGCCAGCAGATTGGTCTGGTAGGCGATGTCGTCGATGATGCCGATCTTCTGCGCGATCGCCTTCATCGCGTCGGCCGTATCGGTCACCGCCTTGCCTCCCTGCTCGGCGTTGGCTGCGGACTGCGTCGCGATGTTGTCGGTGACCGTCGCATTCTCGGTGTTCTGCGTGATCGAGCTGCTCATCTCCTCGATCGAGGCCGAGGTTTCCTCGACGCTGGCAGCCTGCTCGGACGCCGCCTGCGACAAGGTCTGTGCGGTCGACGACACCTGGCCGGACGCATTGTTCAGGATCGAGGCGGTCTCGTTGACCTGGGCGATCGTCTCGGCGAGCCGGGTGATCGTGCTGTTGACCGCGCCCTTGAGCTCTTCGAAGGTGCCCTGGTAGGACTTCTTCATCGAGACGGTCAGATTGCCCTGTTCGAGTTCTCCCATCACCGCGCGCAGTTCTGCGACCGGCGTCGAAATCGCTTCCATGACTGCATTGAGCCCTTCGACGACCCGTTTGAACTGTCCGCGGTGCTTGCCGGTATCGCTCCTCTCGGCCAGACGTCCCTCGACGACGGCGTTGGCGATTTCCTGGACGTCATCGATCAACGCGTTCAAGGGCACGATCACCGCATCGAGCGTGTTGTTGACTCCGTCGATGATGGTGCGGAAGTCGCCCTGGTGCTTGCTCGCATCGGCGCGGGTGTCGAGTTTGAGCTCGACGGCAGCCTTGGCCAGCATCGCGGTGTCGGCGACCAGCGCATTGATGTTGTCGATACAGGTGTTGAGATTGTTCTTCAGGATGTTGAAGTCGCCGTTATAGGCATCGGTGATCTTGGGCGGAATGTCGCCGCGCGAGATCCGGCTCACATAATCGGCCGCCATGTCGAGCGGCGTGATCACCGCGTCGAGCGTGTCGTTGACGCCTTGCACGACGGCCTTGAACTCGCCCTGGTGACGGGCCGCGTCGGCCCGCGTCTTCAGTTCGCCCTTGACCGCGGCCTGGCTCAGCTGCTTGGCGTCGACGACCAGCGCCTCGACCGCGTCCTTGGCCTTGGTCAGCGCCTGGTTGATCTGCGTGAAGCTCTCCTTCGCGCTCTTCGTGTGCTGGTCTCCTTCGGCGACCGTCAGATCCAGCGTCAGATTGCCCGATGCGAGCTTTTCGAGGTTGCGCGACAGGCGCTTGACTTCGACCTGGGTGTAATCGCCCGATTGCAGCAGCGCGGTCAGGTCGGTCACCGTCTCGACATAGCCGACCTGCTGACCCTTGGCGTTGTAGACGTTCGCGGTGTCCTGCTTGCAGCGCAGTCCGCACCAGTCGAAGTGGCTCTGGTTGACGCCGATCTTGAGCTGTTCGACGCCGCAGTTCTTGGTCCGGCAGATGTTGGCGTTGGCCGTCGAGCAGGGCATGCCGTATCCGGATTCGCGGTCCTTGATGTGGCCCTGGTCGATCATCAGTTTCTCGAAGGCCTTGTTCAGGAAGGTCCACTTCATGTTCATGTCCATCACATGAATCGGGAAGGGGACCGCGTCGATGATCGACTGGTACCAGGTCATCTTGTCGACGACGGTATCGAGCGTCGCGTTGAAGCCCTCGATGACCCGCTTGAAGTCGCCGTGGTGCTTCGCCGCGTCGGCGCGCGTCGAGAACTTGCCGGCGATCGCGGCCGAGCTGAGCATGCTGACGTCGGCGATCAGTGCGTTGACCGGAACGACGATCGCATCGAGCGTCGCATTGATCCCTTCGACGATCTTGCGGAAGTCGCCCTGGTGCTTGCTGGCGTCCGCCCGCTTGTCGAGCTTGAGCTGAACGGCGGCGTCGACCAGCTCGGAGGTGTCGGAGATCAGCGCCTTCAGGTTGGTGCGAACCTGCTCAATCATCTCGTTGATGAAGGCCTTCTTGCCGGGGAATTTTTCCAGAGGCGCATCGAAGTTGCCGCGGCCGAACTCGGCGACGCAGGCCATCGCTTTCTTCTTGACTGCGATGTGGCCCATCACCATCGCATTGACGCCTTCGGCCATGACCTTGAATTCGCCGGCGAAGCGTTCGGCGGGGATTACCACGTCAATGTCGCCCTTGTCGTGCTCGGTGCTCATGTGGTTCAGTTCGGCGACCAGGTTGCGGATGCTGGTGCGCATCCCTTCCATGGCCGCGAGTAGTGAAGTCTTGTCCCCGTCGGCCAGCTTGAGCTGGGTCGCCAGATCCCCGGCTGCGATGCGCTGCACACACTCGGCCGCATAAGCGGGTTCTCCTCCGAGGATGCGTTTGAGGCTGCGCACGATGATCAGGCCCACTGCGAGCGCGGCAGCGGCGATCAGCAGCGAGATCGCCAGCTGGATCAGCGAGGCGCTGCTCTTGATCTTCGCCGCCTCCTCGGCAACCTGCTTGGCCATTCCGACATTGAATTTCTGGTGGGTGTCGAAAGCGCTGATCGTGCGTGAGAGCAGGGTCTGGTTCGCGAAGATGAAATCCCTCGCCTCGACCTTCTTGCCCTGACGCGAGAGCTGCAGCGAGTGGTCCAGCAGGCCCCAATATTCCGCCATCGCGCTCTTGTCGGCCAACAACAGCGCGCGGTCCTGCTCGTTCGAGATGTCGTTGGCTTCGTAGCGTTTGAGCGCTTCATCGACCTTGGGCCTGAGATCCGCGATCTTCCGATCCAGATCCTCCATTTTTGCGGAATCGGTCACGGCAATGTGCTGCCAGAGGAGCGTCCGGATGACGCTGAACGGAACGTAGGCTTCGTTCAGATCGATCAGGCTGGGGACGGTGTTGATGTTCGCGTAGTTGGTCGTCTCGAACACCCTGGTCGTCTGATAAGCGCTGAGCCCTGCGACCACGATGAGGCCGGCGATGGAGAGCGCCACCAGAAGGTACAAACGCTTGAATACGGACATGCTGTTTCCCTCTCAACTTTTGCGCGATGCGGATGGGTCAAGGACAGAACCCAGGCTGAACGAAGCATTCCATGGCTCTTTATAGAGAGCTGGGTGGACAAGATCAAAGAGGAAACGATGCCGTCTTGCGTCTAGGCAGTTACAGTGCGTGGATACGCGGAGCGCGCGCGGTTTTGATGGCTTGAGCCACCCGTTTGCGCGCGCGCAACGCCCTAGGCGGGGGGGCGTCGTAAATTCTCCGGACGACACGGGGGAGGGCCTGCGCCGGCTGTGCGATGCGGCCCATCTCCGACGAACCACAAGAAGAAAGTGACATGACTCTGACTGCGACAGGGGACAGCGTTCAGGCTGATACCCCCTTCATGGGCCTCGCGCCCTTCCTGCGGATGAACATCTCCGGCGACGATCTGAGCGGAGTGGCCCAGGCGCTGATGGCCCAGGCGCAGGAAAGCCCCGGGGATGCGAATCTGTGGATGAACCTCGCGACCGCGATGCTGTGCCTGGGGCATCGCGACATCGGCCTGGCGATGCAGGCCCAGGCCCTGGATGTGTGCCGGATCTACGATCTGCCCGCGCTGGAGCAGCCGGCGAAGTTTCGCCTGCTGATGCTGATGGCGCCGGGAGACCTCGCCGCGAATACGCCGTTGGACTGCCTGCTCGAAGTCAGCGATATCGATCTGATCTACTACTTCGTCTCGTCCGGCGATCCGCTGGCTCTACCCGTCCCCGAACACGACGCGGTGATCGTCGCGATGAGCGAGGCGGACGAAAACCGCGCCGCGCTCGCCGCGCTCGAAACCGCGCTGGCGAACTGGCCCAAGCCGGTCATCAACCGGCCGCAGAGCATTCCCAACATCGGCCGTGAGAAGGCCAGCGAGCTGCTCCGTGACGCACCCGGGGTGATGATTCCGGCGACGCTGCACGCTTCCCGCGCCCTGCTCGAAGCCGTCGCGGCCGGCGCCACACGCCTCTCCGAGCTCTTCGCCGACTGCGACTTCCCGGTGATCCTGCGCCCGGTCGGCTCCCACGCCGGGCGCGATCTGGCCCGGATCGCCTCGCCCGAAGAAGTCGCCGTCTATCTCGCCCGCGTCGACGAGGCCGAGTTCTTCCTGTCCCGCTTCATCGATTACCGCAGCCCGGACGGGATGTTCCGCAAATACCGGGTTGCGCTGATCGCTGGCGAAGCCTTCGCGTGTCACATGGGCATCTCGTCGCACTGGATGATCCACTACGTCAATGCCGGCATGTACGAGGACGCCGGCAAGCGCGCCGAGGAAGCGCGCTTCATGGAGGGTTTCGCCGCGTTCAAGGCTCGCCACCGCGAGGCGCTGGCCGCGATCCATGCGCGCTCCGGTCTCGATTATGTTTGCGTAGACTGCGCGGAAACCGCCGACGGCAAGCTCTTCGTGTTCGAGCTTGATCATGCGATGGTCGTCCATGCGATGGATCCCGAGGCGATGTTCCCCTACAAACAGCTGCATATGGCCCGCGTCAGGGAAGCCTTCCGCGCTTATCTGATCCGCCTGGGTTCGGGGCGACCTGAGAGGGGCGAGCGATGAGTTCGAGGAACAGTCTGAATTTCTCGGGCGGGCCGGGAGCCCTGCCCGAATCGGTGCTGCGGCAGATCCAGCAGGCGATCAGCGAAGTGCCGGGCACGGGGCTTTCCATTCTGGGGATCAGCCACCGCTCGGACTGGTTCGCCGCGATCGTCAAGGAACTCGAAGAGCGGATACGGGCTCTGCTGGGTCTTCCCGCGAGCTACCACGTCCTCTTCCTGCAGGGCGGTGCGACCCAGCAGTTCGCGATGGTGCCGATGAGCCTGCTGCGCGAAGGGAGCGCTCCTGCCGAGTACCTGCACACCGGTTACTGGAGCGGCAAGTCGCTGCCCGAAGCACGGCGGCAGAGGCCCATCCGCGTGCTGTGGAGCGGCGAGGACTGCGGTTTCCGGCGCCTGCCTGAGGACGAGGAACTCAGATACTCGGCGGATGCGCCTTACTTCCACTACATCTCGAACGAGACCGTCGAAGGCTTGCAGTTCCGGCGGGTCCTGGGGCGGGACGACGTGCCGCGGATCTGCGACATGTCCTCGGACTTTCTGTCCAGGCCCTGCGAGGCGGAGCGCTTCTCGCTGATCTATGCGCACGCTCAGAAGAACATCGGTCCAGCCGGTGTGACCGTGGTCCTGATCCGTGACGAGCTGCTCCAGGGGCAGCGCGAGGACATGCCTTCCTTCCTCGACTACAGCGTTCAGGCGAGGGCGCATTCGATCTACAACACGCCGCCGGTCTTCGCGATCTATGTCGTGCTGCTGGTCGCGCGTTGGCTGATGGACGAGATCGGCGGGGTCGCAAACATGGAGCGCATCAACCGCGACAAGGCGGCCCTGCTCTATCGGGCGCTCGACGAGAGCGAGGGGTTCTACCGAGGCTGGGCCGAGAAGCGCGATCGATCGGAGATGAACGTCGCGTTCAATCTGGGCTCTGCCGCGCTCGAAAAGAAGTTCATCGCCGAAGCGCTGGCGGCGGGGTTCTCGGGTCTGGCCGGCCACCGCGCGATAGGCGGGATCAGGGCTTCCCTCTACAACGCGGTGACGCTCCAGGCGGTCGAGGAATTGGTCGGCTTCATGGACGAGTTCAGGCGCAAGCGCTAGAAAGCGTAAGAGATCCCGATCGCAGTCGACAGTAGCGTGCGCTTCTCGGTGATCGGAGTGTGGGCCGCATCGCCGGTCAGATGGCTCAGGCCGATGAGCTGGAGCAGAGACCAGTTTTTGTTCAGCGAGTAAGTCGTCAGCAGGTTCGCATCGACGCTCTTGATCCCCGCCTTCGCCTGAAAGGTCGGGTAGTGGCTGGCCGCGGCTTGTCCGGCCGTGACGCCGTAGTGGGCCTGCATGTACTGGTCGTCAGCCCAGGTGAGGCTCAGCGAGGGCGTCGTCGCCAGCTTTTCGCCGAGCGGGATCGGGCGCGCGAGCCCCAGCTGGATCAGGCTTCCCCTGTTGTCCCTGGTTGCCCGCGAGAACTTCGCGCTGGCACCGAAACCGAGGAATTGCTTCTCGGCGAAGACGCTCAGCATCGGGGTCGAGGCAAGTCTTCCCAAGCCTTTGAGCCTGTCTGCGCCGGGCCGGGAAGCGAGGTGCCAGAAGCCCGAAGGATTGTGCTCTTCGCGGCCGTCGTCGCCGTCGAGCGCGAGGCCGGCCCTGAGCGTCTCGGTCTCGATCGGCGCCCAGCTCAATCCCTTGCGTCCGGCGGAAAAAGTCCCGAAGTTCTCGGTCCGATAGCTGGCATCGAAGCCGATCGCGAACTGGTTGTGCGAAGTGCGGCTGCCTTCGAAGTCGGGGACGCGCAGCGCGCCCGTCATCAGCGACAAGGACCAGGGTCTCTGCGGCTCGGCCGGCGCTTCGGCGGCCTGGCAGGTGGGCAGTGCGATCGCCAGCGTCGAAGCCAGCAGGATGGGGGCGGTGCTTTTGCTTGTCATGTCTGTCTCTCATATCGGGGAGACGCCACGATAGCGAGGGCGAGCTTTCCGGAGGCTTAGCACCAGGCTGTTCCGGTGGGGCCTCAATGATGGGGAAGGCGGACCAGGAAGCCCGCGCCCCGGCCATCCAGTCCCTCCTTGAGCTTCAGGCTGCCGCCCAGCGCGAGCACCGCTTCGTGACAGATCGCGAGTCCCAGCCCCGTCCCCGGAGCGTCATGGCCCTTGCCGCGGTAGAAGCGCTCGAACAGATGTTCCCGGTCTTCGGGCGCGACGCCTGGTCCGTCGTCGGCGACTTCGAGTTCGATCCAGGCTTGCCGCGCTTCCAGCCTGACTGCGATGCGTCCGCCTTCCCTGCCGTATTTGAGCGCGTTGTCGAGCAGGTTCTGGACGATCGACTCGAGCGTCGGTTGCTTGATCGCCAGCATCAGCCGCTCGGGCGCGTCGAGCGACAGTTCGATGCGCCGGGCGATCGCGGAGTTCGCGATCTGCGCGAGCATCTGCTGGATCAGCGCAGCGATGTCGATGGGGGGCGCAGCGCTTTCGTCGGAGTGGTCGAGCGAAGCGAGCGTCAGCAGCTGCCGGGTCAGGTGCGAGGCGCGCGCGATCGCTCTGTCCAGCGCCGCTTCGGCCTGATGTTTGTCCTCGGCATTGGTCGCACGCGCGAGAACGTGGGCCTGCGCCGAGATCACTGCCATCGGCGTTCTCAGTTCGTGCGCAGCGTCCTGGACGAAGGCGCGCTCGCGTTCGACCTTCTGGCGCAGTTTGGCTAGCAGGCCGTCGAACGCGATCGTGACCTGGGCGAGCTCCGGGTACCTCATGTCTATGCCCAGCGGCGACAGATCGTCGGGGGCGCGCTGGGACAGGTGCTCCTTGAGGCGCCGCAGAGGCCTGAGTCCGCGGCTGACCCCGAACCAGACCGGCAGCAGGATCAGCGGAAAGGCGAGCAGCAGGCTAGGCAGTGTCCCGGTAGAGATCCAGGCGACCGCGGTTCGATCGCTGATCCTGGGTTCGGCAAAACGAAGTTTCCAGAGAGCCGAATCGGCAGCGAGGGAGCGGTAGTCTTTCCCCCCGATCAGGATGGGACTGACCCGGTCGGGAATGGCGGGAATGACGCGCGCGTCCAGTCCTTTCGATGCATAGAGCAGATGGCCCTGGCGATCGAAGAGCTGCCACAAGCAGTCCCGCATCGGGTAGTCGGCGTTTCGGCGGATCTCGTTGACCAAGGCTTCGGAGCTGCGCACGAGCGCGATGGCCTCCGTTTTGTTGGTGATGGCTTTGAGCTGCCTGTTGAAAGAGCGTCCGAGTTGGAGCAGGTCGGTGCTTCTTGCGAAATCGTCCTTGAACTCGCGATAGCCATTGGCGAGCAAGGCCAGGTCGACGAGCACGAAGGCCAAAACCATCGCGATGACGATGCGCCGGGCGAGGCTGGGGCCGAACCAGGAGCGGATCATGTGCCGAGCATGTAGCCGACTCCGCGGATCGTGACGATCCGCTCGGCGCCGATCTTGCGGCGGAGCTTGGACAGATGGACTTCGATCGCGCCGAATTCGAGCGGATCGCCGAGCGGCTCCAGCCTCTGCGCCAGCGAACTCTTCGCGACGACGCAGCCAGGCTCGCGCGCGAGCTCGACGAGGAGCTGGTATTCCCGCGGCGCCAGATCGAGCGTTTGCCCATCGAGCGTGACGCGGTGACGACTGGGCTCGATCGCAAGCCCCCCGCACTCCCAGATCTCGCTGGCCTGGCGGGCGGTGCGGCGCACGACGGCGCGAATCCGCGACACGAGCTCCTCGGTCGCGAAAGGTTTGATCACGAAATCGTCGGCGCCTCCGTCCAGGCCGGCGAGCCGGTCTTCGAGCGCCGAGCGCGCCGTGATCACGATGATCGGGATCGCGATGCCGGCGCTGCGCCAGCGCCGCAGCAGATCGAGGCCTGAGCCGTCGGGCAGTGACAGGTCCAGCAGTACGCAGTCATAGCTCGCGCCATCGAAGCGGCGCGGCGCGTCCGCGCAGCGGCGCAGCCATTCACAGCTGATCTCCTCGGCTTTGAGCGCGCGCTGCAGCGCGCGCCCGAGATCGAGGTCGTCTTCAATCATCAACAGGTGCATAGGGCGATGATGCACCGGAAAGCTTAAGGTTTGCTGAACAAGGGACTGCAATCTTCTGTTTCAAATCGGCTACTTCCTGGACAGGATGGGCGCCCAGAATGTCCCGGCGCCGGTGTGGCGCGAACTTCGGAGGTCGAAGTGAGAATCAGCAAAGTGCTCGCGGTCCTGGCTCTGGTGGTGGCATCTCTGGTTGGCGCGAGCGCCTGGGCGGCGGATGCGAGCCTGCATGACGTGTATCAGGCCGCCCAGTCCGGGCGGCTGAAAGAAGCCGAGGCGATGATGGATCAGGTGCTGCGCGACCATCCGGCGAGCGCGAAAGCGCATTTCGTCGAAGCTGAAATCCTGGCTCGCGATGGCAAGATCAGCGAAGCACGCAACGAGCTCGCGACCGCCGAGAAGCTGCAGCCGGGGCTCGCCTTTGCGCGTCCGCAGGCGGTCGAAGCCTTGCGCGCGCGTCTGCGCGGTGGTTCAGGAGCGTCGGCGGAGCGTGCGCAGACTGATGCGAACCCCTTGAGCTGGCTGTTGTGGGGCGGCGTCGCGCTGGTCTTCATCGTTGTCGCGGCGCGCTGGATGCAGAAGCGTTCCCGCTACGGCGCTTACGTCAACGGGCCGGCGATGCCGCAAAACCTGGCCTCGTCCGCAATGGCTCCCGCGGGCTACGGAGCCTATCCCGGCGCGGTGCCCATGGGCGGAACCGGCGGAGGAGTCGGCAGTGGCATCCTCGGGGGGCTCGCGACCGGTGCGGCGGTCGGGGCCGGTGTGGTCGCCGGCGAGGCGCTGATGCACCGCGTGCTCGGCGGCAATGAAAACCGCGTCGTCCGCGAACCGGAAGCCGAACCCGCTCCCTACGACATGGGCGGCAGCGATTTCGGCGTCTCGGGCGGCTGGGACGATGGCGGCAGCTCGGATCTGGGCAGCCTGGGGGGCGACGACTGGAGCTGAGCGAAGCGCTCCCGCTCTGCCGCCAAGCCCCTCGGGTAGAATCAGCGAGTGCCCGTCGTCTCGGGCTTTCCTGGGAAGAGCGCACCGCAACATGGCTGAAAAGATCGCGATCCTGTTCGTCTGCACCGGTAACATCTGTCGCTCTCCGACCGCGGAGGGCGTGCTCGCGGCTCTGGCCAGGGATGCCGGGATAGCGATCGAATGGGATTCGGCCGGAATCAGCGGCTGCCACGTCGGCGAGGCGCCCGATCCGCGCGCGCAAAAGGCTGCGGCGCGGCGCGGTTACGATCTGTCGCAGTTGCGTGCGCGCAAGCTCGAGGGGGCGGACTTCCGGCGCTTCGATCTGATCCTCGCGATGGATCGGGGTCATCTCGACGAGATGAAACGCAGATGCCCGGAAGCGCTGCAGGACAGAGTTCACCTCTTCCTCGATTACCTTCCGGGCCGCGAAGGGGGCGAGATTCCCGACCCCTACTATGGCGGCGAGGCCGGTTTCGAGCATGTGCTCGACCTGTGCGAGGACGCCGGAGCCGCGCTGCTGCGCAGGCTGACCCAGCGCTGAACTCAGCCCAGCGTGTCGCCGTTGCGGCGGATCACGATCGTGTCGACGAAATGCGAAGCACGCCGGCCCGATCCGAAGTCGATCTTCCAGCCTGCTGGCTCTGACGTCTTCTGACTGTGCAGTGCGGCGAGCAGGCGAGGGCTGTCCGGGTTCGGTCCGGCCTTGCGCAGCGCGTTCACGAGCAGTTTCGCAGCCAGATAGCCTTCAAAGTTTGCGCAGCTCGGCGCTTCGTCGAAATAGCGGTTGAAGGCCTGACTGAACTCGCGTGCCGAAGGCGCTGCGCTGCGCAGCGGATCCGGGACGACGCGCGAGAGCACGATTCCTGTGGCCGTCTGAGCGCCGATGATCTGGCGCAGCGCGGTTGGATCGACGCAGGACGTCGCACAGACGAAGAGGCCCGGATTGCGGCTTCTCAGTTCGCGGGCGAGCAATGCGGTCGGGATCGTGTCGGCGAGGATCACGACCGCCTGAGGCCGTCTGTTCAGTATCCCGGATGCGGCGACGCCCATCTGCCTGGGGTCGGCCGGCAGTGCGATGGCGTCGGGCGCGCCGAGCCCGCGCTTTTTGAGCAGCGCGAAGGCCGCGTCGCGCGCCGCGATCCCGGCCGCCGTGCCGGCGTGGGCGATCGTGAAGGCCTTCAGGCCTGCGCCGCTGAGCGTCGCGAGGATCGCCGCGATCTCTTCCCCATAGCTGGCCCTCAGGTAGACCACCCGTTCCGCCGCGTAATCCGCGCCGCTCATCGGTGCGAAGAGCAGCTTGTCGCTGCGCGCGAAGGCGGGGCTATTGAGCGCCGCGGCGATGCAGGCATCTCCGGTCAGTCCGAACAGGTGATCGACGCGTTCCTGATTGAGCAGGCGTGCGACGTTCGCGACCGCGCGTGCCGCCTGTCCTCCGTCATCGAGCTGGAGCAGGCGCAGGGGGCGGCCGCCTATGCCGCCCGCCGCGTTGCTTACGTCGAAGCACAGCTTCGCCCCGCTGAAGTAGTCGCGCCCCAGGCTCTGGGTCGGGCCGCTCAGATCGACCGATTGTCCGATCGTGATCGGAGTGGCCTGGGCGTGGGCGAGGCCGGGGAGGCCGGTGACGGCGAGACCGGAAAACGCGAGCGCGCTGCGCTTCAGAAAGCGACGACGGTTCATGGCGGGCGAGGGGAGTCGAAACCGGGGAGCCTAAGCGCCGCATGTTTAACGATTTTTACAGTTCGCAGATTTTTGGCGAAAAAAAGGGCAGCCGGCTTGCGCGGGCTGCCCTTCTTCAGACGGTGGAAACTCAGTTGCGGGTTTCAACCTGTTCGAGCACATCCTCGACGACCACGCGGGGCTTGCGCGGGCGGCGACGGCGTGCCGGAGCCGGAGCTACTTCGGCTTCGGGCGCCGGAGTGGCCGGAGCCGAGGCGGTTTCGATCATGACCAGATCGTCACCGCCGAGCGAGGCGAGCAGATCCATCTGGGCCGGCTTCGCTGCTTGCGGAGCCGCTTCGGCTTCGACCGGGGCGGCAGCTGGTGCTTCGACCGGAGCTTGCACCGCCGGTTCGATCTCGACCGGGGTTTCGACGCCGGCCGGCGCGCTTACGACCGGCTCGGCTTCGACGACAGCTTCGGGCGCGTGCTGCGCTTCGTCTGCCGGCTGAGCCTTCTCTTCAGGCACGGGCGTGGGCTGAGCGGCTTCGACCTGAACTTCGACGGACTCGGCCACGGGGGCGGGCTCAGTCTTGAGCTCGGCCTCGATGGTCGGCAGGAACAGCTGTTCGACCGGTTCAGCCTGCCTGCGCGGTGCGCGCGGCTTGCGTTCTTCCTGAACGGCGGGCGCTTCAGCCGCTTGGGCGGCTTGCTGTGCGGCTATCTGGCTTGCGGCTTCTGCGGCGGCTTCCGGAGTCGGGTAGAACATCGTCTCGGTCAGCGTCCGGCCTTGATCGCCACGACGCTCTCCTCCGCGACGACCGCGGCGGCTGCGGCGACGAGACGCGTTCTCCGTCTCGTTTGCGGCGGCTTCCGCGCCCTGGTTTTCCTCGCCGGTCACGATCACGGTTTCCGGAGCCTCCTGGGGCGCTTCGACCGTGCGGGGCTGACGCTCGGCACGCGGGCTGCGCTCGCGGCGTTCCTCGCCTTGCTTCTCACGGGGCAGCGCTTCGCGCTTTTCGGCCGTCTGCTCGGAGCGGGGCTCTTCGGTGCGATCGCGGTTGCGTTCGCGCGGTTTGCGCTCGGCGTTCTCGCGCTTCGCGGTCTCCTGGACTTCGGGCTTCGCGGCCTGGGCGCGCTCGCCACGGCCGCGCTGGGCGCGTTCGCCGCGGGGCTGCTCTTCACGCTTTTCGTCGCGCTTGTCTTCGCGGTTGCGCTCGCCGCGCTCTTCCCGCGAACGCTGTTGCTTGTCTCCCCGGCCTTCCGGACGGTTGCGTTCGCGTCCGCGTTCGCCACGTCCGTCGCGGCCATCGCGGCGCCGCGCCTTGGGGGCCGGAGCCGCTTCGACTTCGGGCTTGTCTTCGCCACGGAACCAGCTGAGCACGCGCTGGAAGAAACCCGGAGCGGCAGGGGCTGCCGGAACCGGCTTGGGTTCGACGATGGGGGCGGGTTGATCCGGAACGAAGTTGCGGATCGCCGCTTCCTGGCGCGCGGGCTTCGCTTCGGTGTTGGCCGAAGGCGGAACGTAGTTCGCGTTCTCGGGCATCGTCGCCATCTTGTAGCTGGGCAGGACGGTCTCTTCCTGATTCAGCTGGTCGTGGCGCAGGCGGATGATTTCGTGCGCCGGCGTTTCGAGGTGGCGGTTCGGGATGATCAGCATGTTGACCTTCTGCCGCAGCTCGATTTGCGCGATGTCGTCGCGCTTCTCGTTGAGCAGGAAGGTTGCGACATCGACCGGGACCTGGACGTGGACCGCGCCGGTGTTGTCCTTCATCGCCTCTTCTTCGACGATGCGCAGGATGTGCAGCGCCGCCGATTCGGTCGAGCGGATGTGGCCGGTGCCGGTGCAGCGCGGGCAGGTGATGTAGCTGGTTTCAGCCAGGGCCGGACGCAGGCGCTGGCGCGAGAGTTCGAGCAGACCGAAGCGGCTGATCTTGCCGGTCTGGACGCGGGCGCGGTCGAAGCGCAGCGCGTCGCGCAGCCGGTTTTCGACTTCGCGCTGGTTCTTCGTGCTCTCCATGTCGATGAAGTCGATGACGATCAGGCCGCCCAGGTCGCGCAGGCGCAGCTGGCGGGCGATTTCGTCGGCGGCTTCAACGTTGGTCTTCAGCGCGGTTTCTTCGATGTCGGCGCCACGGGTCGCCCGGCCGGAGTTCACGTCGACCGAAACCAGAGCTTCGGTGTGGTCGATCACGATCGCGCCGCCCGAGGGCAGGTTGACCTGGCGCGAGTAGGCCGATTCGATCTGGTGTTCGATCTGGAAGCGCGTGAACAGCGGCACGTCGTCGCGATAGCGCTTGATCCGGTGTACGTTGGCCGGCATCACATGGGCCATGAACTGCCTGGCCTGCTCGTAGATGTCGTCGGTGTCGACGAGCAGCTCGCCGATGTCGGACGAGAAATAGTCGCGGATCGCGCGGATCACGAGGCTGCCTTCCTGGTAGATCAGGAAAGCGCCAGCCTGCTCCTGGGCGGCGCCGTCGATCGCCTTCCACAGCTGGGCCAGATAGTTCAGGTCCCATTGCAGTTCTTCGGCGGTGCGGCCGATCGCCGCGGTGCGCGCGATCATGCTCATTCCGGAGGGCACTTCGAGCTGGTCGAGCGCTTCGCGCAGCTCGGTACGCTCGTCGCCTTCGACGCGGCGGGACACGCCGCCTCCGCGCGGATTGTTCGGCATCAGGACCAGATAGCGGCCGGCCAGCGAGACGAAAGTCGTCAGCGCCGCACCCTTGTTGCCACGTTCGTCCTTCTCGACCTGGACGACCAGCTCCTGGCCTTCGCGGATCGCGTCCTGGATCCGGGCTTTCGAGGCTTCGACGCCGTCGCGGAAATAGGCGCGCGAGATTTCCTTGAAGGGCAGGAAACCATGGCGCTCGGCGCCGTAATCGACAAAGGCAGCTTCGAGACTGGGCTCGATGCGGGTCACGATGCCCTTGTAGATGTTGCTCTTCCGCTGCTCTTTCGAGGCGGACTCGACATCGAGGTCGATCAGCTTCTGACCGTCCACGATTGCGACGCGGAGCTCTTCGGCCTGCGTCGCGTTGAATAACATGCGCTTCATTAGTACGGTTCCCCCGCGCGCCAGCGGGCAGAACGAATCACTACCGTCGGCTTCTGACGGGCTGGCTCAAATTGTCGGGAACACTGTCATGCAAAGGTTCAGACCAAAAGGAGTTGCGGGATTCGTTTTGTTTGTCCCCGAGAGTCCGGCTCGCCGTACGGTCAGGGACGTTCAAGATCTGCGTGCTGCGCGCCAACTATGTGGTGAAGGTTTTTTTAGGTACCATCGCGAGCTTTTGTGCTCAAGCGACGATTGGCTTGGCGTTTTTCCGGGAGCGAGGCTCTATCTCGGAAAGGTTTGCCGAGGCTTTTGCTCTCCGCAACCCGTCCGTCCAGACCGGTAAAACCGTGTCAGTATATTCAACATGATGGATCAAGGCAAAACCTTAACGGCTCCGGCCGTCCAGCGCGTTCGCATCGATGAGCACGATGCGGGTCAGCGGATCGACAACTTCCTGATGCGGGTCTGCAAGGGGGCTCCGAAGAGCTTGATCTACCGGATCCTGCGCAGCGGCGAAGTGCGGGCCAATGGCGGGCGGATCAGCCAGACTTACCGACTCCAGCAGGGCGATGAGATCAGGATTCCGCCGCTGCGCCTCGCCGAGCCGAAGGACTCTTCCCGCGTTCCGGCGCGCGAATTTCCGATCCTGTTCGAGGATGACGCGATGCTGGCGATCGACAAGCCGGCTGGCGTCGCCGTGCACGGCGGCAGCGGCGTCAGCTTCGGTGTGATCGAACAGTTGCGCAGGCAGCGACCAGAGGCGAAGTTCCTCGAACTCGCACACCGGCTCGATCGCGAGACTTCGGGAATCCTGCTGATCGGCAAGAAGCGCTCGGCGCTCAACGTGCTTCACGACCAGCTGCGCGAGCGCGAGCTGGACAAGCGCTACTACGCGCTGGTCGCCGGGCGCTGGATGAATCCGGTTCAGCACATCCGCCTCGCGTTGAGAAAGTATCTGACCGAGGGTGGTGAGCGGCGGGTCGTCGTCGATGCCGATGAGGGCAAGCCCGCGCACTCGATCGTCCGTCTCGTGCGGCGCTGGGAACGCTTCAGCCTGCTCGAAGTCCAGATCAAGACCGGCCGCACTCACCAGATCCGCGTCCATCTGACCCATCTGGGTTTCCCGCTCGCCGGTGACGACAAGTACGGCGATTTCGCGCTGAACAAGGCTTTGCAGAAGGAGGGGCTCAAGCGGATGTTCCTGCATGCCGCGCATCTGCAGCTGCCTCACCCGCTGACTGCCGAGAATCTGGATCTGGTCTGCGATCTGCCGCCCGAACTCGCTTCATTCGTCGAACATCTGAACCGGAGCGAGCGCTGTGACTATGAGCAATAGATTCGATCTCGTCGTCTTCGACTGGGACGGCACCCTGATGGATTCGACCGCGTCGATCGCCTCGGCGATCCGCTCTGCCTGCGCCGATCTCGGTCTCGCCGTGCCCAGCGTCGAGCAGGCTCGTCATGTGATCGGGATGGGGCTCGCCGAAGCGCTGCGCTATGCAGTGCCCGAGCTGGGCGAGGCGGACTATCCCCGGCTGGCTGAGCGCTACCGTTTCCATTACCTCGCGCGCGATCAGGAGTTGGTGCTCTTCGACGGAGTCGAGGATCTGCTGCACGAGCTGCGCGGGCGGGGCTTGTTGCTCGCCGTCGCGACTGGCAAGAGCCGTCGCGGTCTCGATCGGGTTCTCGCGCAGACCGGGCTCGCGCCGCTCTTCGACGCGACGCGCTGTGCCGATGAGTGCTTCTCCAAGCCGCACCCGGCGATGCTGCTGGAGCTGATGGATGAGCTGGGGGTTGAGCCTGAGCGAACCCTGATGATCGGCGACACGACTCACGATCTGCTGATGGCTGCCAATGCGGGTACCCCGGCTCTGGGGCTCTCCTGTGGCGCGCACCCTGTCGATCAGCTCGAAGGCGCCGAGCCTCTGGCGGTGCTCGATTCGGCCGAAGGTTTGCGGCGATGGCTGATCGCGAACGCCTGATCTGCCTGTCCTCGGCGCTTGCGGAGGGCGGGGAGGGCTTCCGCTTCCCGCTGCGCACCGCCTGGGGTGAAGAAACCGGGTTTGTCGTCCGCCATCAGGGGAAGGTCTTTGGTTACGTCAACCGCTGCGCGCATGTCCCAGTTGAACTCGACTGGCAGAAGGGCCAGTTCTTCGATCAGAGTGGTAAATACCTGATCTGCTCGGTTCACGGCGCGCTCTTCAGCCCCACGACGGGAGGCTGTCTGGCGGGGCCCTGCCGGGGCGGGCGCTTGCCCGCGCTGGAGGTGGTCGAGCGGGATGGCGAGGTTTTTCTGGTCGAGAGCGACTGAGGCGGTCGCTCTCTGCAGACTACCCGCTCAGGGGATCGCGAATCCGGCTTCGCGCAGCAGTTCGCACAGTGCGATCAGCGGCAGGCCGATCAGCGCGTTCGGGTCGTCGCCGCGGATGTGGGTCAGCAGCGAAATACCCAGGCCTTCGGATTTCGCGCTGCCGGCGCAGTCGAAGGGCTGCTCGCGCTCGACGTAGCGGGCGATCTCTTCGTTTGACAGGCTTCGGAAACCGACCCGGGTCGGCACGTTGAGCACGCGAAGCTTGTCGTTGCGGGTGTCAAGCAGAGCGATCGCGGTATCGAAGACGACTTCCTTGCCGCTCATCGCGGTGAGCTGGGCGATCGCGCGTTCGGCGTTGCCGGGTTTGCCGAAGCGCTCGCCTGCGCAGCTGGCGACCTGGTCCGAGCCGATGATCAGCGCGTCGGGGTGGCGGGGGGCGACCGCGCGTGCTTTTTCGACGGCCAGGCGCATTGCGAGTTCGCGCGGCGCTTCGCCGGGGAGCGGGGATTCGTCGGTTTCGGGGCGCTCGCAGCGAAACTCGATGCCCAGGCGGGTCAGCAGCTCCTTGCGGTAGCGGGAGGTCGAGGCGAGGATCAGTTCTGGCATGGGGCTTACGGCTTACGCGGTCTTTGACATCGAAGGGCAAAAATAATACCATTGCCCGTTTATGTCGCACCAGATCGCAGTGAAGCGCCGCATCATTCCCGACCCGCTCGATTTTTCGCGCCGGGGCGAGAGCCTGAGCGGTGAAGTTCCTCTGGCCGCTTTCGGGCGTCTCAAGGATGAACTGGCGGACAGTGCTGGAACCGCGCGCTTTGTCGTTCGCGGCGAGAGCTTCGAGAAAGACCGCTTTCTCGTGCTCAACGTCGAGGCCGATCCTGTGCTGCAGTGTCAGCGGTGTCTGCAGGCCATTACCTGGCCGCTTGATCTGGAGGCTCGCTTCCTGCTGGTCCCCCCGGGCCGCGAGATGCCGGATGAAGGTCTTGAAGAGGATGATTTCGATCCTCTGCTCGCCGAACGGGATCTCGATGTTCTGGCTCTTGTCGAGGACGAGTTGCTGTTGGGCTTGCCGATTGCGCCGAGGCATGAAAAGTGTGAGACCCCGAACCCCCGCGGAACGGACGACAGCGCGTCGCCCTTCGCGGCGCTGGCGAAGCTGCGCGGGACGGGAAGTACCGAAAAGTGATGCCCTTGTCGGGCGATTGAACAGTAGCGAAGGAGTTTCAAATGGCCGTTCAACAGAACAAAAAGTCCCCGTCGAAGCGCGGTATGCACCGCTCGCACGATTTTCTGTCCACCCCGGCGACCGCTGTCGAAGCGACCACCGGTGAAGTGCACTTGCGTCACCACGTTTCGCCGTCCGGCGTCTACCGTGGCCGCAAGGTCATCAAGACCAAAGGTGAGTAATCGCATTGATTTGCGCGACGGCGTCGGGGGTCTCCTGGCGCCGTTTTCGTTAGAGCAGAATCCTTGCGTCTGAATTCTATGCAGGTGACCCTTGCGATTGACTGCATGGGCGGCGATCACGGGCCCACGGTTACCCTGCCGGCGGCCCGCAATTTTCTGCGCGCAGATTCTTCTGCGTGCGTGCTGCTCGTCGGTCGCGGCGAGGCGATCGCCAGTGAAGCCGAACGGCTGGCCGGGGACTTTCCCGGGCGGGCCCGGTTTGTCGCGGCCAGCGAAGTCATCGCGATGGACGACTCTCCGGCGATGGCGATGCGGGTCAAGAAGGACTCTTCGATGCGGGTCGCGATTGACCGCGTCAAATCCGGCGAGGCCCAGGCTGCCGTGTCGGCAGGCAACACCGGCGCGCTGATGGCGATCTCGCGCTTCGTGCTGAAGACCCTGCCCGGGATAGACCGTCCGGCTATCGCGACGATTCTCCCGGCGCGCACGGGGCGCACCTATATGCTCGACCTGGGGGCCAATGTCGATTGCTCGCCTGAGCATTTGCTCCAGTTCGGGATCATGGGGGCGATGCTGGTTTCGGTTCTGGAGCAGAAAGACACTCCGAGCGTCGGTCTGCTGAACATCGGCGAAGAAGAGATCAAGGGCAATGGTGTCGTCAAGCAGGCCGCCGAGCTCTTGCGCAGCAGCGGCCTGAACTTCTTCGGCAATGTCGAAGGTAACGACGTTTTCAAGGGGACGACCGATGTCGTCGTCTGCGATGGTTTCGTTGGCAACGCGGTGCTGAAGGCCTCCGAAGGACTCGCCCAGATGCTCGCGGGGCGTCTGCGCGAAGAGCTGACGCGCAACTGGTATACGAAGTTCGTCGCGATGCTCGCTCTTCCAGTCTTGCGCCGCATCAAGCGCAACAACGACCCGCGGCGTTACAACGGCGCGGCACTGCTGGGGCTGCGCGGCGTCGTCGTCAAGAGCCACGGTTCGGCCGATGTTTTTGCCTATGAACAAGCACTGATGCGGGCTGCGGAAGCGGCTCGCCATGATCTGGTCAAGCGCATCAGCGCGCAGATGGATGACTATCTCGCGCGCGTTGGCGCCGAGATCAAGGGAGCAGCTTAGTGACTTTTGCCCGGCTTGCCGGAACCGGCAGCATTCTGCCCGGGGATCCGGTTACCAATGACGATCTGGTCGCACGCGGAATCGAAACTTCCGATGCCTGGATCTCCGAACGGACCGGAATCCGTGCCCGCCACCTCGCCGCCGAAGGGGTGACTGCCTCTCAGTTGGGCGCCGAAGCGGCGCGTCGCGCGATGGCCGCCGCGGGCTGCACGGCCGACGATATCGATCTGATCATCGTCGCGACCGTGACTCCGGACATGATTTTTCCGAGCACGGCCTGCCTGATCCAGAACGAACTGGGCATCCGTCAGGGTCTCGCCTTCGACATGCAGGCGGTCTGCAGCGGCTTCGTCTATGCGATGACCGTTGCCGAGAAGTTCATCCGTTCCGGCTCGCACAAGCGCGCGCTGGTGATCGGTGCTGACGTGTTCTCGCGCATCCTCGACTGGAATGACCGTTCGACCTGCGTGCTGTTCGGTGATGGCGCGGGTGCCGTCGTCCTCGAAGCCTCCGAAGAACCGGGCATTCTGGCGACAGCGCTGCACGCCAACGGCAGCCTGCACGGCATTCTCGAAGTTCCGGGAAGCATTCGGAACGGGCAGATCGTCGGCTCGCCCTTTGTCAGCATGGATGGTCAGGCCGTGTTCAAGCAGGCGGTGCACCTGCTGAGCGACGTCGCCCACGAAGTCCTCGACGAGGCCAGGATGACAACCGAGCAGCTCGACTGGTTCATCCCGCACCAGGCCAATATCCGCATCATGCAGTCGACGGCGCGTCGCCTCGGTCTTCCGGCCGAGAAGGTCGTCGTGACCGTCGATCGGCATGGCAACACCTCCGCGGCCTCCGTGCCTCTGGCGCTCGACGTCGCGGTCCGCGATGGCCGCGTGCAGAAGGGCCAGACCGTACTGCTTCAGGGCGTCGGCGGCGGTTTCACCTGGGGCGCGGTTCTGCTGCGCGCCTGATATCGGGGGATTTATGAGTTTTGCTTTTGTTTTTCCGGGACAGGGATCCCAGTCGGTCGGCATGATGGCCGCCTATGGCGAGCTGGCCGAAATCCGCAGCACTTTTGCCGAGGCCTCCGATGCGCTCGGCGAAGATCTGTGGGCGATGGTTGAAGAAGGTCCGGCCGAGCGTCTCGCGCAGACCGTCAACACCCAGCCGCTGATGCTGACCGCCGGCGTCGCGGTCTGGCGCGCCTGGCTCGCCGCGGGTGGCGAGAAGCCGGTCGTGCTGGCCGGTCACAGCCTTGGCGAATACTCGGCGCTGGTCGCTTCTGGTGCATTGGGTTTTGCCGATGGCGTGCGTCTGGTGCGCCTGCGCGCCCAGGCGATGCAGCAGGCCGTTCCGGCCGGTGTCGGTGGCATGGCCGCGATCCTCGGGCTGGAAGCCGCGCGCGTCGTCGAGATCTGTGCGCAAGCCGGGCAGGGACAGGTTGTCTCGGCGGCGAACCTGAACGATCCGAAGCAGGTCGTCATCGCCGGCCATGCCGAAGCGGTGGGTCGAGCCTGCGAGGCAGCCAAGGCAGCGGGCGCGAAGCGTGCGCTGGTGCTGCCGGTTAGCGCGCCCTTCCACTGCGCACTGATGCGTCCGGCGGCCGAACGCCTGGCCGAGGCGCTCGCGACGGTCGAGCTTCGCACGCCTGAAATCGAAGTGATCAACAATGTCGATGTCGCGGTCGAGTCCGACCCCGTGCGGATCAAGGATGCCCTGGTGCGCCAGGCTTACTCTCCGGTGCGCTGGATCGAAACGGTTCAGGCGATCGCCGCGCGCGGCGTCGACAAAGTCGCCGAGTGCGGTCCCGGCAAGGTGCTGGCTGGGCTCGTCAAGCGCTGCGATGCGGGCCCCGAAGCGGTCGCGCTGACCGACGCGGCGGCACTCGAACAGCTTCTGCAACTGACGCGAGGACAAGCCTGATGAAGGCGCTTGAAGGACAAATCGCTCTGGTGACCGGAGCCAGCCGGGGTATCGGCCGTGCGAGCGCGCTCGAACTCGGTCGCCAGGGTGCGATCGTGATCGGCACCGCAACGTCGGACACCGGCGCCGCCGAGATCGGCACAGCGCTGCTCGAAGCGGGAATCAAGGGGCGCGGCCTGAAACTCGACGTGACCGATTCCGCCGCCGCCGAGGAAGTTGTCGCGGCGATCGAGAAGGAATTCGGCCCGGTGTCGATCCTCGTCAACAACGCCGGCATCACGCGCGACAATATCGCGATGCGGATGAAGGACGAGGAATGGGATGCGGTGCTGGACACCAATCTGAAAGCGGTTTTCAGGATGTGCCGCCTCGTGATGCGGGCGATGATGAAGGCGCGTTCGGGCCGCATCGTCAATATCACGTCGGTGGTCGGCTCCTCCGGCAATGCCGGTCAGGCCAACTATGCGGCCGCGAAGGCCGGCGTTGCAGGCATGACTCGTGCTCTGGCCCGGGAGCTGGGGAGCCGGAACATCACCGTGAACTGCGTCGCTCCGGGTTTCATCGACACTGACATGACGCGCGCGCTGAACGAAGCACAGCGGCAGGCTTTGCTGGGGCAGATCTCGCTGGGACGTTTTGGACGTCCCGAAGAGATCGCAGCTGCGGTGGCCTTCCTGGCTTCGCCGGCGGCGGGTTACATTTCGGGTATCACCCTGCACGCCAATGGCGGCATGTACATGGCCTGACCCTGTTGTCAGGGCAGGGATTTCTTTTTGATAAAATAGGGCTTTTCGCCCTTATTCTGGGAAGGAGTAGTTCCAATGGAGAACATCGAACAGCGCGTCAGGAAGATCGTTGCCGAACAGCTCGGCGTGAACGACGCGGACATCAAGAACGAGTCTTCGTTTGTTGACGATCTCGGTGCTGACTCTCTGGACACCGTCGAACTGGTGATGGCGCTCGAAGAAGAATTCGAGTGCGAGATTCCCGACGAAGAAGCCGAGAAGATCACGTCGGTTCAGCAAGCGATCGACTACGTCGTCGCCAACAAGAAGTAATCAACTTTTCAACTACCGGAGCGCACCTTGAGTCGTCGTAGAGTCGTCGTGACCGGATTGGGCATCATCAGCCCGGTCGGAAATACTGTCGCACAGGCGTGGGACAACATTCTCAATGGGCGCTCCGGCATCACCCGCATCACGCGTTTCGACGCTTCGGTGCTGACCGCCCAGATCGCCGGTGAGGTCAAGAATTTCGACGTGTCGGCCTATGTCTCCCCCAAGGAGGCAAGGCGTTACGACACCTTCATTCATTACGGACTGGCTGCCGCGATCGACGCGATCAAGGATGCCGGTTTCTCGGAAAACCCCGACAACGCCGAGCGTATCGGTGTCTGCATCGGCTCGGGCATTGGCGGACTGCCGATGATCGAAGCGACGCATGCCGCGACCAGCGAAGGTGGCGCGCGCAAGATCTCGCCCTTTTTCGTCCCCGGCTCGATCATCAACATGATCTCCGGTCTGCTGTCGATCCAGTACGGTCTGAAGGGGCCGAACTTCGCGACGGTCAGCGCTTGCGCGACCGGCAACCACGCGATCGGTGAGGCCCAGCGCCTGATCGAATACGGCGATGCCGACGTGATGATCGCCGGTGGGGCCGAATCGACGGTTTCGCTGCTCGGCGTCGGGGGGTTCTGTTCGATCCGGGCGCTGTCTACGCGCAACGACGATCCGGAAGGCGCCAGCCGTCCCTGGGACAAGGATCGCGACGGTTTCGTGCTCGGCGAAGGCGCTGGTGTGCTGGTGCTCGAAGAGTACGAACACGCGAAGGCGCGCGGTGCGAAGATCTACGCGGAGCTGGCCGGCTACGGCATGAGCGCCGATGCGCACCACGTCACCGCGCCCTGCGATGATGGCTCGGGCGCTTCGCGCAGCATGGCCAATGCGCTGCGCAATTCGCAGACCAACGCCGACGAGATCGACTATGTGAACGCGCACGGCACTTCGACCCCGCTGGGCGACAAGGCCGAGACGACGGCGCTCAAGCGCTGCTTCGGTGATCACGCTTACAAGTTCGTTGTGAACTCGACGAAGTCGATGACCGGGCACCTGCTCGGCGGTGCTGGCGGTATCGAGGCTGTGTTCACGACTCTGGCGATCCACAACCAGATCTCGCCGCCGACGATCAACCTGGTCGAAGCGGGCGAAGGCTGCGATCTGGACTACGTCCCGAACGTCGCCCGGCCGATGGCGATCCGCGCCGCAATGTCGAACTCCTTCGGCTTCGGCGGCACGAACGCAACGCTGGTTTTCCGCAAGATCTGAGTTCAGGCTCTCTCCAGAAGGCCCCGGTCGCTCTTCAAGAGCCCGGGGCTTTTTTGCATCAAAACCCTAGCCGCTGATTTCGCGGATCGGGATAGTGAAATCCGGCCCGTATCCTCGGCAACTTCGCGTGAATACGCACGTCTTGTCGGTTAGCTTGTCCGCATCCGCGCGATCGCAGCGGGACTTTCGACGTTTGGGGAGAGCTGATGGCTGAGGTTCTGGCGGTCCGCGCATCGCGCCGGCTGATTGCACTGCTGATCCTGCTGCACGGTGCCGCGCTGGCGATGATCGCGGTGCTGCTGGTCCTGCGGGTTCCGCTCTGGGGGCCGCTCGCCGGCCTTGCGCTGGTCGCGGCTTCGCTGATCCAGTCCTGGCGGCTGGTCCGGATCAAGGGGGAGTGGAGGCTCAAGCTGCCGGAATTCGGCGATCCGGTGCTGGTGCGCGGCGAGGATCAGCAGCTGCTGGAGATGCTCCCGGGCTGCGTCGATTTCGCCGGAATCTGGATCGTGCTGCGCTGGCGCGCTCTGGCGAGCGGCGAGAGCCAGTCGATCTGCCTGATGGCCGATTCGACCGACTCCACCTCCTGGCGCAGGCTCAGAATCTGGCTGCGCTGGCGCGCTTTCAGTCCTGATCGATCCAGGAGCGCAAGCCCTTAGGAAAGCCCGGATTCTTCAGGATCCCGGGTTTGGCGACCGGCAGGGTTTCCGGATAGTCGCGGCTGAAGTGCAGGCCCCGGCTCTCCTTGCGCGCCAGCGCGCCCTTGACGATCAGCTCGGCGCTGGTCACGAGGTTGCGCAATTCCAGCAGGTCGTTGCTGACCCGGAAGTTCGCATAGAACTCCTGGATCTCCTTCTTGAGCAGCGCGATCCGGTGTTTCGCGCGCTGCAGCCGCTTCGTAGTCCGGACGATGCCGACGTAGTCCCACATCGAGCGGCGCAATTCGTCCCAGTTGTGCGAGATCACGACCGCTTCATCCGAATCGGTGACCTTGCTGTCGTCCCACTCCGGCACGGCCTCGGGCATCGCGCGGCTGTGCGCGGCGATGTCGCGGGCCGCCGCGGCGCCGAACACGACGCATTCGAGCAGCGAGTTGC
This sequence comes from Niveibacterium terrae, assembly GCF_048213115.1. Lineage (GTDB taxonomy): Bacteria > Pseudomonadota > Gammaproteobacteria > Burkholderiales > Rhodocyclaceae > Niveibacterium > Niveibacterium terrae. The sequence goes on along the minus strand of NZ_CP172404.1, from coordinate 3,107,962 downwards.
TGGCCAGCCGGTTCGCTCCGTGCAGACCGGTGCAGGCGGCCTCGCCAATCGTGTAGAGGCCGGGCAGATCGGTGCGCCCGCGCAGGTCGGTCAGCACGCCCCCGCAGGTGTAGTGGGCGGCAGGGACGACCGGGATCGGGTCGCGGGTGATGTCAATGCCGTAGCTGAGGCATTTGGCGTGGATGTTCGGGAAGTGGGAGAGGATGAAATCCGCCGGTTTGTGGCTGATGTCCAGATAGACGCAGTCCAGACCGTGCTTCTTCATCTCGTAGTCGATCGAACGGGCGACGATGTCGCGCGGAGCGAGTTCGGCGCGCTCGTCGTGCGCCGGCATGAAGCGGCTGCCATCGGGCAGGCGGAGCAGGCCGCCCTCGCCGCGCACCGCTTCAGAGATCAGGAAGGACTTCGCCTCGGGGTGGAAGAGGCAGGTCGGGTGGAACTGGATGAACTCCATGTTCGATGCCCGACAGCCCGCCCGCCAGGCCATCGCGATGCCGTCGCCGGTCGAAGTGTCCGGGTTGGTCGTGTACAGATAGACTTTTCCTGCGCCGCCGGTCGCGAGAACGGTGTTGCGGGCGAGAAAAGTGTCGACGTGATCGGCCTGGATATCGAGGATGTAGGCACCCAGGCAGCCCGCGTCGGGTCTGCCGCACTTGTGACCGGCGATCAGGTCGATCGCTGCGTGGTTTTCGAAGACGCGGATGTTCGGGTGTTCGCGGACTTTCTCGGTCAGCGTGCGCTGCACCGCGGCTCCGGTCGCGTCGGCGACGTGGGCGATGCGCCTGTGGCTGTGCCCGCCTTCGCGGGTCAGGTGCATGTGCAGCGGACCTTCCTCGGACGGCGTGAAGGGCACGCCCTGCTCGGCGAGCCAGTCGATCGCGGCGTGGCTGTGCTCGACGACGAAGCGGGTCGCCGCCGCATCGTTGAGGCCGGCGCCGGCGATCACGGTGTCCTGGATGTGGGCATCGACCGAATCGAGCGGGTCGACGACGGCGGCGATGCCGCCCTGGGCGCCCGAGCTGGCTCCGTCCTCGAGCAGGCGTTTGCTGATCAGCGCGACCGAATGCTGGTCGGCGAGGCGAAGGGCGAGGGATTGTCCGGCAAGACCACTGCCGATGATGAGAACGTCGAACTGGAACACGATCGTGCCACTTGTCGCGGGGAGATGGGCAAATATAGCACGCACGGCAGGGAAGGGTTTTCGCGCGGGCGCTTGCGCAACAGCGCGGATGTGCGCTGAACTTTTCATGCTGCCGGGTGTCTTTGCCGGCAGAGTTCGCGAAGGGAGGCGGGCGGGCTTCGGCTATACTGCCGAGCTGGCCCGACGGGGCGCAGCATCTGTCCAACTACCCGCAATTCCATGAGCGATCGCCAGATTGACCAGCAACTGGTCGAGCGTGTGCAGCGAGGTGACAAGCAGGCCTTCGGCCTTCTGGTCACCAAGTACCAGCGCAAGCTCTCCCGTCTGCTGTCGCGGATGATTCGAGACCCGGCCGAGGTCGAGGATGTCGTGCAGGAGGCTTTCATAAAAGCCTATCGTGCGCTTTCCTCGTTTCGCGGCGAGAGCGCGTTCTACACGTGGCTCTACCGGATCGGGATCAATACCGCAAAGAACTACCTCGTTTCCCTCGGGCGGCGGGCTTCCTCGCGTTCCGACATCCAGTCGGAGGACGCCGAAGGCTTTGAGGATGCCGAGCAGCTGAGGGATATCGACACGCCCGAGCGCCTGATGATGAGCCGTCAGGTCGTCGAAGCGGTCGACGAGGCGATGGAGCATCTGCCTGAAGAGTTGAGGATGGCGATTGTTTTGCGGGAGATCGAAGGCCTGAGTTACGAGGAAATCGCCGCGACGATGGGTTGCCCCATTGGCACCGTGCGCTCGCGGATCTTCCGTGCGCGCGATGCGATTTCCGAGCGCCTGAGACCGTTGCTGGATACGAGGCCGGACAAGAGGTGGTGAGCAAATGAAAGAGCAGATTTCGGCGTTGATCGACGGCGAGCTCGACGAGAGCGAGGCGCATCGAGTGTTCGACGCGCTGGATGGATCAGCAGCGCTGCGCGATGAGTGGCGCTGCTACAGCCTGATCGGCGACTGCCTCAGAGGTGAGGCGGCGGGGGCGGATCTGAGTTCCTCCGTGATGGCGCGCCTTCAGGACGAGCCGACCGTGTTGGCGCCGGCCGCGAAGCGACGCGGCCTCTCCTGGGCCCAGCGGCCCCTGGCGATGGCAGCTGCAGCGACGGCCGTGGCAATGGTCGCCTGGGCGGCCTTGCGCTCGCCCATGCCTTCTTCGGCGCCCGGCATCGCCAGCGCCCCGAACTCTGCGGTGCAGGCAGCCAGGGCTTCGTCTTCCCGGGTGGATAACCCGGCTTATCTGAGATCCCGCGACGGGGCGCAGTCGGCTCCGGGAGGCTATGTCCGCGCAGTGACCGAGCGGAGTGCGGGCAAGTGAAAACCTACCGGAAGGCGAGAGTCGTCAGCGTAGAGGGGGGCGAGGCGATTGTCGCGATCGACCCCCTGGTCGGTTGCGGCCATTGCCACGAACCGGGAGGTTGCGGTGGCGCAGCCGGCGACGGCTTGGGCTTACGCCGCACCGAGTTCCGCGCCCTCAATACCTTGGGCGCGCAGCCCGGGGACTGGGTCAGCGTTGCGGTCCCCGATCAGGGGCCGCGTCTGGCTGCGCTTCTGGCCTATGGCCTGCCCGCTCTCGGCTTGCTCGCTGGTGCCTCGCTCGCCAGCCTGGCCGGGCTCGGCGACGGCGGCGCGGCTTTGGCGGCCGTCTCGGTCGCGCTTGCTGCCTATGTTCTCGGTCGCGCTCTGGCCAGGCTGCCGGCGCTGCGCAGCGCGATGAAGGTCGAGGTTGTCGAAGCTTCGCTGAGTCAGAGCCGATGCGGAAGCTCGCTGTGATTCGCGTCTCCCGTTTCTGCCTGGCGCTGATGGTGCTGCTCTGGGTTTGCGCCGCTCAGGCGCGCGAGTACCCGGAGTTCGCCGATCTGGTTGAGCGCCTCGCGCCCGCGGTCGTCAATATCAGCGCGATTCCGCTGCCGCGCGCGAAGCGATCGGGCGATGCGGATTCGATGAACGAGTTCTTCCGCCGCTTCATGCCCAAGCATCAGCCCCCGCCGCGCGAAGAGGATGAGCTGTCGCTGGGTTCGGGCTTCATCGTCTCTCAGGACGGCTATATCCTGACCAATGCCCATGTGATCGAGGCGACCGATGAGATCACGGTCCGCCTCGTCGATAAGCGTGAATTTCGCGCCCGGCTGATCGGCATGGACAAGCGGACCGATATCGCAGTGCTGAAGATCGACGCGAACAATCTGCCCCGCGTGACGCTCGGCGACGTGAACCGGCTGCGCGTCGGCGACTGGGTCGTTGCGATCGGCTCCCCCTTCGGCTTTGATCACACGGTGACCGCCGGGATCGTCAGCGCCAAGGGGCGATCGCTGCCCGACGAGAACCTGGTGCCTTTCATTCAGACCGATGTTGCGATCAACCCGGGAAATTCGGGCGGTCCGCTCTTCAATCTGAAGGGCGAGGTCGTCGGTATCAATTCGCAGATCTACAGCGAAACGGGAGGCTTCATGGGCCTGTCGTTCGCGATTCCGATCGATGTCGCGATCGGTGTCCATAACCAGCTGCGCGCGACCGGAAAGGTCACGCGCGGGCGCATTGGCGTCGTGATCCAGGAAGTGACGCGCGATCTCGCCGACAGCTTCGGCCTGAAGGGGGCTCAGGGGGCTCTGGTCAGCGCACTCGAGAAGAACAGCCCCGCCGAGAAGGCCGGGATACGCGTCGGCGATGTGATCCTGCGCTTTGACGGCAGACCCATTCCATCCTCCTTCGATCTGCCGCGCATCGTCGGCAACGCGAAGCCGGGCGCCCGTTCGACCGTTCAGGTCTGGCAAAAAGGAGTGCTGCGCAATGTCGCGCTGATTGTTGCGGCGCTGCCTGACGACAATGACGCGCCCCGCAAACCGGCGCGACACATCGAAGCCGTCGGCGCGAACCGTTTCGGTCTGCTCCTCGCGCCTCTGTCGGGTGAGCAGAAGCGGCGCGCGAAGCTCGATGGCGGCATCGCGGTCAAGGATGCGCGCGGGCTTGCCGCCCGGGCGCAGCTGCGCGGTGGTGATGTGATCCTGTCGGGAACTCGGCGCGGGCAGGCGGTCGAATTCCGCTCGGTCGAGCAGTTCAACCGCTTTGCCAACCAGGTTCAGCGCGGCGAGAGCATTTCGCTGCTGGTCAAGCGTGGCTCTACCCAGAGTTTCGTCTCGCTGAGGATGCCGGTTCAGCCATAACGCAAGCGCGCCTCGGATATAATGAGGAACTGATCAACCGAAAGATTCTCAGGAAGGGTGCGGTAGCGCACCCTTTTTCATGGCATGCAGCTTATACGCAACTTCTCGATCATCGCCCACATCGACCACGGCAAAAGCACTCTGGCCGATCGCCTCATCCAGCGCTGCGGAGGTCTCTCCGATCGCGAGATGGAAGCCCAGGTTCTCGATTCGATGGACCTTGAGCGCGAGCGCGGGATCACGATCAAGGCGCAGACTGCGGCCTTGAGCTATCTCGCTCGCGATGGTCAGCGCTACAACCTGAACCTGATCGATACCCCGGGGCACGTCGACTTCTCCTATGAGGTCAGCCGTTCGTTGTCGGCCTGCGAAGGTGCGCTGCTGGTTGTCGATGCGTCGCAAGGCGTCGAGGCCCAGACCGTCGCGAACTGCTACACGGCGCTCGAATTGGGCGTCGAAGTGCTGCCCGTGCTCAACAAGATGGATTTGCCCTCGGCCGATCCGGACAACGCGCGCCAGGAGGTTGAAGACGTGATCGGCCTCGACGCGACCGAGGCGATCCCCTGTTCAGCCAAGACTGGTCTGGGTATCGACGACATCCTCGAACAGATCATCGCCAAGGTGCCGGCGCCGCAAGGCGATCCCGCTGCGCCGCTCAAGGCCTTGATCATCGACTCCTGGTTCGACAACTATGTCGGGGTCGTGATGCTGGTCCGCGTCGTCGATGGCGTGCTCAAGCCCAAGGACAAGATACTGTTCATGAGCACCGGGGCCCAGCACCTGTGCGAGCAGGTAGGCGTGTTCTCGCCGAAGTCGGTCTCCCGGCCTTCGCTCGAAGCGGGCGAAGTCGGCTTCGTGATCGCCGGCATCAAGGAGCTCGGCTCGGCCAAGGTCGGCGACACGATCACGCTGGTCACCCGGCCGGCGGATCAGGCTCTCGAAGGCTTCAAGGAGATCAAGCCCCAGGTTTTCGCCGGACTCTACCCGGTCGAAGCCAGCGAATACGATCAGCTGCGCGATTCGCTCGAAAAGCTCAAGCTCAACGATGCGTCGCTGCAGTACGAGCCGGAAGTCTCGCAGGCTCTGGGCTTCGGCTTCCGCTGCGGTTTCCTCGGTCTGCTGCACATGGAGATCGTCCAGGAGAGGCTGGAGCGCGAGTTCGACATGGAACTGATCACGACGGCGCCGACCGTCGTCTATGAGGTCGTGCTGAACAACGGCGACGTGATCAAGATCGAGAATCCGTCCAAGCTGCCCGATGTCGGCAAGATCGCCGAAATTCGCGAACCGATCATCACCGCGACGATCTTCGTGCCCCAGGACTACCTGGGCCCGGTCATCACGCTGTGCAACCAGAAGCGCGGCAACCAGGTCGACATGCACTACCACGGCCGTCAGGTCAAACTGGTCTATGACATGCCGATGGCCGAAGTCGTGATGGACTTCTTCGACAAGCTCAAGTCGGTTTCGCGCGGCTATGCCTCGCTCGATTATGACTTCAAGGAATACCGCGCCGCGGACATGGTCAAGCTCGATCTGCTGGTCTCCAGCGAGAAGGTTGATGCGCTGTCGGTGATCGTGCACCGGGCCAGCGCCCAGTACCGGGGGCGCGAGTTGGCGGCCAAGCTGCGCGAGCTGATTCCGCGCCAGATGTTCGACGTCGCGGTTCAGGCTGCGATCGGCTCGCACATCATCGCGCGCGAGACGATCAAGGCCTTGCGCAAGAACGTGCTCGCCAAGTGCTATGGCGGCGACATCACGCGCAAGAAGAAGCTGCTCGAGAAGCAGAAAGAAGGCAAGCGCCGGATGAAGCAGGTCGGCAACGTCGAGATTCCGCAAGAGGCCTTCCTGGCCGTGCTGCGCGTCGATGACAACAAATAAGCCGGTCCGTCCGGCTCAAAACAGGGAGTGATCGTGGATTTTGCACTGATTCTTTTCGTGCTTTCGCTGGTGACCGGGGTCTTGTGGGCGCTCGATCGTTTTGTGATGCGCAAACGTCGCACCGAAGGCAGCCCCGAGCCGGTCTGGGTCGAATGGGGGGCCGGTTTTTTCCCCATTCTGCTGGCGATCTTCCTGCTTCGCTCCTTCCTCGTCGAGCCCTTCCGGATTCCTTCCGGATCGATGATCCCGACCTTGCTGGTTGGCGATTTCATCCTCGTCAACAAGTACTCTTACGGGATCCGTCTGCCGGTTCTCGACAAGAAAATTATCGAAACCGGAAACCCCAAGCGTGGCGATGTCGTCGTATTCCGCTACCCGATGAATCCTTCCCAGGATTACATCAAGCGCGTAGTCGGTCTGCCCGGTGATACGGTCGAGTACATCAACAAGAAGATCAAGGTCAATGGCGTCGATATGACGACCCGCGAAGTCGCTCCTTATCTGAATGCTGAACGTCTGCAATATGCGCAGCAGTTCGTCGAGACGCTGGGTGGGGTCGAGCACCACATCCTCAATGACAGCGATGCCCCGGCTTTCGTTCAGCAGCCCCTCGCTTATCCCTACCGCGAGAACTGTGTCTATACTAGCGACGGCTTCCGCTGCAAGGTTCCCGCCGGGCATTACTTCATGATGGGTGATAACCGCGATCAGAGCGCCGATTCGCGGATCTGGGGCTTTGTTCCCGATGCCAACCTGAGGGGCCGGGCTTTCTTCATCTGGTTCAATTTCAGCGACCTGAAGAGAATTGGTCGTTTCCACTGATCCGAGGATTCCAATGGACAAGCGTCAGCGCGGTATTTCCCTGATTGGCACGCTCATCATCGCGGTTCTGGTGATCGGATCGATCATCCTCGGGATGCGCACCGTTCCCGTGTATAACGAGTATTTCTCGGTCAAGAAGGCCTTGGTCTCGGTCGTTTCCAGCGGCGACGCCCAGTCGCCCGAAGGTCTGCGCAGCGCCTTCCAGCGCCGTGCCGACGTCGAAGATATCGATTCGGTGAAGGCCGCGGATCTCGAGATCTCCAAGGATGGCAATCGCTTTGTCGTCGCTGCGCAGTGGGAAAGGCGTGTCCCGCTTGTCGCAAATGTCGCGCTGGTTTTTTCTTTTTCTGCGAGCAGCTCGGGCGATAGTGCTGCCGCCAATTGAGTGATCATGAATCGAGACGCCATCCAGCATGCGCTAGGCCATCATTTTGGCGATCAGCACCTGCTTGAACAGGCCCTGACTCACCGCAGTTTCGGCATTCCCCACAACGAGCGGCTGGAATTCATCGGCGATGGCCTGCTCAATTGCGTGATCGCGCTGGCCCTGTATCAGCGCTTTCCCGAACTCGACGAGGGCTCGCTCTCCCGCCTGAGAGCCGGCCTCGTCAAGCAGGAGAGCCTGCATCAACTGGCGCTGAAGCTCGATGTCGGGCAGGCTTTGCGTCTGGGCGAAGGCGAATTGCGCAGTGGCGGCCACCGTCGCCCTTCCATTCTCGCTGATGCGATGGAAGCGCTGTTCGGTGCGACCTATCTCGACGCGGGCTTTACCGTCGTGCAGGGGGTGATTACCCGCCTGTATACGGAGATGATCGCCGCGATCGATCCCAAACATGCTGGCAAGGATCCGAAGACTTCGCTTCAGGAATGGCTGCAAGGCCATCATCAGGCGCTGCCCCATTACGAGATGCTCAACATCCGCGGCGAGGCCCATGCCCAGGAGTTCGAGGTCGTCTGCCGCTTGGTCGATCTCGGGTTTGAAACCACGGGGCTTGGCCCCAGCCGCAGGGCTGCGGAACAACAGGCCGCGCGTGGTGCGCTGGACCGGATAGAGGCTTTATGACAGAAATTTCCCAAGCGGCCGGAAGCGGCTTTCATTGCGGCTTTGTCGCGATCGTCGGTCGTCCCAACGTCGGGAAGTCGACGCTGCTGAACCGCTTGATCGGGCAGAAGATCAGCATCGTCTCGCGCAAGGCGCAGACGACGCGCCACCGCGTGACCGGTGTGCTGACCGAGGACGATCACCAGTTCGTGTTCGTCGACACGCCGGGTTTCCAGACCAAGCACGTCAGCGCGATGAACCGCGCGATGAACCGTAGCGTGACCCACGCGTTGAACGATGTCGATGTGATCCTGTTCGTGATCGAGGTCGATCGCTTCGGGCCGGCCGACCGCGAGGTGATGCGGGTTCTTCCTGAGTCGGTTCCGGTCGTTCTGGTCATCAACAAGGTCGACTGGCTCGCCGACAAGGGCAGGCTTCTGCCCTTTATCGCCACCGTCGCGAAAGAGCGTGAATTCGCCGCGATCATCCCGGTTTCGGCCGAAAAGGGCGCGAACTGCGATGAGCTTTTGAAAGCCTGTACGCCGATGTTGCCGGAGCAGGATGCGATTTTCGGACCCGACGACATCACCGATCGCAGCGAGCGTTTCCTCGCCGCCGAGTTCATCCGCGAGAAGCTCTTCCGTCTGCTCGGCGAGGAGCTGCCCTACGGACTCGCGGTCGAGGTCGAGAAGTTCGAACTCGACGGACCGGTCCGGCGCATCTTCGCCGCGATCATCGTCGATCGGGCCAGCCACAAGGCGATGGTGATCGGCAAGCAGGGTGCCAAGCTCAAGCGCATCGGCACGGATGCCCGGATCGAGCTCGAAAAGCTGTTCGGCGGTCCGGTCTATCTCGAGCTCTGGGTCAAGGTGAAGGGCGGTTGGGCGGACGACGAACGCGCGCTCAAGAGCCTGGGCTTCGAATAAGCGTCGTCCTCGATGGCGGCGGGCCGCATCGCTCAGCAGGATTCCTTCCTGCTGCACGCACATCCCTGGCGGGAGACGAGCCTGGTGCTCGACCTCTTCTCGCGCGAGCACGGGCGGGTAGCGCTGGTCGCCAAGGGTGCGCGGAGGCCGACCTCGCAGTGGCGGGGCGTGCTGATGGCGTTTCAGCCGCTCTGGGCCTCGTGGTCCGGGCGAGCTGAAGTCAAGACCCTGACCGACGTCGAGTGGCAGGGTGGGCAAGCCCTGCTGACCGGTTCCGCGCTGCTCTGCGGCTACTACGCGAACGAGCTGCTGACCCGCTTGCTGCCCCGCGAAGATGCCCACCCCGGGCTTTTCGATGCCTATCGTGCCCTGCTCACCGCGCTCGCGGCCGGCGAACGCCAGGATCCCGCACTGAGAGGTTTCGAACTCGCGCTGCTCGCCGAACTCGGCTATGCGCCGAGCTTCGATGAGGATCTCGATGGCGATGCTGTGCAGCCCGACGGCCGCTACGTCTTTATAATCGAACAAGGGCCGGCCAAGGCCGAAGGGTTTGGCGATCTCGCCAGCCTGGATGGACAGACTCTGCTCGACCTTGCCCGCAAAGATCTTTCCCGGCCCGCAACGCTGGCCCAGGCCAAAGGCCTGATGCGCAGGCTGATCGCCCACCTGATGGGGGGGCTGCCGCTGGAATCCCGGCGGATCTTCATGGAGTTACAGGAACTGTGATAGAACTTGGCGTCAATATCGACCATGTCGCGACGATCCGTCAGGCCCGCCGTACTTATGAACCCGATCCGGTCTGGGCGGCTGTCGAAGCCCATCTGGGCGGAGCGGATGGGATTACCGTGCATCTGCGCGAAGATCGCCGCCATATCCAGGACGAAGACGTACAGCGCCTGCGCGGCCTGACCCACGTCAAGCTGAACCTGGAGATGGCGCCGACGCCCGAGATGGTCGAGATTGCGTGCCGGCTCAAGCCGCAGATGGCGATGCTGGTGCCCGAAGGGCGGCTCGAGATCACGACCGAGGGCGGGCTGGACATCGTGGCCGGTGAGGCGAAGATCCGTGCCGCGGTCGAGCGTCTCGCCGAAGCCGGAATCCAGAGCAGCGTGTTCATCGACGCCGATCTGGCCCAGGTCGAAGCAGCCGCGCGCGTCGGCGCCCGGGTCTGCGAGATCCACACTGGCCCCTACGCCGAAGCCTTTCACGAGAAGGGCCGCGATGCGCGCAGCCCTGCCGTGCTCGCCGAGATCGAAAAAGTGCGTGCCGCCGGTGCCGCGATCGTCGATCTCGGAATGCGCTTCAATGCCGGTCATGCGCTGAACTACTTCAACGTCCAGCCGATCGCTGCGCTCGACGGTATCCGTGAGCTGCACATCGGTCACGCGATCATCAGCCGTGCCGTCTTCGTCGGCCTGCGCGAGGCGGTTGCCGAAATGAAGAGGCTGATGCGCGAAGCCGCGGCGGCCCCTCATCTGGCGGCGCGGTGATCGTCGGCATCGGCACGGACATCGTCAGCATCGAGCGGATCCGCAAGTCGCTGGAGCGACACGGCGAAGCCTTCGCCGAGCGCATCCTGACGGACTCCGAACTCGTCGAGTTCCGTGCTGTCCATGACGGTGCGCGCCTGTTGGCCAAACGCTTTGCCGCGAAGGAGGCCTTTGCGAAGGCCTTCGGAACAGGATTGCGCGCGCCGGTCGGCTTTCATACGGTCGGCGTGACGCACGACGAACTGGGCAAGCCACTCTTCGCGCTCTCCGCGGAACTCGGCGAGATCCTTTCCCGGCGCGGTTGGCGCGCCCATCTGTCGATCAGCGACGAAAAGGAGGCCGTCGTCGCCTTTGCGCTGATCGACGGCTCCGACAACCTCAATCCCTGAAGACCATGAACCAAGTCAATCTGCCTCTGGGCCCGGTGATCTGCGATGTGGCCGGCTATGTGCTGACTGATGCCGAGCGCGAACGCCTTCGCCATCCGCTGGTCGGCGGCGTGATCCTGTTCGCGCGCAACTATCGCGATCCCGAACAGCTCGCCGCGCTGACCGCCGAGATCCACGCGCTGCGCACGCCGGCCTTGATCATCTCGGTCGATCACGAGGGAGGGAGGGTGCAGCGTTTTCGCTGCGGCTTCACCCGCCTGCCCGCGATGAGGGCTCTGGGCGAGCTCTGGCTCAAGGACCGGGACGAAGCCTTGGCTAGTGCGCGCGACACCGGTTTCGTGCTTGCCGCCGAGCTCGCCGAGCGCGGAGTCGATCTGAGCTTCACGCCGGTTCTGGATCTGGACTGCGGGCGCAGCGAAGTGATCGGCGACCGCGCTTTCTCGGGCGATCCCGAGGTCGTCGCGATTCTCGCCGAGGCGCTCAGCGAAGGCCTCAACGAGGCCGGCATGGGCTCGGTCGGCAAGCATTTTCCGGGGCACGGCTGGGCCGAGGCCGATTCCCATGTCGCGATCCCGAAAGACGAGCGCGATTTCGCAGCGATCTGGGCGAGGGACATCCTTCCCTATCGCGACGGAGTCGGCGCGCACCTGGCTGGCGTGATGCCGGCTCATGTGATCTACCCTCTGGTCGATCCTAACCCGGCCGGTTTCTCGCCGTTCTGGATCCAGGACGTGTTGCGCCAACGCGTCGGTTTCAACGGCGTCGTGTTCTCGGACGATCTGACGATGGAAGGCGCGACGGTCGTCGGCGACATCGTTGCGCGCGCCCGCGCGGCCCATGAAGCTGGCTGCGACATGGTTCTGGTCTGCAACCGGCCGGATCTTGCCGACGAGTTGCTCGCGCGCTGGAAACCCGAGCTTGCCGCCGAATCGCTGGCGAGAATCGCCGCACTGCAGCCGCGTCGCGTGCCGGCCGTCCCTGTGGAAAGACTCGAAGCGGCGCGCGCGAGTGTTGCGCGCTTGATCGCTTCCGACGCCTGAACTCCATGGCCTTCGACGCAAAGGAGTTTCTGCGCAATCTCAGCGAGGCCCCCGGCGTCTACCGGATGATCGGCGCTGACGAGGAAGTGCTCTACGTCGGCAAGGCCAAGAACCTGAAGCGCCGCGTTTCGAGCTATTTCCTGAGGACCGTGTCGAGCCCGCGGATCGCACTGATGGTCTCGCGGATAGAGCGGGTCGACACGACCGTCGTGCGCTCCGAGACCGAAGCGCTGATCCTCGAAAACAACCTGATCAAGACCCTGAAGCCGCGCTACAACATCCTGTTCCGCGACGACAAGTCCTACCCCTACATCCTGCTCTCGGGCGACGCGTTTCCGCGCATCGCCTACTACCGGGGGGCGCTGGACAAGGGAACGCGCTATTTCGGGCCCTTCCCGAGCAGCGGCGCGGCGCGCGAGAGCATGACGCTGCTGCAGCGGATGTTCCGGCTGCGCACCTGCGAGAACAGCGTTTTCGCGAACCGCTCGCGGCCCTGCCTGCTGCACCAGATCAAGCGCTGCTCGGCGCCCTGCGTCGGCCTGATCGATGCCGAGAACTACGCGCGCGACGTCAGGGTCGCAACGCTCTTCCTCGACGGCCGGCACTCCGAGGTCACCGACCAGCTCTCCGCGCGGATGCAGGGCGCGGCAGAGCGCTTCGCCTTTGAAGAGGCGGCCATCTATCGCGATCAGATCCGCGCGCTGCAGACCGTGCTGCACAAGCAGTTCGTCGACTCCGGCCGCGACGAGGATGTCGATGTTCTCGTCGCACAGGAGATCGGCGGTGTGATCTGCGTGAACCTCGCGATGGTCAGGGGAGGGCGGCACCTCGGCGACCGGCCCCAGTTCCCTCAAGCGGGAGACGGCGCTTTGGCGGCCGATGCGCTGGTCGCCTTCGTCGAACAGCACTACCAGGATCACCCTCTGCCCGCCCGGCTGGTCGTCGTCGGCGCGCAGCCCGACGATGTCCGGGCCGCGCTCGCCGAAGCGCTTGAGCTCGATGCCGGAGTCGTCGCGCCGCGTTCGGCGACCGAGAAGGCCTGGGCCGAGATGGCCGGCGAGAACGCGAAGATCGCAATCGAGAACCGTCTTCGCGAAGCCGGAAGGGTCAGCGACCAGCTCGATGCGCTGTGCGCGGCGATGGGCCTCGCCGAGCCGCCGCGGCGCATCGAATGCTTCGACATCAGCCACACGATGGGCGAAGCGACTGTTGCCTCCTGTGTGGTCTGGGAAGACGGCGGGATGAAGAAGTCCGAATACCGCCGCTTCAATATTGCCGGCATCGAACCGGGGGATGACTATGGCGCGATGCGCCAGGCTCTGGCCCGCCGCTATGGCAAAGTCGCGGCCGGGGAGGGCGTGCGGCCCGACCTGATCCTGATCGATGGAGGCAAGGGCCAGGTCGGCGTTGCCTGGTCTGTGCTCGAAGAGCTGGGGCTCACCAGCATAGCGATGGTCGGCGTCGCAAAAGGCGTCGAGCGCAAGGCGGGGATGGAACAGCTGATCTGGCCGGATGAGCGCGAGCCTCTGGCCCTGGGCGGCGAGCACGCCGGCCTGCATCTGATCCAGACCGTCCGTGACGAAGCTCACCGCTTTGCGATCACCGGAATGCGCGCCCGGCGCGCCAAGGCGAGAATCGGTTCGCGCCTCGACGAGATCCCCGGCATCGGGCCGATCCGGCGAAAAAAGTTGATCGAGACCTTTGGCGGTCTGGCCGGAGTCAAGGAAGCTACGGTCGAAGATTTGTGTCGGACCGGCGGGATCAACCGGAAACTGGCCGAAGAGATTTACAATGCCTTGCATGGCTGAGCGCGAGCGCCCGGCCGCCCCTTTTACTCTTTGAACAGGCTCGGTGCTTGCCCGATGCGGCTGAATATTCCCAACACCCTCACCTGGGCGCGGATCATCCTGATCCCGCTGTTCGTCGGCGTCTTCTACCTGCCGGGGAGCTGGCTCGCTCCTGCGCAGCAGAACCTGATCGGCTGTGTCTTCTTCGTCGTCGCCGCGGTCACCGACTGGTTCGACGGCTATCTGGCGCGAAAGCTCGGACAGACATCGGCTTTTGGGGCCTTCCTCGACCCTGTTGCCGACAAGCTGATGGTTTCTGCCGCGCTGGTCATGCTGGTCAGGCTGGGACGCGTCGATGCGCTGATCGCCTTCATCATCATCGGCCGCGAGATCACGATCTCGGCGCTGCGCGAGTGGATGGCCCAGATCGGCGCGGCGAGGAGCGTCGCGGTTTCCTTCGTCGGCAAGCTCAAGACGACGGCGCAGATGGTCGCGATTCCGGTTCTGCTCTACCACGATCCGATCATGGGGGTTTCCCTGCCCACGATCGGCACGCCGCTGCTCTGGGCTGCCGCGGTTCTGACCCTGTGGTCCATGGGCTATTACCTGAGGCGGGCGGCTCAGGCGGTCGAAGATACGAACAGGGGTTGACAGTTTCTGTAATGGGACTATAATCAGCCTTCTTCGATGCGGGAGTAGCTCAGTTGGTAGAGCGCAACCTTGCCAAGGTTGAGGTCGCGAGTTCGAGACTCGTCTCCCGCTCCAGAGAATTCTGGGGAAAGTTAAGTGCTTTTTCCTCTAGTTGGAATGCGAACAAGTAACGCGAACTCGTTTGCATGATGGCGCGATAGCAAATCGGTTATGCAGTGGATTGCAAATCCATCTAGGTCGGTTCGACTCCGGCTCGCGCCTCCAGATTACCGCGGGAGTAGCTCAGTTGGTAGAGCGCAACCTTGCCAAGGTTGAGGTCGCGAGTTCGAGACTCGTCTCCCGCTCCAAATGCAAAAGGGAAGGCTGAATCAGCCTTCCCTTTTTTGCGTCCACGTCGCCGGGGTGCAGATGACCGACGAAAAAAAACCGCCAGAGCGAGCACTCTGGCGGTTTTTCGATTTCAGCGCGCCGCGCCGAATTCCGGCAGCACGATATTGACCTTCAGCGCTTCGTAGTTGTCCTGCTTTTCGAGCTGAACCGAGATGTCCTCGGGGTTGATCTGGACATACTTCGAGATTACCGCGATCAGGTCTTTCTGCAGCGCGGGCAGAAAGTCGGGAGATGGAGCGCTGTCGTCCGAGCGCTGGCGCGCGATGACGACGGTCAGGCGCTCCCGGGCGAGATCGGCGGACTTGGGCTTCTTGTTGCCAAAGAGATCGGTAATCCAGGACATGTCAGGCTCCTCCGAAGATGCGCTTGAGCAGGCCCGGTTTTTCGTAGGCGATGAAGCGCAGCTCACGTTCCTCGCCGAGGAAGCGTGAAACGATGTCCTGATAAGCGTCGGCGACTTCGCTGTCCTTCATGTGGATGGCCGGGAGGCCCTGGTTCGAAGCCTGCAGCACGACTTCGGATTCCGGGACGACGCCCAGCAGCGGCACCCTGAGCAGCTCCTGGATATCCTTGAACGACAGCATCTCGCCCTCTTCGACCCGCTTGGCCGAATAACGCGTCACGACGAGGTGTTCCTTGACCGCTTCGCGGCCTTCCTTCGCGCGGCGGCTCTTGCTCTGCAGGATGCCGAGGATGCGGTCGGAGTCGCGGATCGACGAGACTTCGGGGTTCGTGACGACCAGCGCTTCGTCGGCGAAGGTCAGCGCCATCACCGCACCGTGCTCGATGCCGGCGGGCGAGTCGCAGACCGCGTATTCGAAGCCCATCTTGCCCAGCTCGTCGAGCACTCGCTCGACGCCTTCCTCGGTCAGCGCGTCCTTGTCGCGAGTCTGCGAGGCGGGCAGGATGAACAGGTTTTCGCACTGCTTGTCCTTGATCATCGCCTGGTGAAGATTCGCTTCGCCGTGGATCACGTTGATCAGGTCATAGACGACGCGCCGTTCGCAACCCATGATCAGGTCGAGGTTGCGCAGGCCGACGTCGAAGTCGATCACGGCGGTCTTGTGACCGCGCAGTGCGAGGCCGGCCGACACGGAGGCCGAGGTGGTGGTCTTGCCCACCCCCCCCTTGCCGGAGGTCACCACGATTACTTTCACAATTTGTTCCTTCCGATTCGTGTTTCGGTTCAGATTCAGGCCAGCGCCAGAGGCGCGATATTCAGTTGTGCGGTCTCGCCGTTGCCGGTGAGACGGATGTCTGCTGCTTTTCCTGCCACTTCCTCGGGCAGGCCCCGTTCGAAAGTCCGGAAAACTCCGGCGATCGAAACGAGTTCGGCGCCCAGCGAAGTGGTGATGATGCGCGCGCTCATGTCCCCCTGGGCGCCGGCGATCGCGCGGCCGCGCAGAGGGCCGTAGCAGTGGATGCTGCCATCGGCGATGACTTCGGCGCCGTTGCTGACCCCGCCGAGCAGGATCAGGTCTCCGCCGCGCGCATAGACCTGCTGTCCTGAGCGCAGCGGGCGGTCGACAATCAGAGAAGGCGATCCAGCTTGCTGAACCGGGGCTTCGGGCTGGATTTTAGCGGGGGCCGCGGCCGGCGCCGGAGCCGAGGCCTGCTGCGGAGCTTTCTGAATCTTGTCGAGGATGGCCAGACCCGCTTTGCGCGCCGAATCGGCGTACTGCGGGGGCAGGCTGGTGACGGCAACGGGCTGGAGCCGGTAGCGCCTGAGCAGACTGGTCAAGCCCGCCCAGTCTATCCGTTCAGGCTGATCCTCGAGCTGAGCGAAGTCCAGCACGGCCGGTTCGCCCGAAAAGAAGTCAGGCATGCCGCCGAGCTGGGTGTGCATCGCATCGGCGAGCTTCATCGCGTTGGCATCGCGGATCAGCGCTGTCGTTGCCGTCAGGGATCCGCCGCGGAACTCGATCGCCTTGGACGCGGAGCGGTTGGCCTTCATCGTTGTCATCTATGCATCAAAAGTTGCAAGTCTATCGGCCGGAGCTAGCTGCCACAAGGCAAGAACCATTCCCTGGGCCAGATTCGGGAGTTCAGTGCAGTGAGCGCGTGAGCTCGTCGAACAGTGCGGCGATCTCTGCGGCGTCGAACACGTACTCGTGATTGGACAGATCGTCGCGAACCCGAACCTCGCCGTGCTCGCTGAGAATGGACTCGAGTTCGGCGCGGCCCAATGCGCGTAGGTTTGCGCCCACCTTCTCGCGGTCGGGCGGGAAGTCGTGCGTGACGGTGCGCGGTTCGAAGACGCGAATCGTCTCCTCGCTGAACAGGCGCTTCAGAACGTCGAGCGGTTCGAGTCCGAGCAGCTCATCGCGCTTGACGGTGCGGGCGAGCTGGGTGACCCGGTTCCAGCCATCCTCATCGAGCTTGTCCGCGTCGGGCAGCTTCTGCAGGAAGAGACCTGCGGCATGCTCGCCGTCAGCGGCCAGGATCAGTGCCGCGGGAGTCTGTTCGGATTGAACTAGGTAATTTTCGAAGATCGCGGCGATCGTCTCACCCGAGAGCGGAACATGGCTCTGGTAAGGCTGGCGGACGCCCTCGGTGTCGAGCGAGAGCAGCAGCGTACCGCCACCGAGCAGATCGGCTGCGCTCTGTCCGGTGATCACGCTCTCACTTTTCGCATAGCCGCGCAGGTTCAGAGCTTCGGAGCAGTCGACGACCAGCAGCGAAACCGGGCCTTCGCTCTTGAGTTGCAGCGTGATCCGTCCCGGCGTCTTCAGGTTCGCGGCAACGATGGTCGTGACAGCGCTGAGCTCGCCGAGCAGCGCGAGAACCGCGGGGGGGTAGTTGCGGTCCTTGATGATTGCGGTCCAGCTGCTGTCGAGGCGGACGAGGGCGCCGCGGATGTCGAGTTCCTCGAACAGAAAGCGCTGAATTTCATCCATAGGAAAGAGCCTCGCAAAGGGAATGGTTATTTAATCTCGCGTTATGAAACGCAGGGTCACTATTTGAAATAGCGCTGCGTCCAGCCGTATTGTCCATCAATTCAACATCGGGCTTGTCGGCATAAGCAGCAGAAAGGCCTTTTCGCCTGCCATGAAGCGGATTATCGCTCAATCGGGCAGGGGCGCAGCCGGGGGGCGCCAGGGGGCAAAAGCCTTATGAGCGTGAAATATTCACGATTCCGAAGCGGGAGGCCGAAAAAAAGCGCAAAAAACAGGGCTAGAAGTGCTTGTGCGGAGGCAAACTCCAACGCATAATCCAGCTCGCAAGATTTTCAAGTCGTCGTACTGCGCGTTACCCGGCTGGCCCTACCCGGGCCGGTTGCCAAGTTCGTCAGCTCTGCCTCCTTGAAATCTGCAAAGGGCATGGCCCATCATTAAAAACCGTTTTTTTAGGAATGCACTAAATGGCAACCGGTACCGTCAAGTGGTTCAATGACTCCAAGGGCTTCGGCTTCATCACTCCGGACGGCGGTGGCGACGATCTGTTCGCTCACTTCTCCGCGATTCAGTCCAAGGGTTTCCGTACTCTGGCCGAAAACCAGCGCGTGACTTTCGACATCGTCGAAGGCCCGAAGGGCAAGCAAGCCGCCAACATCCGCCCCGCGGAATAAGCAGCTCTCGCTTTGCGACGAACAGCCCGGCTTGCCGGGCTGTTTGCTTTTCGGAAGGGCGGCGCAGCGATGCGCCGCCTTTTTTATTTCCTGGCGCGCGCGAAAGCTTCGGCGAACGCTCCGGAGGGTTGGGGTTTTTCGCGGCGTGGCATGGCGGAGCGGGCAGGGGCCGGACGATCGGCCTTGGTGGTGCGCTGAACATCGTCGGTGAGGCGCATTGAAAGCGCGATGCGCTTGCGCGCCGCATCGACTTCGATCACCTTGACCCGGACGATGTCGCCGGCCTTGACGATCTCGCGCGGATCCTTGACGAAACGGTTCGCGAGCGCCGAGACATGGACCAGCCCGTCCTGGTGCACGCCGATATCGACGAAGGCGCCGAAGTTGGTCACGTTGGTGACCGTGCCTTCGAGCAGCATTCCGGGGGTGAGGTCCTTGATCGCTTCGACGCCCTCCTTGAGTTTCGCGGTCCGAAATTCAGGACGCGGGTCGCGGCCCGGTTTGTCCAGTTCGCGCAGGATGTCCTGAACGGTCGGCAGGCCGAAACGCTGATCGGTGTAGCGCTCGGCGTGCAGAGTCTTGAGCTGCGCCGAGTCGCCGAGCAGTTCGCGGACATCGCGCTTGATGTCGGCGAGGATGCGTTCGACGACCGGATAGGCTTCGGGGTGGACCGCCGAGCGGTCGAGCGGGTTGTCACCGTTCATCACGCGCAGAAAACCCGCGCATTGCTCGAAGGTCTTGTCGCCGAGGCGGGGGACCTTCTTCAGTTTGGCGCGGTTGGCGAAAGCGCCGTTCTCGTCGCGATAGGCAACGATGTTTTGGGAAAGCGTCGCATTGAGCCCCGAGATCCGGGAGAGCAGTGCGGCAGAGGCGGTATTGACGTCCACGCCGACCGCATTGACGCAGTCCTCGACGACCGCGTCGAGCGCGCGGGCGAGCCGGCTCTGGTTCAGATCGTGCTGATACTGGCCGACGCCGATCGACTTCGGTTCGATCTTGACCAGTTCGGCGAGCGGATCCTGCAGCCTGCGCGCGATCGACACCGCGCCGCGCAGGCTCACGTCGAGCGCCGGGAACTCGCGCGCGGCCAGTTCCGACGCCGAATAGACCGAAGCGCCGGCCTCCGAGACGACGACTTTCGTGATGGCGCGGCCGCTGAGCCGTTTGATCAGCTCGCCGGCCAGCTTGTCGGTCTCGCGGCTGGCCGTGCCGTTGCCGACCGCAATCAATTCGACCGGGTGACGCGTTGCCAGCGCTTCCAGCGTCGCGAGTGCGCCTTCCCAGTCGCGGCGCGGCTCGTGCGGATAGACCGTAGCGGTATCGAGAAGCTTGCCGGTCGCGTCGACGACGGCGACCTTGACGCCGGTCCGTATCCCCGGATCCAGCCCCATCGTCGCGCGCGGGCCGGCAGGAGCTGCGAGCAGCAGATCCTTCAGGTTGTGGGCGAAGACCCGGATCGCTTCCTCCTCGGCCTTCTCGCGCAGCTGGCCCAGCAGGTCGAGTTCGAGGTGGAGCGAGAGCTTGACGCTCCAGGTCCAGCGCGCGGTCTCGATGAGCCAGCGATCGGCGGGGCGGCCCTGGTCGCGGATCCCGGCGTGGCTGATGATGCGCTGCTCGCAAGGATTCGGCTCGGCGGAGCGGGAGCCGTCCTCGGGATCGCTGTCCAGCGCGAGTTTGATCCTCAACACATCCTCGTTGCGGCCGCGGAACAAGGCCAGCGCGCGGTGGGACGGGATCGCGGAAAGCGCTTCCCGGTAGTCGAAATAGTCGCGGAATTTCGCCGCGTCGGCATCCCCCTCCTTGCCCTCGACGATCTTCGCGCTGAGCACGCCGTGTTCGCTGACATAGTCGCGCAGCGTACCGACCAGGGCCGCGTTTTCGGCGAAGCGCTCCATTAGGATCTGGCGTGCGCCGTCGAGCGCGGCCTTTGCGTCATTGATGCCGGCCTCGGGGTTCAGGTAGGCGGAGGCGGTCTCCGCCGGATCGAGGGTCGGATCGCCGAGCAGCGCGTCGGCCAAGGGCTCGAGGCCTGCCTCGCGGGCGATCTGGGCCTTGGTGCGGCGCTTCTGCTTGTAGGGGAGATAGAGGTCTTCAAGGCGCTGCTTGGTTTCGGCGTTCTCGAACAGCGTTTTCAGTTCGGCCGTCAGCTTGCCCTGTTCCTCTACGCTGGCGATCACCGCAGTGCGCCGTTCTTCGAGCTCGCGCAGATAGCCGAGGCGTTCTTCGAGCGTGCGCAGCTGGGTGTCGTCGAGTTCTCCGGTCGCCTCCTTGCGGTAGCGGGCAATGAAGGGCACGGTGGCGCCAGAGTCGAGCAGTTCGACGGCGGCCTTGACCTGACGGGGCTGAACCCCGAGTTCCTGGGCGATGCGGTTTTCGATCGGGGCGAGCATGAGGGGTGCGTGCAGAAGCGAAGGCGCGGACTATGCAGCATGCGCGCATGCTCTTCAAGTCGGGCGCCATGATTCTTCTTGTCACAAAACGGTTTTTTCCGGCAGGGGCGCGCCCGGCGGATCGGGGTAAAATCCTCCTCCTCCCGGGCCGGTGCCCGATACCGGAATGAACGAATGAACGATTCCAGAACACGCATGACTTCGCGCCTGCTCGCGGGCCTTGCGGTGCTCCTTGCCGCCTGGGTTCTGCCGGTGCCGGCCTTCGCCGCTCATCACGCCAAGGCTTCGGCCGCTTCAGCGAGCAAGGCGGGGAAGCATCAGGCAAAGGCTCCTGCGGCAAAGAAAGGCAAGGCTGCGAAAGCGGGCAAGGCCGATTCGTCCGAGCAGGTCTGCACCCACAAAGGCAAAGGTGCTCACAAGAAGACCGTCTGCCGTCCGGCCGGGAAGTCGGACGATTCGCGCAGCGATGCGCCGGCGAAGAGCGAGAAAGTCTGCACCCGCCAGGGCAAGGGTCGGCACGCGAAGACCGTCTGCAAGAGGGGCGGCAAGGGCGACAGCGCGGACTCGGCGAAGTCTGAACGGGGCCGGACCGAGAAGGTCTGTACCAGCAAGGGCAAAGGGCGACACAAGAAGACTGTCTGCAAGGACGTCGAGAAGAGCGGGGGCGCTGAGTCGGCGAAGTCCGAGCGGGTCCGGACCGAGAAGGTCTGCACCAGCAAAGGTAAAGGCAGGCACAAGAAGACCGTCTGCAAGACCGTCGAGAAGGCGGTTGCCGGAACGGGCGATAAAGCCGAGAGGGCCGAGACCGGCAAGACCTGTTCGGCGACCGTTATCCGTCATGGCCGCAGGATTCGCGTCAGGAAACCCTGCGCAAGTGCGCCGAGCGAGCCTTTGTTGACGAACAGTCCGATCAAGGAAGGCGCTCTCGATCAGGGGGCCAAGCCGGCTGCGCCGAGCGCACCGGTCAAGGCACGCACCGCGCCGATCCGGGCCTATGCGGTCGATGGCAGCACTTTCTTCCACAACGGGCGCAAGTACCGGGTCGAAGGGCTGACTCCGGAGGCGGGCGAGCACGCAACCCAGCGCCTGCAGCAGATCCTCGACTCCGGTCCGGTAACGGTCGAGGCGACCAGCGCCGATGAGAACGGGGCGACGCGTGCCCAGGTCCGCGTCGGCGGTCGCAACGTCGTCGATCTGCTCAAGCAGAAACCCTGAGGAAAAGGGCGCCTTCGGGCGCCCTTTTCCGTTCAGACCTTGAAGTGGTTCACTTCCTCGCGCAGCGCTGCGGCGAGTGCGTCGAGTTCCTGGGCCACATGAGTCGTTTCCTCGGCGACTCCGCTGTTGTCTTCGCTCATGTTCGCGACAGTCTCGACTTGACGGGCGATGTCCTGGGCCACCGCACTCTGCTCGGCGAGCGCCGCCGAGATCTCATTGACGGCTCGCGTGACATCGGAGGCCGAGCTGCGGATTTCGGCCATCCGCGTCGAGGCCTGGGCCGAGAATTCCTTGCCGCGGGAGACCTGGTCGGCGACCGAATTCATGCCGGAGACCGCATTCTTCGTCGAGGAGTGCATTGCGACGACCATCTGTGCGATCTCCTCTGTCGCGCGGCTGGTCCGCTCGGCGAGCTTGCGGACTTCGTCGGCGACGACCGCGAAGCCCCGCCCCTGTTCTCCGGCGCGGGCCGCTTCGATCGCTGCGTTCAGCGCGAGCAGGTTGGTCTGATCGGCGACTTCACGGATCACCTGCATGATCGCCGAGATCCGCTCCGATTGGCTGCCCAGCTCGTCGATCGCCGTGCCCGCGGTCTTGACGGTAGATCCGATCTGATCCATCTCGGCGTCGGTGCCCGAGATGATCTCTGCTCCCGAGTCTGCTGCTGATCCGGCCTGTTCGGCGCGGTGCAGCGCGTCGCGGGTCGAATCGGTGATGTGGCTGACCGAGACGGTCATCTGCTCGATCGCGGCTGCCATCGCGGAGGCCGATTCGCTCTGCCGGTTCGACGCGTCCGAGACCTGGCTGGAGGCTTGCGAAGCCTTGTGGGCGGCGCTGGAAATACGTTCGGCATTGTCGAGGACTCCGCGCAGCGAGCTCTGGATCTGCTCGATCAGCTGGTTGAAGGCCCGCGCGGTCTGGCCCGCTTCGTCGCGGCTCTTCACGTCGGCGCGCAGTCTGAAGTCGTTGTTTTCGGCGACCGTGACGATGGTCTTGCGCATCGCTTCGAGCGGTTTGACGATGCTGCGCATGATCAGCAGCCCCAAGGCGATCAGGACGAGGGTGGCGACCGCGAAGATCGACGACATGAAGCCCTTGGCGGTGCGGTGGGCGGCGGCGCCGGTCTGCCGTGCGGCGAGGCTGTCGCGGACGTTGATCTCGACGAGCTTGCCGAGGTTGCGCTCGACCGCGTACTGGGCGTCCTTCCAGTCGGTGATCGACAGGTAGTACTGCTCGAAGATTCCGGCTTGCTTGTCGAACTCGCTGTTCTCGCCGAGCGTTGCGATGACCGCGTTGAGTTTGGTGTCGAATTCGCGCCAGCGCTTCAAGGCCGGCTGTACCGTATTCCAGGCTTTTTCCTCGTCGGCGGAGTGCGATCCGGCTGCGTAATCCTTCAGGGCCTTGTCGAAGAGCGCGGCCGCCTTTTTCTTGCGCTCGAGGATGTCCTTGAAGTGCGAGTTTGCGTACTGCTCTTTCTCCCAGGTCGCCGCTTCGAGCGTGTAGGCGTAGAGCGCGTATTGCTGGGCGCGGATCTCGGACAGCGCGGACACCGCGGGAAGTTTGTTGTCGCCGATGTCGCTGAGGGCTGATCCGACCCGGCCTATGCCGACCCAGCCTCCCAGGCCGACCAGCAGAAGCGCTGCCAGTGAAAATGCGACCAACAGGGTCAGGCGGATCCTGACACTCAGATTGTTCATGCTTTGTCTCCTTCCATTTTTTTGTGTGTTCCCTTTTTTGGGGGATCAAGAAAGAGTAACGGCACCGGAAGGTCGGACTTGACCCACGGTGCCGCTGGACGGAGACAGAAAAAAACTCAGTGACTGTGGAAGGTCCGGTTGATCACATCGAGCTGTTGTTCGCGGGTCAGTTTCGTGAAATTGACTGCGTAGCCCGAAACGCGAATCGTCAGCTGCGGGTACTTTTCCGGGTGATCCATCGCGTCGAGCAGCGTGTCGCGGTTGAGCACGTTGACGTTCACGTGGAAGCCTTCGCTGCCAAAGTAGGCGTCAAGCATTCCTGCCAGTTTGTCGACTTGTTCGGTGGTGGCCATGGTGAGTCCTTTCATGAATATCGCTTTGTGAAACGGCGCGTCGCAATGCGAAAGCTAGCGGAGGCGACGCGAGTTCGAGTTGAGACGAATCAAAATGGTTCCCCGCCTGCACGAATATTTCCGCTTCGTCAGCAGGGACTTTCTGCCGCAGCGGGAAGTCCGCTTCGGTGAGCCGCCCAAGTGGCGGTATAATTGCATTTTTCAGCTCGTCGCCCAGTCAGCGCGGCGAAGCGTTTCCAATCCGAACTCGATGCCGACGACCATGCCCGAGATCCTCAAGTTGCGTGGCGCCTCCGCGCTTTCCGCTTCCCGTCAGCAAAGCCTGACTGCCTCCCTGAAGAGGGCGCTGCCCGGCCTGCGTGCGCTGGCCGCCGAACACTGGTACTTCGTCGAACTCGACTCGCCTCTGGACCAGAGCGAACTGGCGCGCCTCGCGGATCTTCTGGGTGCCCATCCCGAAGGGGATCTGCCCTCCGGCCAGGTGCTGCTGGTGACTCCCCGTCTCGGAACGATCTCGCCCTGGTCGTCGAAGGCGACCGAGATCGCGTTGAACTGCGGTTTCGCGAAGATCCACCGGATCGAGCGTGGAACGGCGTATACGCTCGATTGCGATGGCGATCTGTCCGCGGCGCTGCCGTTGCTGCACGACCGGATGACCGAATCGGTGCTCCCGGATCTTGCTGCGGCTGACCGGCTGTTTGCGCACTATCCGCCCAAGCCCCTGACCTCGGTCGATATCCTCGGCGGCGGACGGGCCGCGCTCGAAGCGGCCAACGGTGATCTGGGCCTCGCGCTCTCGCCCGACGAGATCGACTATCTGGTCGAGAACTTCGTCAGGATCGCCCGCAACCCGACCGACGTCGAGCTGATGATGTTCGCGCAGGCGAACTCCGAGCATTGTCGCCACAAGATCTTCAACGCCAGCTGGGTTCTCGACGGCCAGGAGCAGGACAAGAGCCTGTTCGGGATGATCCGCGATACGCACAAGGCTCAGCCCGAGCACACGGTCGTTGCCTATTCGGACAACTCGGCGATCTTCGAGGGCGCGAGTGTTCCGCGCTTCTATCCGGACAAGGAAGGACGCTGGACTTACAAAACCGAGCTGACCCACATCCTCGCCAAGGTCGAGACGCACAACCACCCGACCGCGATCTCGCCTTTTCCCGGCGCCGCGACCGGCTCGGGCGGCGAGATCCGTGACGAAGGCGCGACCGGACGCGGTTCCCGGCCCAAGGCGGGTCTTGCGGGTTTCTCGGTCTCGAACCTGAATATCCCCGGCTATGAGCAGCCCTGGGAAGTTGCCTATGGTAAGCCCGAGCGCATCGCTTCGGCGCTGCAGATCATGATCGACGGTCCGCTCGGCGCCGCGGCCTTCAACAACGAGTTCGGCCGTCCCAACCTGACCGGCTACTTCCGCGCCTTCGAGCAGGATGTGGCAGGCGAGGTGCGCGGGTATCACAAACCGATCATGGTCGCTGGCGGCTTGGGCAGCATCCAGGCCGAGCAGTCGTTCAAGCTCGAATTCGCGCCTGGAACCCTGCTGATTCAGCTTGGCGGCCCCGGCATGCTGATCGGTCTGGGCGGCGGTGCGGCGTCCTCGATGACGACCGGCACCAACTCCGCCGATCTCGACTTCGCTTCGGTTCAGCGCGGCAACCCCGAGATCCAGCGCCGCGCGCAGGAAGTCATCGATGCGTGCTGGCAGCAGGGCGAAGCGAACCCGATCCTGTCCATCCACGACGTCGGCGCCGGTGGCCTGTCGAACGCGATGCCCGAGCTGGCCGATTCGGCGAAGCTCGGCGCGCACTTCGAGCTGCGCCGCGTCAAGATCGAGGAGCCGGGCATGAGCCCGCGCGAGATCTGGTCGAACGAAGCGCAGGAACGCTACGTTCTGGCGATCTCGCCCGAACGGCTCGATGAATTCGAAGCGATCTGCGCGCGCGAGCGCTGCCCCTTCGCCGTGCTCGGCACGGCGACTCGCGAGGGCCGTCTGCTCGTCACCGACGAGCATTTCGGCAACAAGCCCGTCGACATGGACATGCAGGTGCTGCTCGGCAAGCCGCCGCGGATGAGCCGCGATGTCGCGTCCGAAGCGATCGCTCTGCCGCCGCTGGCGACGCAAGGCATCGCTCTCGCCGACGCGATCGATCGCGTGCTGCGCAACCCCGCCGTCGCGTCCAAGAACTTCCTGATCACGATCGGCGACCGCTCGGTCGGTGGCCAGACCGCGCGCGACCAGATGGTCGGCCCCTGGCAGGTCCCGGTGGCCGATGCCGCGGTGACGACCGCGAGCTTCACAGGCTATCTCGGCGAAGCGATGGCGATGGGCGAGCGCTCACCTCTGGCCTGCGTGTCGCCCGCAGCTTCGGGCCGGATGGCGGTCGGCGAGGCGGTTACGAATCTGCTCTCGGCCGACATCGACGATCTCAAGCAGATCAAGCTCTCCGCGAACTGGATGGCCGCCTGCGGTCATCACGGTGAGGATGCCCGGCTGTTTGCTACCGTCAAAGCCGTGTCCGAATTCTGTG
This sequence comes from Niveibacterium terrae, assembly GCF_048213115.1. GTDB lineage: Bacteria > Pseudomonadota > Gammaproteobacteria > Burkholderiales > Rhodocyclaceae > Niveibacterium > Niveibacterium terrae. The sequence continues at coordinate 3,081,497 of NZ_CP172404.1, read as the reverse complement.
TTGGCGCCCAGCTGGCGATCCCGGTCGGCAAGGATTCGCTGTCGATGAAGACGGTGTGGCAGGACGAAGGCGGAGAGAAGAAAGTCGTCTCGCCGCTGTCGCTGATCGTCACCGCCTTCGCTCCGGTCAATGACGTGCGCCGCACGCTGACGCCCGAGATCAAGGCTCTGCCCGGCGTCGAAACCGAGCTGATGCTGATCGACCTGGGGCGCGGCCAGCAACGCCTCGGCGCTTCGATCTTCGCGCAGTGCTTCAAGTCGGTGGGTGATGAAACTCCGGACATCGATGCCGCGACGCTGAAGGCTTTCGTTGCCGTACTCGCCGAGCTCAAGCGCGACGGCCATCTGCTCGCCTACCACGACCTCGGTGACGGTGGTCTGCTGGCGACGGTTGCCGAGATGGCATTCGCCGGTCACTGCGGTGTTGCGCTCGAACTCGACGCGATCGCCCGCGAAGGCGGGGAGCTCGCCGCGCTGTTCGCCGAAGAACTCGGCGCGGTCGTGCAGGTTCGCAGCGCTTCCCGCGACAGGATTCTCGCGATTCTCGACCGGCACGGTCTGGGCGAGTTCGCGCACGTCGTCGGCCGCCCGGTTCCGGGCGATGCGCTGACGATTTCCCGAGGGGGCAAGACCTTGTTCTCGGCGCCGCGTGCCCGGCTGCAGCAGGCGTGGAGCGAAGTGAGCTACCGGATTGCGGCGATCCGCGACGATGCGGACTGCGCCCGCGAGGAATTCGACAGTCTGCTTGCCGCGAACGATCCCGGCCTGTCGGTATCGCTCTCCTTCAATGCGTCCGAGGACATCGCGGCGCCGATGATCGCGACCGGGGCGAAGCCGAAGATCGCGATCCTGCGCGAGCAGGGCGTGAACTCCCAGGCCGAGATGGCTTCGGCTTTTGAGCGCGCCGGCTTCGAGGCTTTCGACGTGCACATGTCCGACCTGTTCTCTGGACGTTACACGCTGGACGAGTTCAAGGGCTTCGCGGCCTGTGGCGGCTTCTCGTATGGCGATGTGCTCGGCGCGGGCCAGGGCTGGGCCAAGTCGATCCTGTTCAATGAAGCGCTGCGCGCCCAGTTCGAAGCCTTCTTCGCGCGGACCGACACGTTCGCGCTGGGCGTCTGCAATGGCTGCCAGATGATGGCCCAGCTCGCGTCCATCGTCCCCGGAGCCGAGAACTGGCCGGTCTTCCTGCGCAACCGGAGCGAGCAGTTCGAAGCCCGTTTCGTGATGACCGAGATTCAGGAGAACCCGTCCATCCTGTTCGCCGGCATGGCCGGCAGCCGGATGCCCATCGTCGTTTCGCACGGCGAAGGGCGCGCCGAGTTCCGGCCGGGAAGCCAGCCCGCCGCGGCGCAGGTCGCGCTGCGCTACATCGACAACGCGGGAGGGATCGCGCGCGCTTATCCGGCCAACCCGAACGGCTCTCCCGAAGGGATCGCCGGTCTGACGACGCCGGATGGCCGCTTCACGATCATGATGCCCCACCCCGAGCGCTGCCGACGCACCGTCCAGATGTCCTGGGCGCCCGACTTCCTCGGCGAGGATTCGCCTTGGATGAGGATGTTCCGCAACGCGCGGGTCTGGCTGGGCTGATAAAAAACGGCCGGCTCCTTACCGGAGCCGGCCGTTTTTCCTTGGCGGCGTTCAGGCTGCGCGGGGATGGGTCAGATGGGTTCTGGCCTGTTCGGTGATCGCTTCGCGCAGCGCGTTGCGCCGCGCGGCTTCGGCTCGCTTGCGCGAAGCGACCGATTCCAGCGGCTTGTGCTCGGGGTGTAGCGGCAGAAGCCAGTCGCCGCCGGCGCGCTGCTCGCCACCGAACTCCCGCCAGCAGGCGTCGTAATCGAACGCGATCGCGCGCCGCTTGCGCAGGCATTGGTAGATGTGACCCGAGGTTCCGGTCGCCGCGAGGCGGGTGCATCCGGACTGCTCCGCCAGCCATTGCATCGTTTCGAGTATCAGCGAGCGGGGCCTCATGCCGTGGCAGGCCCGGGTCAGCGAACGCACCCGCTCGCGTCCCTTCTCGCAGGCCGGCCCTTGCAGGCAACCGATGAACAGTTCCCGAGTCTTGCCTTCGCCGCGGAAGCTGAATGCGGCGCTGTACAGACGCTCGCCTCCTTCGATCAGGTTCAGTACGAATTCGCCTTCCTTGCCGAACTGGCCTGGACGGTCGAGCTGTAGTTCGAGCGCTTTGTCGTCACGATCGGCGAAGCTGGCCAGCAGCAGGGGGCCGGAGCAGAGCGCTTCGACGATGCTGTCCCACCCCGCCGCCTCGCAGTTGCGGTAGTGCGCTTCGAGCAGCGAGACCCGGTCCGCAGCCGAGCGGCCCCGCTGCTGATAGGGACGATGCGGTTTTTCGGCGAGTTCGGGGTGGAAGCGGACCCAGCGCCGCAGCAGGGCATCCTCGTCGAGGCGGCCGAACCACTCCCGGCTCGAGCGCGACAGCAGCAGACTGCGCAGCAGCAGCCGCGTGCGCCGCTTCGCCTGCTCCGGGTAGATGCGCAGCGCGTGGCGGTGCGCCTGACGCGCAAAGCGTCTACCGCCGATGACGGCGAGCAGCGAGAGAAGCAGCAGATCAAGCGTTCCAGGACGATTCAAGGCAGGGCTCATGCGAAATTCGTGTGCAGCGGGATGGTGGCTTGTCAGAGGTCGGTGCTGCAGCGCAGCCGACCAGGGCAACAGAATTCGATAAGGCGATTATCGGACCAGAATCTTTCCTCAATCTTAAGGTGACGACAAGAACCGCATGCAGGCAGAGGCCCGGAAGGGCCACGATTCTCCCACGCTTCCCGTGTCGGCGGGGAAATCCTTTGCTTGTGCGGGATTCCGGATTGGCGCGGACCGGGAGGCGAGCCAGGCCGGCCCTGCGGCGCGAGGCGCCACGGCGAATTTGATCGTCCTTCCTTGCCTTCCGGTTCTGATCGCTGATCATGCCGGGCCGGGGGAAAATCGGGGCGAGCTTCGCTTCGCCTGTGTCACACTATTCGACGCAAGAGAATGTTATGTTTCGCCCCCCGCACAGAGCGCCAGCTCTGCTCCTGTGCCGCCGTGCCTGCACGGCCCGTCGAGAAGAATTCAGATGGATCAGAAACATTTTTTTCCCCGCCAGGTCGTCGATGCGGGAGGTAACCGCTGGGATTGGGTGATGCTGCCGCTGGTGCTGGCCGTGCTGGTGCTGCTCGGCTATGGCGGTTCGCAGATGTCGCGCCCCTATGAGCTCGGTCAGCAGCTGCAGATCTCGCTCTCGCCGTGGATGCTGCCCTATTACCTGTTGCGCAGCACGCTGAGGATGTTCCTCGCGCTGGGCGCTTCGCTGATCTTCTCCTGCATCTTCGCCGCGATCGCGACAAAGTACCGCGCTGCCGAGAAGGTCATGGTGCCGACTCTGGACATCCTGCAGTCGATTCCGATTCTCGGCTTCCTGTCGATCACGGTGACCGGCTTCATCGCGCTCTTCCCGGGCAACCTGCTCGGCGTCGAATGCGCGGCGATCTTCGCGATCTTCACGTCCCAGGCCTGGAACATGGCCTTCAGCCTCTATCAGTCGCTGAAGACGGTTCCGGTCGAGTTGAAGGAAGCCTCGCAGATCTTCCAGCTCTCGTCCTGGCAGAGGCTCTGGCGGCTGGAGCTGCCCTATGCGATGCCCAGCCTGCTCTGGAACATGATGATGTCGATGTCCGGCGGCTGGTTCTTCGTCGTCGCGTCCGAGGCGATCTCGGTGTCGAACCAGAGCATCAAGCTGCCCGGAATCGGTTCTTACATCGCGCTGGCGATCGAGGAGCAGAACCTCGCCGCGATCGGCTGGGCGATCGGCGCGATGCTGCTCGGCATCCTGCTCTACGACCAGCTCTTCTTCCGGCCTCTGCTGGCCTGGGCCGACAAGTTCCGTTTCGAGCAGAACGCGTCCGAGACCGCGCAATCGTCCTGGTTGCTGACCTGGGTGCGCAGAACCGACAAGCTGCAAGGCGTCGCGATCGCCGGGGTCAAACTGCTCGAAAAATCCTTCCTGATGTTCCGCCGCGACTACGACGGCACGTCGATCCGCGCCCGCGCGAAACCCCACTCGGAAGCCTGGGTTCGCGCCTGGGATGCGGTGATCGCGGCGCTGCTGCTGTTCGCGGTCTGGCGGCTGGGCAGTTTCGTGCGCGCCGAGGTCGGCTGGGCAGAGGTCTGGCACGTCTTCGTGTTAGGCCTCTACACGCTGCTCCGCGTGATGGTGCTGATAACGCTGGCGGCCCTGGTCTGGGTGCCGGTCGGCATCTGGATAGGGATGAACCCGGTGCTGTCCGAGCGCTTCCAGGCCGTCGCCCAGTTCCTCGCTGCCTTCCCGGCCAACCTGATGTTTCCGATCGCAGTGATGCTGATCGTGCGTTGGCACCTGAACCCCGACATCTGGCTCTCGCCCCTGATGGTGTTCGGCACCCAGTGGTATCTGCTCTTCAACGTGATTGCCGGCGCTTCGACGGTTCCGACCGAGCTGCGCTATGCGGCCAAGAACCTCGGTGTGACCGGTTGGCTCAAGTGGAAGCGCTATCTGCTTCCCGCGGTGTTCCCGAGTTTCGTGACCGGTGCGATCACCGCCAGCGGCGGTTCGTGGAACGCCAGCATCGTCGCCGAATATGTGACCTGGGGCAACACGACGCTCGAAGCGCATGGAATCGGCAGCTATATCGCCCGGATGACCGCGACCGGCGATTTCCCGCGCATCGCGCTCGGAATCGGCGTCATGTGCGTGTTCGTGATGGGTTTCAACCACTTCGTCTGGCGGCGGCTGTATCGGCTCGCCGAAGACCGGATGCATTTCTGAGCGGGGAAATCGCGATGTCCAGTGCGATCATCGAATTGAAAGGGGTTGGCAAGTCCTTCCGGGGTAGCGACGGTACGCCGCGCTCCGTGCTCGAAGGTGTCGACTTCGAGCTGCATGAAGGGGAAATCGTCGCGCTGCTGGGCCAGTCCGGGTCGGGCAAGTCGACGCTGCTGCGGATCATGGCCGGCCTGATCGGTGTCGATGCCGGCGACGTGCGCTACCGCGGCCAGCCGCTCTATGGCACGGCGCGTGGGATCAGCATGGTCTTCCAGTCCTTCGCGCTCTTTCCTTGGCTGACCGTGCAGCAGAACGTTGAGCTGGGCCTGGAGGCGCGCGGCGTCGCTCTGGCCGAGCGCGAGAAACAGGCCGAGGCGGCGATCGAGATGATCGGTCTGGCCGGCTTCGAAGGCGCGCTGCCGCGCGAGCTCTCGGGCGGCATGAGGCAGCGGGTCGGCATCGCCCGGGCGCTGGTCACCGAGCCCGAAGTGCTGCTGATGGACGAGGCCTTCTCGGCGCTCGACGTGCTGACCGGCGAGCGGCTGCGTGATGACATGCTTGAGCTGTGGGACGGCGGGCAGATGAGCACGAAGGGCATCCTGGTCGTCTCGCACAACATCGAGGAAGCGGTGATGATGGCCGACCGGGTGCTGATCTTCGCGAGCAATCCCGGCCGCATCCGCGCCGAACTTGCGATCGACCTGCCGCGCCCGCGCGAAGTCGATAGCGCCGAAGTTCGCCGGCTGATCGACGAAGTCTATGCGCTGATGACGGCCAGCGCGCCGCGTCCGGGACGCACCGCCGGCGAACCGGTCCGCCTGCACCTGGGCGACCGCCTGCCGGAGGCCGACGTCAGCCGGATGGAAGGCGTGCTGGAACTGCTGGTCGACGAGCCTTTCAACGGTATCGCCGACTTGCCGCAGTTCGCCGAAGAGACCGAGCTGACCGACGAGGACTTGCTGCCTCTGACCGAAGCGCTGCAGCTCTTTGGTCTCGTCAATGTCGCGCGCGGCGACATTTCGATCACGCCGCTTGGCCGCCGCTATGTTGAAGGCCAGAACACATTGCGCAAGGAAGTGTTCGGCCAGCAGTTGCTCGCCCACGTTCCGCTCGCTGCCCACATCCGCCACAGCCTGGAACAGGAGACTTCCGGCGAGCTGCCCGAAGAGCCTTTCCTGAAGCTGCTGCGCGAGACGATGGACGCGGCCGAGGCCGAACGCGTGCTCAAAGTCGCGATCGAGTGGGGGCGCTACGGCGAAGTGTTCGAGTACAACTACAACACCGGCGTGATCCACCTGCCCGAAGGCGAGGAAGAGGAAGAAGAAGAGGCTTGAACGAACGGGGAGGTGCCCGTTCGTTCAAGGTCGCGTCGGGCGAATTGTGGCAGCCTGTTGCATTAGCCGCGATGCCTTGGGCAGCGCGGCGGATTTTGCGGCATCATGGATACCTTCCCCCGCTTGCGGGTGAGGCTTTAGTCGTCACCTGATACCCCCGATGTCCGCCACCCTGATTCCGGCTTATGAAGAGCTCAAGAGGCGCAATGCCCGCCTCTACCGTTTTGAACACCTGATCGCGATCGCTTCGCACGATCGCGCCACCGCGATGCCGGCCGGAGGCAACGACGCGCGCGCCGCGGCGATCGCCGAGCTGTCGCTGCTGATCCATACCGAGAGCACGGCCGCCGATCTGGGGGCGCTGCTCTCGGCCGCCGAAGCCGAGCCCTTGTCCGAGCAGGCTCAGGCCAATCTGCGCGAGATGCGCCTCAATCACCTCTTCGCGCGCGCCGTTCCGGCGCGTCTGGTCGAAGCGAAGTCTCTGGCCGGAGCGCGCTGCGAGCACGCGTGGCGGACTCAACGCCAGGCCAACGACTGGAAGGGCTTTCTCGAAAACTTCCGCGATGTGCTGCGTCTGGCCCGCGAGGAAGCGCTGCATCTGTCCGATGCGCTGGGGCTGGCGCCCTACGACGCGCTGATCGAGCGCTTCGAGCCGGGAATGCGCTCGGCCGAGCTCGATCGCGTCTTCGGCGATCTGCGCGCATGGCTTCCCGATCTGATCCGCAAAGTGCATCTTGCCCAAGCGCCTCTGCCCGACCTCAAAGGACACTTTCCCCGCGAGGCCCAGTACGCGCTGAGCCTTGAAGTGATGGCGAAGCTTGGCTTCGATTTCGATGGCGGCCGGCTCGACGAGAGCGCCCATCCCTATACGGGCGGGGTGCCCGAAGACGTGCGCCTGACGACGCGCTATACGGAAACGGATTTCGCGCAGTCGCTCAATTCGACGATCCACGAGACCGGGCACTCGCTGTACGAACAGGGTCTGCCGCGCGAGTGGGTCGACCAACCTCTGGGGCGGGCCCGCTCGATGGGCATCCACGAGAGCCAGAGCCTGTTCTTCGAGATGCAGATCGCGCGCAGCGAGGCTTTTGCGCGCTGGCTCTCGCCGCTCGTCGTCGAGCACTTCGGCCCCCGTCCGGGCTTCGATCCGCAAAGCCTGTACCGCTACTCGACCCGCGTTGCGCCGGGCAAGATCCGCGTCGATGCCGACGAGCTGACCTATCCGATGCATGTGATCCTGCGCTACGAGATCGAGCGCGCGTTGATTGCCGGCGAGCTCGAGGCCGAGGACATCCCGGCGGCCTGGGACGAGAAGATGCAGTCTTTGCTGGGCATCGATACTCGCGGCGACTATCGCGACGGCTGCCTGCAGGACGTGCACTGGACCGACGGCTCCTTCGGCTATTTCCCGAGCTATACGCTGGGTGCGATGTATGCGGCGCAATTTTTCGCGGCGATGCGCCAGAGCCTGCCCGATGTCGAAACGAGGATCGCTGCCGGCGATTTCTCCGCGATCAACGAATGGCTCAAGGATGCGATCTGGAGCCAGGCGAGCCGCTGGGAGACCGCGGATCTCGTTCAGCTCGCCAGCGGTGAAGCGCTGAATCCCGCGCACTTCCGTGCCCATCTGGAGCGCCGCTACCTCGGCTGATCCGGACGTGCGTCAGGGTATGAGATTTCCCCGGATCGGCTGGCCCGGGCGCGCTGTCCTCGACTGGCTGCGCCCGCCGCGCCGCCAGCGCATCTATGCCCGGCTCTGGCTGGGGCGCCTCTATTTCTGGGGCGGGGCGGTTGGCGTGGGGCTGCTCGCGGTGCTCTTCGCCCGCCTCTCGACGCTGCTGGGCAGCTGGCAGATGGAGGCCGCGACGGCGCACCGATGGCTGCCCTTCGTCTGTCTGCCGCTGGGGGGCGCGGCGCTCGTTGCGCTGACCCGGCGCTTCTTTCCGGGAACCGAAGGCAGCGGCATCCCGCAGGCGATCGCGGGGCTGAAGCTGGGAGCGGATCCCAGGGTTTCCCGTCTGCTCTCGCTGCGCATCATCGCCGGCAAGATCATGCTCGGCGTCTCGGCGATCGGCTGCGGGTTCTCGATGGGCAGGGAGGGGCCATCGGTGCAGATCGGCGCTTCGCTGATGCAGATCCTCCATCAGCATCTGCCCAGGTCCTTGAAGATCCCGCGCGGACACATGCTGATCGCGGGCGCCGCGGCCGGCATCGCTGCCGCGTTCAACACGCCGCTCGCCGGAGTCGTCTTCGCGATCGAGGAGATGAGCCGCAGCGTCGAGGCGAAGCTGAGCGGCCTCGTGATCACCGCGATCGTGCTGGCCGGAGTCTGCTCGCGGATCTTCCTCGGGGGAGGGCACTACTTCGGCCGGGTCGTGATCTTCGCGTCGTCGCGCGACCTGGTGCTGTCCGTGATCTTCGCCGCGCTGCTCTGCGGCCTGACCGGTGGGCTCTTCGCCCGGCTGCAGATCATGGCCGCCTGCCGCTGGCAGGGACCCTGTGCCCGCTTCAGGTCAGCCCACCCCTGTCTGTTCGCAGCCCTCTGCGGCCTGCTGGTCGCCGGACTCGCCGCGGGATGCGATGGCGCCGTTTTCGGCAGTGGCTATGTCCAGACCCGGGCCTTGCTCGAGGGGGGAGCAGAGCTGCCCTGGTTCTATGGTTTGTTCAAATTCCTCGCGACGCTCTTCTCCCAGCTCTCCGGTCTGCCCGGCGGCATCTTTGCGCCCTCGCTGGCGATCGGAGCGGGGCTCGGCCATGCCGTCGAAAACCTGTCTTCGGCGGCTCCGGCGATGCTGCTGGTGCTCTGCATGACCGGATACCTGGCCGCGGTGACCCAGGCTCCGATCACCGCTTTCGTGATCGTGATGGAGATGGTCGACGGCTATTCGCAGATCATCGCGCTGATGAGCGTCGCGCTGCTCTCCTCGATGGTGTCGAGGATGCTTGCTCCGCCGCTCTATCACACGCTGGCCAGGCGCTTCGTCGACAAAGCGCTTGCCGGGCCGGCCGCGGGAGAGGGGAATGCCTGAGCGCAGCGCATCGGCCGAATTTCGCGCTGGCGTCGCGGCCGAGCTGCCGCTGCTGTTCGGCGTCGTGCCTTTCGGCCTGATCTTCGGCGTGCTGGGTCTCGCCGCGGGGCTGCCGGGCTGGGCTGTCGTTGCGATGTCCTCGATCATACTGGGCGGCTCGTCCCAGGTCGTGTTCGCCCAGCTCTGGGGCGCTCAGGTGCCACCCGCCGTGATCACCGCGACGGTCGGCGTCGTCAATCTTCGCCACGCGCTCTACAGCGCCAGCATGGCCCGCTATCTGCGCGATCTGCCGCTGCGCTGGCGTCTGCTGCTCGCCTATCTGCTGACCGACGAAGCCTATGCGGCCGCGATCGAGCGCTTCGCGAACGGACCCGAAACGCCGGCTCGCCACTTCTTCCTGCTCGGCACCGGTCTCACGCTGTGGGTCGGCTGGCAACTCTCGACGCTGGCCGGAGTTCTGGTCGGCGCGGCGATTCCGGCCTCGTGGTCGCTCGACTTCTCGATCGCGCTGACTTTCATCGCTCTGCTCGCTCCGGCCCTGAGGCGGCGCAGCGAATGCGTCGCCGCCGCAGTCGCCGCGATTGCCGCGCTCGCGCTGCAAGGCCTGCCGCACAAGCTGTGGATCATCGCCGCGGCGCTGGCCGGGATGGGGGCGGGAATGCTCGCGCGCAGGCTCGATCGCCGGGAAGCGGAATGAACATGCCCTGGAGCCTGATCCTGACCATGGTGGCTGGAGGTCTCGTGACCTTGCTGATCCGCCTCTCCTTCATCATCGGCGGCCGCCGCCTCGCGCTGGGGCCCCGCTTTCAGGGTCTGCTGCGCTATGTGCCGCCCGCGGTGCTCTCCGCCTTGATCGCGCCCGAGCTGCTGCTGCGCAATGGCGCCTTCGATCCCTCTCCCCGCAATCCGCGCCTCGTCGCCGGCCTCGTCGCGATCGCCGTCGCCGCGCTGACGCGCAGCGTGCTGCTGACCATCGCCTGCGGCATGCTGGCGCTGTGGGGCATCAACTGGCTGCTGTAGCGAGCTAACATCAGATGCCTCGCCGCGGATCACGCGGATGAGCACGGATAGAAGCGTTTCTTGTTCGGAAGGCTGAGTCTGCGCAGAGCGCTCCGCGAGGAAATCCGCTTACAGAGCGCCCGCCCCGGGTTCTGGGTTCTCTGTGTCTCTGCGGCTCTGCGTGAGAAGGAGTGAAGATGGGAATCACCCGTTTTGAAAGCGACGATCAGCAACAGGTCTGGGAGACGCTGCGCGCGCTCAATGACGCCTGGACCTGCGGCAATCCCGACGATCTGGCCGACTATTTCCATCCCAACATGGTCGCGATCACGCCGGTCGCACGTGAACGCCTGGAAGGGGCGGCTGCCTGTATCGCCGGCTGGAAAGGCTTTGCCGAGGCGGCCGAGATCCATCGTTGGCGCGAGAAGGACGTGAAGATCCAGATCTACGGCGATGCGGCCGTCGCGAGTTATGAGTTCGAGATCGCCTTCGCGATGGGCGGCAAGGAAGTCGAACTGGGTGGCCGCGACCTGTTCTTTTTCGTCCGCAAGAACGGCCGCTGGTGGGCCGTCGCGGATCAGTACTCGCCGTACCCGGGATGAAGATGGAGCCTCTCTACCGTCGGGCGAACGCCTCCGACGCCGAATGCCTCGCCGCGCTGGCCCTTCAGGTCTTCTTCGACACCTATGCGCAATGGGGAATTCGCCCCCCGGTCGCCCGCTACGCGCTGACCGAGCTGAGCGTCGAAGCCTTCGACGAGCGCATCAAGGATCCTTCTCTGTGCGTGCTCGTCGCCGAAGTCGATCAGCATCGGGTCGGTTTCGCGGTCCTCGTGCTCGCCGCGGAAAGTCCCGTGCCGGGCTGCCCGCCCGCGGAGGTCGCGACGCTCTATGTGTCGCGCCATTTCGCCCGACGCGGCATCGGGCGCGGCCTGCTCGACGAGTGTCGTGGGCTCGCCGCCGAGCTGAGCCCGGATCCGCGGATCTGGCTCTCCGCGAACGCCGAAAACGCGGGGGCGATCGCGTTCTATCGCCGGCTGGGTTTCAACGAACTCGGCGCCTTCGACTTCGAGATCGAAGGCGAACGCCACCCCAACCTCGTATTCGTGTCGCCGGCTTAGAGCCCGCGCAGCTTGCGCCGGATCAGCAGCAGCAGCAGCTTCTGCAGCGGATTGGCGTTGCCGAAGGGGCGCCAGGTGCGGTGCAGGCTCTGCCGGTAGGCATCGAAGTGCAGGCCCCAGGGCGCTGCGGTGATTCGTCCCCGGCCGAGCAGCAGCTTCAGAACCTCGACGCCCATGATTCCCGCGCACAGATCGCAGGCCATGACCGTCGAGGGACCGCGCTTCTCGTCGAAATTGACCGCGTCCGGCACGGCCAGGTAGCGTCTCTGCGGCATCGCCGGAGAGAGTCCGGCGATGAATCTCGCCTGTTGCTCGAAGAAATCGCAGCCTTCGAGCCGGAAGTACTCCTCGAAGCTCATCCCGCCCGGGCGAAAGACGAGCAGCGCAGCGCCCATTCCCAAGGGGGCTGTCGTGACCGCCGGGATGCCGCGCTTTGCGCATTCGGCAAAGATCTGACGGCGAATCGGCAGCGCGAAGAAGTCTATCCCGTCGACATAGACATCGACGTCGTCGAGAAAAGCACCGAGGTTGTCTGAATCGACCCCCTTCGCGAAGATGCGGATGTCCAGCTCCGGGTTGATGTCGCGGGCCATCTCGGCGATGACCGCCGACTTCTCGCGATCCAGGCTGCTCATCGTCGCGCCGATCTGGCGGTTGAAATTGTGGATCGCGAAGCAATCGAAGTCGGCGATCGTGAAGGCTCCGACGCCCAGCCGGGTCAGCGTCTCCACATGCCTTCCGCCGACGCCGCCGTTGCCGGCCACTGCAATGCGCGAACGGCGCAGCTTCTGCTGTTCGTCGGGGGTCAGCCAGCCGATGTTGCGGGAAAACGCAGTCCCATAGTCGAAGGACTCCGGGGTTGGCGCGGTCATCAGACCGGCTTCCTGAGCAGCACGTTGTAGCAGTTCCCCGAGACAGTATCCGAGGCGATCTCGAAACCGGCATCCACAAAGCGTTTGCGGATGTCATCGCGACGGTAGGGGGTCACCAGGATTCCCTTCTTCGCCCCCCAGACGTTGATCCGGTTGGCGATCGAGGCGAGAAGACCCCTGCCTTCCGGGTAGAGCAGCACGTTGGCGGCCAGAGAGCCGCCCGGTTTCAGCACCCTCAGCGCATCCCGGAGCGCCCCGTCGACATCGGGGAAGCAGTGCACCGAGTTGGCGATGTTCGCGGTGTCGAATGAATTGTCAGCGAAGGGCAGCGCTGCGGCGTCCGCGTGCCTGATCTCGACATCCGGATTCCCTTTGAAGCGCCAGCGCGCACCGGCGAGCATCGATTCCGCGTAGTCGATCGCCGTCACCGAGACGGGATCCATATGGTGCCGGCTGCGCCACTTGAGCACGAGCGCGAGTAGCGTCGCGGTTCCGCAGGCGATCTCGAGATGCTTCTGGCCGAAGTTGCGGCCAAAGAAGCGCAGCTGTTCTCCCAGGCTGCTGTTGTAGGCGAAAGTCAGGATCAGAAAACCCCGCACGTCGTACCACCAGGGCGGAGAGGAGTAAGCCTCGGCGATCTCGTCGCGAGTCTTCACCGGGTGCCGTTCGTTTCCAGCCATATTCAGCGTCTCTCCGTGGTCATCGTTAACGGCCCCTTGAGGGAGTCGCTAGCAGCCCCTGGCGCACAGCTGGCCTGGTGCCACACCAACATAGTCGAGCGCGGCAACCCGCGCACGCCTATGTTGCCGGGAGGTCGGGCTGATTTCTCGGATGAGCGCAACAAGGTCTGTCCGTGCTGTGTGGTCTCGGCAAGGATTTCCTTCGTCACAGGATGTCCTGGGGACTGGAGGGGAAGCGAAACGGCTGTCGAGATAATTTACAAAACGATGCGTTCGTTGCGCAGCGGAAAGGCAAGGTATTGATTATTCGATTGTTTTTTTGTTGGCACGGAGTCTGCTTAAAAGGAGCGCGGCCGGCTCAAGGCCCAAATCTACGATTTCTCAGGAGCGATTGCGATGAAAACGAAAATCATCAAGACCTTGTCGGCTGGTGCGCTGTTCATGGCAAGCGCCGCAGGTTTTGCTGCCCCGGTTCTGCCTGACTTTGTCGTGACGCCCGGATCGGTTCCGGGCGTCACGGATACGGCACCGTTTACCGCGGACAAGATCACCGGCAACTACAACGAAGCTTTCACTGTGACCGGAGCGAACACCTTCATCACGAAAGCCTATTGGGACGCCGGACAGTTCGTGAAGAATGACGGAGCGACTCCGCTGACTGCCAAGCTGACCCAGTTGGGCAACAGCTACGGTCTGTATGCAGTGTTTGACTCGGTAGGCACCTTCGCCACGAGCGCGGATGGCTCCGTCTTCACGGGCGGGACCGGCTCGATCAAGATCTACATCGACGCCGCGCTGGACACGACCAAGGCACTGGGTGCGACGGGGGCCGATGATATTGTCATCGGTGACAATGCTGATGACTACCTGATCGCCACATCCGACTATCTGATCGCTGCGGCAGGTACGCAATCGGCCGGTCTGGCCAATGGCGACTTCAAGTTCGTGTTCGGCGACTTTACGCTGACCCCGGAGGGGGCGTCCTTCTTCACCTCGCCGTCTCCGTTCTACTTTGGGCTGGATCTGGCTGGCCAGTTCAACTCGTTTGAAATCTCGGGAAACCAGCAGATCAACGGCTCGGCTGATGCATGGTTTGGTGTCCCGGAACCGGCGGGGCTGGCTCTGATCGGTTTCGCGCTGTCCGGCCTGGGTCTGTTCGGCCGCCGTCGCAAGAGCTGAACGAGTGTTTGCGATGTAAAGCCCCGGCTTCGGTCGGGGCTTTTTGCATTTTGGGGCTCAGCCAGCCCCCTTCTTGAAGTCGCTCGGAGAACTTCCCAATTCGCGCTTGAACATCGCCGAGAAAGCGGTCGGGCTCTCATAGCCCAGGTCGAGCGCGACATCGATGACCCGGCGCCCCAGGGCAAGCTGCTCCAGCGCCGCGATCAGTCTGGCCTGGCGGCGCCAGCGTGCGCAGGACAGGCCAGTCTCGCGCGCGAAGCGTCTTTGCAAGGTGCGCGGATCGATAGTGAGCCGTCTGGCCCATTCCTCGACGCTCGTCGTGTCCTCGGGCGTCTCGCGCAGCCTTTCGCAGACTTCGCGCAAGTCGGGCGAGGCGGGCAGCGGCAGGGCCAGCGGAAGGCTGGGCAGGCGGTGGATCTCGTCGAGCAGCAGAGCCATGACGCGGCCGTCGCGGCTCTCGGCTGAATAGCCTGGCTGGATGTCCATCGCGGCCAGGATCAGTTCGCGCAGCAAGGGCGTGACGGCCAGCACGCAGGGCTTGTCCGGTAGCGTTCGGGCGACCTCGGCGCTGATGTGCAGCGTGCGCAGCCGAACCGCAGTCAGCATCCGCGAGCAGTGCCCGGTGCCGCAGGGAACCCAGATCGCGCGCGTCGGCGGAACGATCCACTCGCCCGCTTCGGTGCTGACCACCATGACGCCTTCGACCGCGTAGAGCAGCTGGGCGGTCATCGGGTGGCTGTGCCTGGGCGAGGACGCCCCGGAGGGCAGGTTGCGCGACTTCGCGATGACGGGAAGGATTCCCGCATCGGAATCGTGGACGTTCATCGTCCAGACCATGATCCGCCCTTTTCGAATAGCTTGATGCCTTATTGTCGCAGGACGGGCGGGTGTGTGGCCGGTATCCTTGCCGAAAAATCGTCAACGGAGCCTTTTGCATGAATTCCCCCCAAACGCAGGCCGGCCCCCAGTTTCGCATCCTCGGTTCGGTCAGCCTGTCGCACTTCCTCAACGACATGCTGCAATCACTGATCATCGCGATCTATCCGCTGCTCAAGGGCAATTACCATCTGAGCTTCGCGCAGATCGGTCTGATCACGCTGACCTATCAGTGCACGGCGTCCCTGCTCCAGCCGCTGGTCGGTTTCTATACCGACCGCCATCCGCAGCCGCGCTCGCTGGTGCTGGGCATGAGCCTGACGCTGTGCGGGCTGCTGACTCTCGCGAATGCGCACAGCTTCGCGCTGATCCTGATCGGCTCGTCGATCGTCGGAACCGGTTCGTCGATCTTCCACCCCGAATCGTCGCGCGTTGCACGGATGGCTTCGGGCGGGCGCTTCGGCCTGGCCCAGTCGATCTTCCAGGTTGGCGGCAATGCCGGCACTGCGGCCGGCCCGCTGCTCGCGGCGCTGATCGTCTGGCCGCTCGGGCAGGGCAGCCTCGCTTGGTTCGCGATCCCGGCTCTGATCGCGCTGGCCGTGTTGTGGACCGTCGGGAACTGGTATCACACCCAGCACAGGGTCGCCAGGAACGCCGCAAAAAAGGTCTCGCCGCTCGCGCCGCGCGAGATCGCGGTGGCGCTGACCCTGCTGATCCTGTTGATGGTTCCGAAGTACTTCTACCTCGCCAGTCTGAGCAGCTTCTTCACCTTCTACCTGATCCAGCACTTCGGACTCGGCGTTCAGGCCGCCCAGTTTCACCTCTTCCTGTTCCTCGCTGCGGTGGCGGCCGGCACGCTGCTGGGCGGGCCGATCGGAGACCGGATCGGCCGCAAGCGGGTCATCGTCGGCTCGATCCTCGGCATCACGCCTTTCTCGCTCGCGATGCCTTATGCGAACCTGTTCTGGACCGGCGCGCTCAGCGTCGTGATCGGCTTTGTGCTCGCCTCGGCCTTCTCGGCGATCCTGGTCTATGCACAGGAGCTGCTGCCCGGCAAGGTCGGCCTCGTCTCGGGGACCTTCTTCGGACTGGCCTTCGGTCTGGGCGGAGTGGGCGCCGCGGTGCTCGGCTTCGTCGCCGATCTCAAGGGGATAGAGTTCGTCTATCAGGCCTGTGCCTGGCTGCCTCTGGCAGGCCTGCTGGCGATTCGCCTGCCCGATCCGAAGCGGGGGCCGGAGGCCGTGCCGCTGCCTGCCGCCTAGCCTGTCGCTTCCGACCGGAGCCGGCCCTGCGCGGCATCGTTCGCCGGGCTGACGCCGAAGAAGCGCTTGAACTCGCGGCTGAACTGCGAGGCGCTGACATAGCCGACCTGGTTCGCGGCGGCCGTCGCGCTCAGGCCCTGCTGCTGCATCAGCACTCTCGCCTTGTGCAGGCGCAGGCTCTTCAGATACTGCAGCGGCGAAGTCGAGGTGACGGCCTTGAAGCTGTGGTGAAAATTCGAGACGCTCATGTGCGCATCGCGGGCTAGCGTCTCCACATCGAGCTCTTCGGCGTATCCGCTGTGCAGGCGTTTGAGTACCCGGGCGATCTGGCCGGAGCGGCTGTGGCGGGCCGCGACCGCGCGCAGCGCGCCGCCCTGCTCTCCGCACAGCACCCGGTAGAGGATCTCGCGGACAATCGAGGCGCCGAGGATGCGGCTGTCCCGCTCTGAGGCGAGGCATTCGAGCAGCCTTTCGGCCGCGCAGGACAGATCCTCGGTCAGCGGCGTCGAATAGATGCCTTGAACCAGCCCCGGGGCCTGCTCCGTGTCCTCGATCTCCATCAGCAGCTCGCCCAGCATGGCCGGATCGACCGCGATCGAGACGGCCAGCAGAGGCTCTTCGAGGCTTGCGACGGTTTCGCACTCGAGCGGCAGCGGAACCGACAGGACCAGATAGTTGTTGGGGTCGTAGCTGAGCGCCTGCTCGCCGAGGAAGACCCGCTTTCTTCCCTGACCGACGATGATGATGCTCGGCTCATAGACGATGGGCGCGCGCGGCTGGCTTCGGGTGGCCCGGAAAAAGCTCACCGAGTCGAGGCGAGAGGGAGTCCTCCCTTCGCCGATGGCCAGGGTCTGCAGCAATTCGGCGAGGCGTCTGTCCGGGAAGTTATCCATGATGGGCTGAGATCGATGCTTCTGTTGATCATACGATTGGGCATGGGCCTTCGCAAATTCCTTGCTGTAAACAAGACAAATCGACAGAAACAGGCAAATTCCGGGCAGGAATGGGTGTTGGCGTGCCGTTTTGTCCCGCCTAACATGAAGCCATCCGGGGGCGGACGGCCTGGGCCGACGCACCCCCACATCGATAAACGGAGACAGTGAAATGAACTTCAGCTACTTCATGCCCTCGCGGATCTTCTTCGGCGCCGGTTCGCTCGCCAGGCTCGGTGAAGTGAAGCTTCCCGGCCACAAGGCCTTGATCGTGATCTCGGCCGGCACCGCGATGAGAAAGCAGGGCTACCTCGACCGCGTGATCGCGCTGCTCGCCAAAGGGGGCGCCGCGAGCGTCGTCTTCGACAAGATCCAGCCCAACCCGATCAAGAGCCATGTGATGGAGGCGGCGGCGCTCGCGCGCGCGGAAGGCTGCGACTTCGTCGTCGGCCTGGGCGGCGGCAGCAGCATGGACTCGGCCAAGAGCATCGCGCTGATGGCGAACAACCCCGGCGACTACTGGGACTACATCTTTGGCGGCTCCGGAAAGGGCCGGCCCGTCCCGAATCCCGCCCTGCCGATCATCGCGATCACGACGACCGCGGGAACCGGTACCGAGGCCGATCCGTGGACCGTGATCACGAAGGAAGACACGCACGAGAAGATCGGCTTCGGCAACGATTCGACTTTCCCGACGATCTCGATCGTCGATCCGGAGTTGATGCTCAGTGTGCCGCCCCATCTGACTGCCTATCAGGGCATGGATGCCTTCTTCCACGCGGCCGAAGGCGTCATCGCGAGCTGCGCATCGCCGATCAGCGACCTGTACGCGTTCAAGAGCATCGAATTGCTCGCCCGTTACCTTCCTGTCGCGGTCCGCGACGGCGCGGACAAGGAGGCGCGGGCCCAGGTCGCGTTTGCGAATACGCTGTCCGGCTTCGTCGAATCGACTTCGTCCTGCACTTCCGAGCACTCGCTCGAACACGCGCTCAGCGCGCTTCACCCCGAGCTGCCCCATGGCGCGGGCCTGACGATGCTGTCGGTCGCCTACTTCGAGTTCTTCATCGGCAAAATTCCCGATGCTCTGTTCGAGAAGATGGCGCGGGCGATGGGCGAAGACGTCGATGCGCTGCCTGCGGCCGAGCGCCCCAAGGCTTTCATCGTCGCGCTGAAGAAGCTGATCGCGGCCAGCGGCCTCGCCGAGCTGAAGCTCTCCGATTACGGGATCACCCGCGAGGAGCTGCCGGCTCTGGCCCGCAACGCGCGTGAGACGATGGGCGGACTGTTCGAAGTCGACCGCTACACGCTGTCGCTGGATGACACCGTCGCGGTCTTCGAAAAAGCCTGGCGCTGAGCCCCTCGCCGGGGAGGCGTCTTTGCCTCCCCGGCGTCGAGTAGTGCCGCTCCGGCTTTATTGCGTGAAAGACGCGGCCGCTGAAGTTCCGTAAGATCGACAGTCGGTCGCCTCCCGCTTGTCCGGGGCGGCACTGTCACAGGAGGCTTCTTGAAAAACGCGCTTTACGCACAAGCCGGCGGAGTGACCGCCGTCATCAACGCCAGCGCGGCCGGAGTCATCGAGACCGCGCGCCGCCATTCCGAGCAGATCGGCACCGTTTTCGCGGCCCGACGCGGGATCTTCGGGATCTGGGACGAGGAGTTGATCGACACCGCGGCTGAAGACCCCGACGAGATCGCCCGGCTGCGCGCGACGCCAGGTGGCGCTTTCGGCTCCTGCCGCTACGATGTCCGTACTATCGACGAAGATCCTGCACTCTATGCGCGGATCTTCGAAGTCTTCGCCGCGCATGACATCGGCTACTTCTTCTACAACGGCGGCAACGGTTCGATGGACACCGCCTGGAAGCTCGATCAGGCTGCCCGCAAGATGGGCTACCCGCTGATCTCGATCGGCGTGCCCAAGACGATGGACAACGATCTGCTGCTGACCGATTGCTGTCCCGGTTTCGGTTCGGTCGCGAAGTACATCGCGACCTCGATTCGCGAAGTCGGGCTCGATCTCGCGGCGATGGTGCAGGGCAAGCCCAAGGTCTTCGTGATGGAAGTGATGGGGCGCAACGCCGGCTGGGTCGCGGCTTCGTCGGCTCTGGCAAAGGAGGCCGAGGACGACGCGCCGCACATCGTGCTGCTGCCCGAAGTCGCTTTCGACCACGAGGCTTTCCTGGCCAGAGTCCGGGAGATCGCCGGGCGCCTGGGCTATTGCGCGGTCGTCGTTTCCGAGGGCATCAAGGGCCAGGACGGACGCTTCCTGTCCGAGCGCCAGGTCGAGCACGGCTACGTCCAGCTCGGTGGCGCCGGGGAAGCGCTGACTCAGCTGATCTCGCGGCGTCTCGGCTTCAAATACCACCTCGCCATCGTTGATTACCTGCAGCGCTCGGCTCGTCATCTCGCCTCGCGGACCGATGTCGAGCAGGCCTATGGGGCGGGGCGGGCGGCGGTCGAGTTCGCGCTGGCCGGGCTCTCGGGCGTGATGCCGGCGGTGCATCGCCTCGCCGATTCGCCCTATCGCTGGGAGATTCAGCCTCTTTCGCTGCAGGATATCGGCAATGCCGAACGGCGCCTGCCCCCCGAGTTCATCCGCGCAGATGGCTTTGGGCTGACCGAGGCTTTCCGTCGCTACGCGTTGCCGCTGATCGCGGGCGAGGAGGCGCCCGAGTTTCGCGACGGTTTGCCGCGCTTCGCACGCCTTGCGCTCCGTCCCGTGCCTAAACTCTGCCCGCCGCCGGCCTATCCTCTGCCGCTCTGAACGGGCTTGCGCCCTCCTTGCGGAGGGCGTCGCCTCGTCACTGCGCGGCGATCGTGATCGGCACCGAGGTCTGAGCCGTCAGACCGACCGCATCCTTGACCGATATGTTCAGCGTGTAACTGCCCTTGACCGGTTTGGCCCAGTTGAGCGTGATGGTCTGGCCGCTGACCGAGAGCAGGATGCCTGAAGGCAGACCGGTGATCGTCACCGCCATCGCGTAGCCACCGGGGTCGGAGACGCTGATCGAACCCGTCAGAGCCTTGCCGGCGATGCCGCTGAGCGCGGAGGCTTTGATGACCGGGGCCTGGCTGGTGCTGGCGCTGGCGATGACGACCGTGACGATTCCCTGACCGCTCAACGCGGTCTTGCTGTCTTTCGCCGTGACCGTCACCGCGTAGCTGCCGGCGACCGGTTTGGCCCAACTGATCGTCCCGTTGCTGGCGATCGTCATGCCCGACGGAGCGCCGCTCAGCGCATAGCTGACCGGGTTGGCCGCGGTCGTCGAGACCGTGAAGGTGAGCGCGACGCCGGCCTTTCCGCTGACCGTTGCGGAGGCGACCACTGGCGCCGTCGAAACTGCCGTCGAGCCGAGCAGCGCACTGAGCAAACTCGTCGCGTTCGGAGTTCCCAGACCGGTCAGTGCGTCGTAGCCGACTTTCGCCGTGCAGTTCGCACAGACTCCGTTCGTGCCGCTGGTGATGTCGGCAAAGGCGCTCGCGTAAGTGCCGGGAACGGCGCCGATCTGCCCGTAGATCTGCGCGTGCGGCGCACCGAGCACGGCTTTGCCGGCCTGAACCCGCATCGCATTGGCGACCGCGGTGAGGCCTGCCCACTGCGGTGTGGCGAGGCTGGTGCCTCCAGCGCTGACCCAGCTCGCGGTCGTGCTGCCCGACGGGATCACCGCGACGAATTGGCCCGTGCTCGGGTTGGCGTTGAAGGCCACATCCGCGACGCCGCGGCGGGCGAGGCTGCCGACTCCGGGAACCCCGGACGCCTGGTAGCTGGGCGTCGCCAGATATTGGCTGATTCCGCCGCCCGTCCCGGACCAGCCGGTTTCCGTCCGGGTGCCGCTCCCCGCATAGCTCAGCGAAGTGCCGCCGACCGCGACGACCTTGCTCGAAACTGCGGGCCAATAGACTGCGGCGCCCGAGTCGCCGGTCGCGGCAAGGTAGCTCATGCCGGATCCGGAGAAGGCCGAATCGACCGAGCTGATCCAGCTCCCCTCATTGGCGCCGAAGCTCATCGAGACGACGCCCGGCCCCATCGAGTTGGCGAGGGCAATCGCGCCGAGCAGGCTGTTCAGCGATGCGTCAGGGGCTTCGATCAGGATGATCCGGGCCAGCGGTGCGGTGGCGTGGGCCCACTGCACGTCCAGCGTGATCTCGGTCGCCCAGCCCGAGTCGTAGAGCGGCGCGGTGCTGCTCATCGTTCCGCTCGCCGTGCTGTATACGACCGACAGCGTGCAGCCTTCGCTGGTCGTGGCGGAGGCCAGAGGCAGTTTGGCACTGGTCGCGATCGTCTTGCTCGTGCAGGTCGGCAGGCCGAACTTCTGGTTGAAAGTGCTCAGTTCGGCGGCGACATTGGGATCGTGTTTCGCGTCGACGATGTAGATCGTCTGACCGGCGCCGAGCTGGGCGGCCTGGGTCGCAGTCGGTGTCGTTCCGGCCGCCGGGAGCGCGGGCAGCTTATAGGCGGCGCGGATCTGGGCGGGGGTGTAGGTCGTGACCGTGCTGGTGCTGGCTTGAGGCGTCGCGGCTTCGCCCGAAGCCGTCGACAAGGCCTGGGCGCGCTGCGCGGATTCGATCGCCTGGACGGTCAGCCCGCGGGTGTTCAGCGCCGATTGGGACGCGGAAAGGCCTTGAGCGTGGGGGGCGGCGAGCGCCGAAGCGCTGTTGTCCTGGACATCCCGGTCGTCGGGCGCATCGAGCAGTACCGGTGCGAGGTGGTAGGTGGGCTCGATGACCAGGCTGGCCTGGGCGTCGGGCAAGCCGGACGCGTCCAGAGGCACGGTGACGCCCTCGGCCTGCGCGGAGGCGGACGGTGTGTCCGTGCCGCTGTTGGAGCCGCCGCAGCCGGAAAGGGCGAGTGTGGCGAAAAGGGTCGCGAGGATTTCCGCGGTCCGCCGGGCTTGGGTTTGATGATGATTGCGCATCGCATCTCCACTCGTGGTGAGCGGAGGGCTCTCGCGTGACAACGTTCCGCGTGGCTTTCGCGGCTTCGTTGGCAGCCCCGCTACCGTTGCGCAATGCGCTGTAGGCCGGAGGCTTTGCGTCCCCGCCTTTCGACGGGTTTGCCCTCACTGAAAAAGTCAGGTTCCTGAAAGCTGAGTATTCGGAAATCCCTGTGTGTCCACACTACCCAACTGTTCCGTTTCGGGAAATGCATCGAATGTGGATTCTTGTGTCATAAAAGCAGTCCCGGCAGTCATGTGACGCCGGCGATCACGCCTCCAGCGCCGCGACCAGAGCCTCGACGAAAGCACGGGTCTTGGCCGGCAGCAGGCGGCGGCCGGGCAGCACGGCCCAGGCGGTCGCGGCGAGCGCCCGCCATTCGGGCAGAACGGGCACCAGCCTTCCCGCCGCGACGAGGGGCTCGGCGAAGCGCTCGACAAGCATCCCGATCCCGGCGTGCTCGAGCGCGAGCTGCATCAGAAGGCCCGGCGAGTTGGCCTTGAGGGTCTGGGGCACTTCGCCGTTCCAGCGCAGGCTGTTGCGGACGAGCTCCCAGGCCTGGGCGTCACCACTGCGCGTGAGCAGGCGCAGGCAGCGGTGCGCGGCGAGATCGTCAGGAGCCTCGGGCCGGCCGTGCTGGTCGAGATAGCCCGGTGAAGCGTAGAGCCCGCTCGCGATCTCGCAGAGCCGGCGCGCGACCAGCGTTGCATCGTCGGGCAGATCGCCGATCCGGATCGCCAGATCGAACCCCTCTCCGAGCAGATCGACGCGACGCGGCGACAGGTCGAGCTCCAGCTCGACGTCCGGATAGCGCTGCGCGTAGCCGGCGAGCATCGCGGGCAGCAGCAGGAAGGCGAAGTCGCCGGGAACCGACACGCGCAGCTTTCCGCTCGGTTGGGCTTGGCGGTACTGGGCCAGCGCGGCGGCCGCCTCGACTTCCTCGCAGAGGCGGTGGGCGTGCTCGAGCAGGCCTGCGCCGAATTCGGTCAGCGCGAGCCGGCGCGTGCTGCGCAGGAAGACCCGCTCGCCCAGCCGGGCTTCGAGCGCGGCGATCCGCCTTGAGACCGTCGATTTGGGCAGTCCTGCGCGCGCCGCGCCGCGGCTGAAACTGCCCGAATCGGCGATGCGGGCGAAGAGAACGAGGTCGTTGGCTTCGATGTCCATGGCTGATTGTTCCACTGGTGGAACAGTGTTGTCCATTTTTTCGTCTTCTTCTCGGTGTCCCGACTCGATAAAGTGGGTCTCATTCCAGTCCCCAACGAGGAAGACCGTCATGAACATCCTGCAGATCAATTCCAGCGCCCGCAGCGAAGGCGCCCAATCCACCGCGGTAGCCGAACGCATCGTTGCGCGCCTGAAGGCCGGCAATCCGCAGGCGAGCCTGAAGGTCCGCGATCTCGCCAGCGATCCGCATCCGGCCCTCGATCAGGCGGCGCTCGGTGCGCTCTTCACGCCGGCCGAGTCGCGCAGCCCGGAACAAGCGGCTCGCGTCGCGCTCGACGATGCCAACATCGCCGAGATTCAGGCCGCCGACGCGATCGTTCTGGGCGTGCCGATGTACAACTTCGGCATCACCTCGCAGCTGAAGAACTGGATCGATTCGATCTGCCGCGCCAAGGTGACTTTCCAGTACACCGAGAATGGCCCGGAAGGCCTGCTCAAGGGCAAGAAGGTCTATGTCGCGTTCGCGCGCGGCGGCAAATACCGCGGCAGCGAAGCTGACACCCAGGTGCCCTATCTGAAGGCCGTGCTCGGTTTCCTCGGCATGACCGACGTCCAGTTCGTGTTCGCCGAAGGCCTGGCCATGGGGCCGGAGGCTGCCGCCGCAGCCCATGCGGATGCGGACGCGCAGATCGCCGCGCTGGCGCTCTGAGCGAGAGAAAATCATGAGTCCGGATCGAGTCCTGCGCTCGCGCGCGATCGAACGCCAGATCAGCGGCATCGCGACCTCCGATGGCGCGGGCGTCAAGCTCACGCGCGTGATCGGACAGAGCCTGCAGCGCCGGCTCGATCCCTTCCTGATGCTCGACGTTTTCGGTAGCGAGGTTGCGGACGACTACATCGGGGGTTTCCCCGATCATCCGCACCGTGGCTTCGAGACTATCACCTATATGCTTGCGGGGCGGATGCGCCACCGCGACAGCCGGGGCAACGAAGGCCTGCTCCAGCAGGGCGGTGCGCAGTGGATGTGCGCGGCGCGCGGCCTGATCCACTCCGAGATGCCCGAGCAGAGCGAAGGGCGGATGGAAGGCTTTCAACTGTGGCTGAACCTGCCCGGCCGCGAGAAGATGAGCGATCCCTGGTACAAGGACATTCAGCCGGCCGAGATCCCTGAATTCGTCACCGACAGCGGAGTCCGGGTTCGCGTGATCGCGGGGGCTTCGCACGGCGTCGCGGGAGCGATTGCGCGCCCGGACACGGCGCCGGTCTTCCTCGATCTGCACCTTGCTGCCGGCAGCCGATTCGAACAGAAGCTGCCCGCCGGGCACAATGCCTTCCTCTGCGTCTATCGCGGCGAGCTCGCGGCGGGGCCGGATCAGGAGCGCATCGCTGAGCGGCGGACCGCTATTCTCAGCAACGACGAGGGCGCGGATGGCATCGTCATCGCGTCCTGCGGGGAGGCGAGGGCGATCCTGGTCGCGGGGGCGCCGCTCGCCGAGCCGATCGTCCAGATGGGGCCTTTCGTCATGAACACGCGGCTCGAGATCGAGCAGGCGATCGCCGACTACCGCGAAGGGCGGCTGGGCTGAGGCTTGGCAAGTGCTCGGCTGCCGCGCTATGCTTGCCGTCTGGGGCCGCAGCTCCCCCAGGCGTCGCCACTCGCAAGAGCGCTAAACCTGCACGATTCCTTTCGGCTACGATCATTCCGTGCCGCGATGGAAGGGCGACCACCATCACCCCAGCCGGGGACGGCACACGAGGATGAATCGTGTCCAAACAAATTCTGTCTTACCAGGTCCAGGACCTCTCGGCGCTCGCACGCTCGTTGTGCCGCCAGATCGAAACCCATCACGCCGCGAACGCACGTCCGCCTTCCCATCTGGCGCTGCTGAACATGCTTGCCCGCGCCGCCGGCCACAGCAATTACCAGAGCTATCGGAGCGGCGCCGAGCTGCGGCCTGCGCCTGAGCTTCCGGCTCCGCTTCCTGCCGAGACACTGTGCGCCGACGCCGAGAAAGTGCTGCGCCTGCTCGACGCGGACGGGCGGCTGACGCGCTGGCCGGTCAAGCGCGGAGCCCAGCGCCTCGCGGTCTGGTATCTGTGGTCGCTCTTCGATGCGCGAAAAGTCTATTCGGAGCGCGAAGTCACCGCGCTGCTGGCGGCCCGCAACGACTTCGACGATCCGGTGATCCTGCGCCGCGAGCTGATCAACGAAGGTCTGTTCGTCCGAACCCCGGACGGACGCGAATACCGCAAGGAGGCGCGGCGGGCTCCGTCCGAGGCCGCGGCCCTGCTCAGGGCGATCCGTGCCCGGCTGAAAAGGCCTCGCCCTGCCCGCAACCGGAAATGAAAAACATGCGCTATATCCAGCACGGCCCCTCTCCCGAGGCCAGTTCCATGCACCTCGTCGAAGGCGTGCGGCCCGAGCCGCGCGCCGGCGAGATCCTGATCGAAAACCACTACGTCGGCGTCAACCGGCCGGACGTGCTGCAGCGCGCCGGCGCCTATCCGCCGCCGCCGGATGCCTCGCCGGTGCTGGGCCTGGAGGCGGCGGGACGGATCGTCGCGCTCGGCGAAGGGGTCAGTGACTGGAAGATCGGCGATTTCGTGACCGCGCTGACGCCGGGCGGCGCCTATGCCGAGTACTGCACCGTGCCGGCCGGCCAGGCGCTGCCCATTCCGGAAGGGATGAGCTTGCGCGATGCGGCGAGCCTGCCCGAGAACTGGTTTACGGTCTGGTCCAACCTGGTCGATCTGGGGCGGCTGGCCGCTGGCGAGCGCCTGCTCGTCCATGGCGGCTCGAGCGGAATCGGCCTCGCGGCGATCCAGCTCGGCAAGCTGCTCGGCGCGGAAGTCTTCGCGACCGCGGGCAACGCTGAGAAGTGCGCGGCCTGCGTCGCTTTCGGCGCGGACCGGGCGATCTGCTACCGCGACGAGGACTTCGTCGAGGTCGTCAAGGCGGCGGGAGGCGCCGACGTCGTGCTGGACATGGTCGGCGGCGACTACATTCCGCGCAACGTCAGGGCGCTGCGCCTGGGCGGGCGCCTCGTCATGATCGCTTTCCTCGCCGGCGGGCGCGCCGAGCTCGACTTCACGGCCGTCATGGTCAAACGGCTGACGCTGACCGGCTCGACGATGAGGCCGCGGACTGTCGCCGAGAAGACTGCGATCCGCGACGCGCTCGCCGAGCGCGTCTGGCCGGCCTTCGCCGCGGGGCAGCTCAGGCCCTGCGTCGATTCCGAGTTTCCGCTCGGCGAGGTCGCGGCCGCCCATCTGCGGATGGAAAGCAGTGCGCACATCGGCAAGATCGTGCTCGCCGTGCGCGCGCCTCAGACCTTGTAGCGCTCGAGCGCGTTGGAGATCTTCCTGGCGACGAGGTCCAGCTCCTGGGCCGAATCGGACGTGTGATGCGCCGCCGCGCTGGTCTCCTCGGACATCTGTGCGACGCGTTCGATCTGCTGCGCGATGTTGTTGCTGGCCGCGCTCTGCTCGCGCATCGACGAACTGATCTCGCCGACCTGGGAGACGAGCTCGCTCGATCCGGTGCGGATCTGCTCGACCGCCTCGCCGGCCTGGCGGGCGTCGGCGACTTCCTGTTCGACCTGGGTCACGACCGATTGCATCGCCTGTGAAGTCAGCCGTGCTTCGGCCAGAATCGTCTCGACGGTCGAGGTGATCTCCTGTGTGGACAGCGTCGTGCGCTCGGCGAGTTTCCTGACCTCGTCGGCGACGACCGCGAAGCCGCGCCCGGTCTCGCCGGCCCGGGCCGCTTCGATCGCCGCGTTCAGCGCGAGCAGGCTGGTCTGGTCGGCGATCTCCTTGATCACCTTGACGACGTTGCCGATCTCGCCGGTCCGCGTTTCCAGGCTGTCGAGCCGGCCCGAGGCTTCCCTGACCGTGCCGGCGATCGCGTGAATGCCGTCGACGGTCGAATCGATGACCGTGACGCCTTCCGCCGCCTGCTCGCCGGCGACGTGTGCGATCCGGTCGGTCTCGCTGGCGCGCTCGGCGACATGGGCGATGCTTACCGTCATCTCCTCGACCGCGGCGGCCATGTTGGTCGTCGCCGAGCTCGTCTCGCTCGATGCGGTGGTCAGCTCGCTGGCGCTCCTCTTGAGCTCGCCCGACGAATGGCCGAGCGTCGCGCCCGCGTCATGCAGTTCGCGCAGGCTTTGCTGCATCGTTTCGAGGAAACGGTTGTAGGCGGTGAGGGTCTCCGAGATCTCGTTGCGGCCGCTGTCGAGCGGAACGCGCTGGCCGAAGTCGTAGTCGCGGGTCAGCGAGATTACCGCGTTGTTGAGCTTTCCGAGTGGGCCGAGGATGCCGCGGGCGATCCAGATGCCGCCGCAGAAGAGCAGCGCGCCGACGATCAGCGCGATCGTCCACGAGAGGAGCTTGGCCTCGCCGATCGCCTGTTCGCTGGCCGCGTCGGCGGTCTTGAGCCGGGTCGCGCTGGCGAGGTGCAGGCGCTCGATCACCGCCATCATGCTTGCGACCTTCGGTACCACCTGGCTGTTGTAATGGGCCGTCGCCGCGGTCGCATCACCGCCATCGGCAATCTTGAGCGTCTGCGGTAGCAGATCGAAGTAGATGTTCAGTTCGGATGCGAGCGCTTTCAGGTCGCCCCGGAGTCCTTCCTCGTCAGCGATCTGGTTCAGCGTGTCGAGGTCGCGATTGATCTGTGCGCGCGCCGTCGTGATCTGGCCGGACAGCTGCTGCCGGTGCGCGGGATCGGCGTCGAGCATGTAGAAGAGCGCGGCGCGGCGCGCATCGACGGCCTGATAGGCGATTGCATTGACGAGGCGGGAGAGCGGTACGGCCACTTTCTGCACCGAGTTCTCGGCACGGCCGATCTCGGCGAGCTGGAAGCCGGTGATCGTCGCGGTGAGCAGAAGGGCCAGCGTCGCGAAGGCGCAGAGAAGGTGAAGTCTTTGTTTGATCGTCATGAGATGGACAGAGGTGATATATCAAATCCTTAAACGGCCTGTCAGGGAAAACCCGTAGCCCCGTTTTGTTAATCCTTGTATCGGCAACCATTGCTTCAGCAACCACGGCATCTGGTTCAGGGGGGCAGCCCTTGTCGCCGGCAAGCACGGGATGGCGTATCGTTACGGGGTCTGTATCTGTCCCAGGAAAATTGATGAAACGCACCCCCGTTCTGCTCCTGCTGGCCGCCTGCGCGGTCTCCCTGGCCGTCAAGGCCGCCGAACCGAAAGCGCAGACCACGCCGAGCGGTCTCGTCTATCAGTCCGTCAAGGAAGGCAAGGGCGCCCACCCTGGTCCGACCAGCGTCGTGCGGGTCAACTACCGCGGCACTTTCCAGAATGGCAAGGAATTCGATTCCTCGTACAAGACCGGTTCGCCGATCGAATTCCCGCTCAACGGCGTGATCCCGTGCTGGACCGAAGGCGTGCAGAAGATGAAGGAAGGCGGCAAGGCCAAGCTCGTCTGCCCGCCGCAGATCGCCTACGGCAAGCGGGGCGCCGGCGGCGTGATCCCGCCCGACACGACGCTGAACTTCGAAGTCGAACTGCTCAAGATCATCAAGCCCTGAGCCTTGTCCGCGCGGACAGGGGTTGTCGATCCCTGTCCTGACCGGGGCGGCCTGCGGGCTGCCCTTTTGCCGCGTGCCGGGTTTGTCCTGGGTCGGCAAACCTTGTAGACTCGCCGCCCAAGGAGATGGCATTCCTCCTCTAACCGCCTCTGTGCTGATGATGCCTGCACTTTCCTGGACGATAGGAAGATGTAGGCGCACGCCTGTCTGAATCTGCCTGTCCAGGGTCTTAGAACTGCAAGCCTGGATATGCATGAAACCTTCAAAACGCCTTGAGCCGATCGAGCTGCTGCCCTATATGGGCAAATGGCTGGTCCTGGCCTTCCTCGTTGCCGTCCTTGCCGGATCGGCATCCGCCCTTTTCCTGTTCGCGCTCGAATGGGCGACGCGCACCCGCGAGTCGACCCGCTGTCTGATCCTCGCCCTCCCTCTGGCCGGGTTCATCGTCGCTTGGTTCTACCTGCGCTTCGGACGGAGCGTCGAAGCCGGTAACAACCTGCTGATCGACGAGATCCATGATCCGAAGAAAGTGGTGCCGCTGCGCATGGCCCCGCTGGTTCTGGTCGCGACCGTCGTCTCCCACCTGTTCGGCGCTTCCGTGGGCCGGGAAGGCACGGCGGTTCAGATGGGCGGCGCTCTGGCCGATCAGCTGACCAGGCTGTTCCGGCTCAGGCACGAGGATCGCCAGATCATCCTGATGGCCGGGATCAGCGCCGGCTTCGCGTCCGTGTTCGGAACTCCGCTGGCCGGCGCGATCTTCGGACTGGAAGTCCTCGCGATCGGACGGCTGCGCTACGACGCGATTCTGGCCTGCCTCGTCTCGGCCGTGATCGCCGACCAAGTGGGGCTCTTCTGGGGCGTACACCACACGCACTACGCGATTGCGTCGGTTCCGGGCTTTAGCGCCTGGGGCTTCTGCGCGATGCTGATCGCCGGAGCCCTGTTCGGCCTGACCGGCAAGCTGTTCGCGGAGGCGACCCATGCTCTGGGCGGGCTGTTCAAGAGCCGGATCGCCTACGCGCCGTTGCGCCCGTTGCTCGGGGGCTTCGTCATCGTCGCCGTGGTCTGGGCCATCGGGACCGATCGCTACATCGGTCTGGGCGTGCCCGTCATCGTCGAGGCCTTCCAGAAACCGCTGCCCTGGTATGACTTCATCGCCAAGCTCGCTTTCACGGTCGCCTCGCTCGGCGCCGGCTTCAAGGGAGGAGAGGTCACGCCGCTTTTCTACATCGGTGCGACGCTTGGCAACGCGCTCGCTCCGTTGCTGCACCTGCCCTTTTCGCTGCTGGCCGGAGTCGGCTTCGTCGCGGTCTTCGCCGGCGCGGCCAACACGCCGATCGCCTCGACGCTGATGGCGATGGAACTCTTCGGTGCCGAGGTCGGCGGCTACGCGGCGATCGCGTGCGTGGTCAGCTATCTGTTCTCCGGGCACAGCGGCATCTATCGCTCCCAACGGATCGGCCAGTCCAAGAACCGCCACGCGCCCGAAGGAATCAAGCTCGGCGACATTCCCGCCTACCGCAATGCCCTGGTCAAACAGCAGGCGAGCGATACCTTTTCGCGCTGAGGGAAGCGGGATGAGCGATCTGACCGCGCTTCGCACAGCACCATGCCGCACTGTTCCGCAGCGGGTTCGCTCGCTAAGCTGAGCACGGAGGCTTCGCAGCGGAGGGCGGCAATGGCAGAGAAAGACGATGGCGCGCCCGAGGGTTGGCTCAACCGCACCGTGATCGGTGCCGGCCTGACCAGCGGCCTGGGCGATTTCTGTTACGAGACGACGACCGTGATCCTGCCCGACTTCATCTCCGTGCTCGGGATTCCGGCCGCCGTGTTAGGCCTCGTCGAAGGCGCCGCCGACGTGGTGGCCGCCTTCACGAAGATGCTCTCCGGCTATATCCCCGACAAGCTGGGTCATCGCAAGCGCCTGGTGCTGATCGGCTACGCGCTGACTCCGCTCGGGCAGGCGCTGATCGCGCTGGCGGCGGGTTGGCCCCTGCTGCTCCTGGGGCGCATCGTGTCCTGGTTCGGCAAGGGGCGCGATCCAGGAAGCGCAGGAGGCGACCGTCACCGCCGCGATGGTCCCGGCGGATACGCTGGTCACCTGCTATGGCGCGCTGGGTACCGAGAACGGCGCCGCCAAGTTCGTCTCCAGCGCCGTGGTCGGTCTGCTGTGGACCACGGTCTCGCCCGGGCTCGGTTTCGGCCTGGCTGCGCTGCTGATGGCCGCGGGAACGCTGGCACTGATCCCGGATCCCGATCGGCCGGATGGCGCGGCAAGGCCGTGAGCAGGGGCAAGAAGCCGGGGGGCGAGCGGCTGTCTCGCTGGACGGGGCTCGTGCCGGGCCCTCGTGTAAAATTCCGCTCCCGATACGGACGCGGGATCATGCGTGCATCTGGATTCCTGACTCTCGCCCTCTTGTTCTCCAGCCCGGCTTTCGCCGCGCATCCGCTGACTAGCGACGATGCGGGTGTGCTGGGCGCGGGTCAATGGCAGCTCGAAGCCAATACGGACCGCGCGGTCGCGCGCGAAGCCGGAGCCGTGGGTCTTGCGGTCAATGCCACGCTGACGCGCGGGATGACCGATGCCGTCGACCTCGCCATCAACCTTTCGTGGTGCCACAGCCAGGCCGATGCAGCGCCCGGCGGGAGCCAGAGGGGCTTGGGGGACGCCTCGCTTGCGCTGAAGTGGCGCGTGCTGGAGCGGGGCGGGCTGAGCCTGGGCGTCAAGCCCTGGCTGGTCCTGCCGACGGGGCGCTCCGACAAGGGCTTCGGCGCGGAGCGCGTGCAGGCCGGCGTTCTCGGCATCCTCGGTTTTGCGGCCGATGAAACGCACGTCTATCTCGGCAATGTCGGCTATCTGCGGGCCAACAACGGCACAGGCGGGCGCCGGGACATCTGGAACGCCTCCGCCGCCGCGCTGATCGCGTCCGGCGTCCGGCTTCGCTTCGTCGCCGAAACCGGCGCTCATCGCAACCCCGACTCCGCTAAGGGAAAGAACCCTGTGTTCGCGAATGTCGGCGCGATCTACAGTCCCAGCGAAAAGCTCGATCTGGACTTCGGCTATCGCCGCGGGCTGAACGATGCCGAAGCGAAGTACTCGGCCGGTGCGGGACTCACGCTTCGCTGGTAGCCCCGATCCGCCACAGGACGAATGCTCGGCGTGCCCGCCATGAACAGGTTTTGTGACCGACATAGAAGTCATTTCCCGCAAGCCTGGGATTTCCCTGAGCACGCGCTGACGGCTGATCCGTGAAGCCCTCGACCGCATGCCCGTTCGGAAGCGCTCTGTCCCGGATACGTGTTGTATCGCGGGCTATGCTGAGGGCATCCACCGGACACGGAGTCGGATCATGGATGCCCAGGCCTTTCGTCACTGGCTCAAGCAGGCCGCCGAGCTGACGGCCCGCCAGAGGCAGTGCCTGTTCCGGGCGCTCGCCCTTCCCGCAAGCCCGCTCGGCGCGAGTTCGCCGGCGGCCTCGCCCGAGCTTCCGGATCTGCCCGGCTGCCCCCACTGCCATGCCGAGGCGGGCAATCTCAGGCCTTGGGGATTCACGCGCGGCCTGGCGCGCTACCGCTGCCAATGCTGCCAGCGAACCTGCACGGCGCTGACGGGCTCTTCTCTGGCGCGGCTCCATCACCCGGAAAAATGGAGCGCTTACGCCCAGGCCTTGATCGACGGTCTGTCCGTGCGCGCCGCCGCCCAGCTCTGCGGCCTCAGCAAGAACACGTCCTTCCTGTGGCGGCATCGCTTCCTGGCGCTGATCGCCGAACACCGCGATGCGCATGAAGCCGGGATCGTCGAGGCGGGTGAAACCTTCTTTCGCGAATCCTTCAAGGGCCAGCGGCACTTGCCGCGCCCGGCCCGCCAGCGCGGCGGGCCGGGCAGGGCGCCGGGCGCGGACGCCGCGCCGATTCCGGTGCTGGTGGTCCGGGACCGCTCGGGGCATACAGCGGACTTCAAGCTGGACCGGCTCGATGCGATACACGTCGCCGAGCGGCTCAAACCGCTGGTGGATGCCGATGTGCTGCTGTGCACCGATGACACAGCCGTCTATGCCCGCTTCGCCCGCGCAGCACAGCTCACGCACGTCGCGGTGCGGGAGCCGCCCGGGCGACGCAGCCAGGGCGGCGCGTATCACATCCAGAACGTCAGCGCCTATCACGGCCGCCTCCAGAGCTGGATGGCGCGCTTTCATGGCGTGGCCACGCGCTACCTGGACAACTATCTGGGCTGGCGCCGCATGCTCGAGCGCTACGGCGACGCGATCACCCCGCAACGTTGCCTCGACGAGGCGCTCGGCCGAGGGCAGCAACACGGATTTGGGACATAGCCTTGTATTTCGCACGACTGGCCTGAGCGCAACCCGCACGTTCAGCCGCCCCTTGATGCGTATCGACGCGCCCCTGGAGAGGTGGAATTCCGGACGAGGGTCCTGAGTTCCGGGGGGTTCAGGCTGCTTTAGGGCCTGTCGGCCTTGCTGCCAGCCGCGTGTCGAGCGCAAAGCGCTCCTCGGACGCGAGTTCGAAACGCCCCGCGCCCGCCACGACGTCGATGACCAGGTTCCACGAATGAGTGGACACGGCGCTCGGGAAGATCACGAGGCCGTACGCCTGGAGCAGCGCATCGCCGAAAGCCTGCTGGTTCGGACTGAGCGTACCCGGGCGCAGCCAGTTCGGATTCGGCACGTCCTCGGGGCGCACGACCTTGATCGCTGAGGGCGGATCCTTGATTTCGAGCTGCAGCAGCCTGTGGGGGTCGGTGTCGAGGATGTCGAAGCCTTTGTGCACGGCCACTTCGAGGATCGCGGTGGCCGGATCCAGGGACGTGTAGATCGCCGGCCGGCCGGCCGGGGACCAACGTCCGCCGACCCGGAGCGCCCCCTCGCCGGTGCGCCAGGTTGCGAAGTGCTTCTCCCTTTCCAGGCGCCAGACGGCGAGCGCCGAGAGGGCCCAGGGCAGGGGGGTCACGCGTAGACCTCGTAGTCCATCCGTTTGAGCAGAGTCTTGACGAGTTCGGTGCCTTCAGAGGTTTCGAGCAGGTCTATCGGGCGGTTGCGGTCCAGGCCGATCGCGGGCTTTGCCAGCCAGGCTTCGGCTGCCTCCTGAGTGCCGAGCACGTCGATCGCCTGCTCCGTCACAGTGGCCAGGCGGAGCAGGCGGTCACTGGCGTTGGGGTCCAGAACGTCGTCCTCCTGCGCGCGCTGCAGCGTGCGCTCGCTGACCCCGATCACGCGCAGCACTTCCTCGCGGGGCAGGGACTGGAAGGCGGAGGAGAAGGTCCGGGCGAAGCGCTTCTGCACGCCACGCATGACCAGGCGATGGATCCGCAGCGGGTCGGTGTTCGAGAACTTCGCTTCGACTTCGGGCATGGACGGCGCCGGCTCCTCGAGGAGCGCCTTCAGCGCGCCATAGACTTCGAGGAAATCGTGGCTGATGGCCGATGAGTCTGCGGCGCTTTTGACGAGTACTGCGGGCATGGAAGCCTCCTCTGCGACATCTGTCGTCTCATTCTATGACATTTGACGCCACCGGGACAGGCCGCGCGAAGTCCCGCAACTCGACCTTGATACGGGGGGCTTGGATGGTCGAAGGCAGGGTCTGAACCTTGACCCCCGAACCTCGAGCCTGGGGATAGGCGGCAGGCAGAAAACAAGCCCGCGGCTTCCCGGATGCACGCATTGATGGCTAATTTTTAATCTGATTATGTCCCTCCTTCAGGAACGCTCGTGATGACTCGCCTTGTCATGGGATGTGTGTGCATCACCGCGAAAGCCAATCCCGGCACCAGCGCGGGCAGGCTTGCTCGACGGTTGAAGCGGTACTGCACCTCCGCCAGGTAGCGGTTCGCGTACTTGGCGAACTTGAACGCGTGGTGTGTTCCGCTCAGCGCGGTTTTCAGGTTCCCGATCAGGATGTTCAGCCAGCGGAAGGACTCGACTCCCGTCTCGTCTTGGGAGAGCAGCCCCATCTGACCGACCCCCTGTGGCGCCAGCGCCAGCAAGCCAGAGCGGATGAACGCGTCCATGCTGACCAGGCACGGTCCGGTGAGGGCGCGTGCGGCCCATTGGGCCAGCGCTGCCGGCGAGAAGTCCTCGACCGGGTCGAAGCGCACGCGCAGCGGGCGGCCCTCGCGCAGCTCGACTGCCGCCACGAATGCCACTTTGCTCTTCGCCCCCCGGCCACGTTGGCCCGCGGGACGCTCGCCACCCAGCCAGCCATGATCGACGCGCACCTCCGCGCTCAAGGGCCGCTGCGCTTCGCGTTGCCGCATCGCCTCCATGATCTTGTGCTTGAGCAGCCAGGCCGCCTTCCAGGAGATGCCCAGCTGACGACGCAAGGCCAAGGCCGCGATGTTGGTCTTGGACTGCGTGATCAGGTAGATGGCCAGCATCCAGGTGCGCAGGCTCAGCAGGCTGTGCTCCATCTGCGTGCCCGAGCGAAGGCTGGTCTGGTGCGGGCAAGCGCTGCACTGCCACACCGCATTCTTGCCGTGCCGGAACGCATAACCACGGCGGTGACCGCAGCGGGGGCAGACAAAGCCATCCGGCCAGCGCGCCTTGATCAGCGCCGCTTCGCACTGCGCCTCGGTGCCGTATCGCGCCATGAAATCCGCCAGCGACAAACCCTTCTGGAACTGGATGCTGTTGATCATGGCCGTCTCCTGCCAATGTCATGTCTTCAGCATAGTCCTATGAGCGCCGCCAGCCTCGCTTCATGAAGAAAGGACATAATCAGGTTCCGGAAAACTCGTCCGGAGCTCAGCGCATGGCCAAACCCGGGGCAAACGCTTCGCGAGTCCTTGAGCTGTCAGGCGGAAGACGCGCGAAGGCGGAGTGATTCTGGGCTTAAATGGTCGAAGGCCGACGCCGACGCTCGGACCCGGCGTCAATTATCACTTTTCAGATAATTGCTGATAAATCTCCGGAACGCTGGTTCCTGGGGGCGCACGATGATCAGCCGCGCGGGGAATGCCTCGATTCGACATGTGCTCTATCTGCATGCCGGGCATGGCGGCGCTCCGGCACAACCCGATCCTGAAGGCCTTTGGCGAACGGCTGCTCGCTTCCAGCCATGCGCCCAAAGTGGTGAGCGACGCTGCGATGAGAAAGCTGGCGCATCGGATCTACGGCATCGTGCGCTCAGGAGAGCCATTCAGGGCCGATTTTGGCCATCCGGTGCTTGACGTTCAAGACGGCATCTGACCCCGGTGGGGGAAGGCTAATGGGTGACCCTCGGGGTTCAAATCGAGGCCTGATCCCGGTGTTCCGTCAGTCGGCGATGCCGGAGCTGGCCAGCTTGGCCAGGTTCAGCATCAGCGTCATCGCCTCGTCGGGCGACTCGATGAAGCCGTGGTGCAGATAGAACTGCCTGGCTTGTTCGCTGAGTGCATGACACAGCAAGGCGCGAATGCCCATTTCGCGCGAGAGACGCAGCGAGCGCAGCACCGCATCCTTGAGCAGGTCGGCGCCCAGCCCGCGGCCCTGGTAGTCGGTATGGACGGCGAGACGGCCAAGCACCACCACGGGAATCGGGTCGGGCATGTTGCGCCGGATGTTGCCGCTTGCTTGCGCGTGCAGCACGGACCCTGCCGCCAGGGCGTAATAACCCGCCACGGTATCGCCCTCGCACGAGATAAAGCAACGCGACGCGCCCTCCTGCTGATTCCTGCGCGCACGCTGTCTGAGCCAGCTTTCCAGCTCGGGTTCGGTGCAGCGGAAAGTCTCGAGGCGGTGAGCGTCGTGAAGAGGCTGGGGAGCGGTCAGGCTCATTTATCCGCCGGCTCCCATGCGGCACGACGGCTCAGCAGGCGGGTCAGCGCTGCGCGCTCGTCGAGCGGAGCGTCCAGGAGCTCGGTGAAACGCTGGAAACCCGCCGCGTCGAGCGCGAACACCGTGCGGTCCAGCAGTAGCCGTTGTGCCTTCTCGCAGGCGGCTTCCAGCATGAAGTCGGTGCGGCTCTTGCCCGCCAGGTGGGCGGCCTGGTCGATCAGTGCTCGCTGGGCGCCAGGCGCGCGCAGGTTGATCGTGGTTTCACGGTTTGCAGTGGTGGATGCCATGGTCGCCTCTTGCCCCATGCGATGAGGCTCATCTTCGATTGTCTCTACATTGTACGTACGGCGGAGTGGTTCTGCACCCGATTCGTGCACGTCAGGGCAGCGCGGCTCCTGGCCGTTCAGCCGGCACCGCAGGGGGCATTGGGCTTGAATGGTGGAATGCAAGACACTTGCGGTTCGCGACTCCTGTCGGCACTTCTATTCCGCTCTATCGACCATTCCGATATTTGACGTTTATCGCTCATGCCGATATTCTTGATATATCGCCATTCTCGATGCCGACCAATGGAACAGCGTCTCGTGTCACCCCAGCAGCTCACGTCGATTCTCACGGCGCGCCGGCAAGCCCGCGGACTGAATCAGGAGGCGGTCGCGCGGCCGCTGAAGCTGAGTCAGAACCGATACTCGGAGCTCGAGCACGATCCGGCCAAACTGACTCTGGATCGGCTTCTATCGATCGCGCATACCCTCGGGCTGGAGCTTGTGATCCGCGACGCCGGGCAACAAATCGCCAACGCATCGCTGAAAAGCGAGTGGTAAGCCGTGGGCCGCAAGTCTCATCGGCGCGCGCTCAATCTCTGGATGAACGGTGCCCTGGTCGGCGAGTGGGCGATCGCGTCCGGAGGGGGCAGCGAACTGAGCTATGCACCGGAGTGGCTCGCCTCCGAAGCACACCGACCGCTGTCACTGTCGCTCCCGATCAACTTCGATGGTTTGCCACTGCGCGGCGAGGTGGTTTCGAACTACTTCGAGAACCTGCTACCCGATAGCGACAAGATCCGGCGGCGACTGCAGCAGCGTTTCGGTACGGCCTCGCAGGAGGCCTTTGACCTGCTGACCGCAATCGGCCGCGACTGCGTCGGCGCCGTTCAGTTGCTGCCGATCGGCGACACGCCCGCCGGGCCTCACCCACTTCCCTCGCAACTTGAACCGCTCGACGAGGCGGGTATCGCCCGCTGTCTGCGTCAGGCCGTCGGTGGCCACAGCATGCCGGGGTTGCAGGACGATCCGGGCGACTTCCGGATATCCATCGCCGGCGCGCAAGAGAAAACCGCCCTGACGCACTACAAAGGGCGCTGGCATCGCCCCGCTGGAGTCACTCCAACGACTCACATCTTCAAGCTCCCGCTAGGTTTGGTTGGAAACCTGCAAGTCGACATGAGCGACTCGGTCGAGAATGAATGGCTGTGCGGGCAGATACTGGCTGGGTTCGGGCTTGCCGTCGCCAAGAGTGAGATCGCGCAGTTCGAGGATCAGCGAGCCTTGGTGGTAGAGCGGTTTGACCGGGTTTGGTCGGAAGCCCGCGGTTTCTGGTTGCGCTTGCCGCAAGAGGACATGTGTCAGGCACGCGGCCTTCCACCTCTGATGAAGTATGAAAACGACGGTGGCCCGGGCATCGTCAATATCGCCACCCTGCTACGCGCCTCCGTAACCCCGGAGCAGGACGTCGAGTGCTTCCTGAAGGCTCAGCTGATCATGTGGCTGTTGGCTGCAACCGATGGGCACGCAAAGAACTTCAGCATCCGGCTGATGCCTGGGGGTCGTTTTCAGCTCACGCCGCTCTATGACGTGCTCTCCGCTTGGCCCGTCATCGGCCACGGTTCCAAGCTGCTGCCCATCGAGAAGGTCAGGATGGCAATGGCGCAGGAGGGGAGGAACCGGCACTACCGACTGCGCGAGATCCAACGCCGCCACTTCAACGCCACAGCCCAACGATGCGGCCTTGCGGCCGGGCGATTCGACGCGGTGATTGATGACGTCATCGCGAACGTGCACAGCGTGATCGATGCTGTGGCGACCCAATTGCCGGAGGACTTCCCCGGCTGGGTGTTCGAGCGTGTCGCACACGGAATGCGGGATGCCGCGCAGCGTCTCTGATCGCCGCCGACACAACAGCTGTTCAGGCGCCTCGCGAGCCCTGATCTGCCGCGCGGACTCACGCGAAGGCAGGGGGTTTGAATGGTGGAATGCAAGACCTCGCGGTTCTTCAAGGCCTGACTCTCGCGGTTCTTGGGGGGCGGATGGAGCTGGGGTGAGTCGGGAGGGGGAGTGCTGATTTGCTGCCAGGCAGGCTTTCGTTTGCAGGAAAGTCATTGGCCATTCCAGGTATTCGTATGTGGGCCTGCCAAGGTCTGTCATGCGTCGGTTTCAAGTCGTTCTGCGCTGAGCCATGTTGAACGGCTGCTGATTTCAGTAGCTGCCACCAGCAGTCCTCAGGAAGGCAATGCTAGAAATAGCTATTTAGTTGGCGCGCACTCGATATACCCGTCCCTCTGTGTAGGGGAAATGCACCAGGTGGTAAAGCGAGTCGTATAGGCGTCGCTTCGAAACGTCTTGGCAATCAGTAAGTACTCGGCGGCTTCTTCTCGTGTAGGGACTACTGCAATGCTCGCAAAGTAACCATTCCGGAGATAGATGCGAGCATCGCGGATTCCAATCTTGGCGGCTCTTGCGATTTCATCTTGTGCAGCTTGGCGGCTTTTGTCACTGCCAAATATGACTGCCCAGCCGCCTGGAGAAGGAATCGTCATCTGAGCCCGCTCTACCAAATTGGCGTTTGCTGCGATAGTTGACCGGGCGGCATCTGTTGCGCCTTCGGCGGCAGCTAAGACATTGCGCCCCGCCTTTTCAACCAGCTGAGTCTTCTGCTTGAGGTCACCAGAGGGTACTGCGGCTGCAACATTCGCGAGCGCGTCATTTGCCTGTATCAGTTGTGCTTGTAGAGTCTCTATGGTCGTCTTTGCCGATTTGAGTGCATCATCAGTTTCGACTAAACGTGCCTTCCATTTGAAACCAACAATACTGCCCTCATCAAAGCCGGCGCTCGTAAGCACAGTGTTCAGTGTTTTAGGAAAGAACAGAAGGAGTAGTGCGAGGCCAAATAGCGAACTATCTCTAAGCAAGGAAATCAGATCTTTGCCTATCGCGATATTGCGTTCGATGCGACTCTTGGGTGTGTCTGTTTCATTTGACACGACGGTCCTCCAATCGTTGTATGGCAGGATTTGCGATGCTTGGCTTACTATAGAGAAAAGGTGTTATGCGTAACGCGCAAGCTTGTAAAATGAAACGTATGCTGCCTGCAGAAAATAGCGGCTTCAGGCTGGATGGGTGAAAATCTGCAGCACAAAAGCACACCATTAACAAAATCGACAAAATCGCCAGGCAGAATTCATGGTGGGGGCTCTGAATATCCGTTTTCGGGCGCAAGCCAAAGCATTTTATTCTAGCTGAATGTATGTATTCAGAATGATTCTGAAAGGCACTCATCCACGGAGCAACTCCAGCCCCCCGCAGCTCATCCTGCCATCGGCCGGATGAACACCATCTCAGCGAAGGTGATGCGCGAGAGAATCTCCAGATTATTGTCTGCCGGCAATTCACTCCCGCATTTCTTTACGACTGGTGAGGCATCTTGGCCGACCTGTCCGTCCTGTATGTTCTCGATGCGGGTGACGTTAGTGGTGTGGCCGGTGATGGCTTCCGCATTGACGACACCGAGTACTATGGCGCGGTGAAGAAGGGTTGTGCGGAAGGTGTGCATGCCGACGATCCGGGCATTTTGGGTTTCGTCCCGCAGGAATTCGGTGAACCACTTTCGGCCTTGCGGTGAGGCTCTGCCTGCCGCAGCTCAGGCCCGTGGCGGCGTCATGTTTGTTCAGAAATCATCCTTCACCTCCGCTTGAGGACGGCGAATCGAGCGGGGCAGCAGCGCGAGCTTGTCCTCGATGCGGGCAATCTGTCCTGCGAGCGCAGAGGGGGCCGGCGCCTCGCGAGCCCCTGATCTGCTGCGCGGAACACGCGTAGGGGCGGGAGGCTATGGGCTGGATGACTAAAGGCAAGGCCTGAACCTTTGGCGACAAACCACAGTCGGATAGTAAAATGTGCGTCACACGCACACGGATCCGCACCATGCTCCAGACAAGCCCCAAAAAGCGCAAACCCCTGAGCCAGAGCGCTCTGATCCGGGCCGTGGCCAGCTCCACCGCAGTGGAGACTGGCCAGAGTGTGCAGGCGCTCGAGCAAAAGCTCCAGATCAAGTCCCCGCGCTTCGCTCACATCAAGCTGGCTCGCTAGCCTCGCGAGCCCTGAGCTGCTGCTGGAAACACGCGTTGAGGCGGGGGGGCGATGGGCTTGAATGGTGGAATGCATCGGCTTTCCACAATCTAGCCCCACGACTGGTACTTGGCGCCTTAAAATAGAAAGCACGCCGCTGT
Source organism: Niveibacterium terrae (assembly GCF_048213115.1). Lineage (GTDB taxonomy): Bacteria > Pseudomonadota > Gammaproteobacteria > Burkholderiales > Rhodocyclaceae > Niveibacterium > Niveibacterium terrae. The sequence goes on along the minus strand of NZ_CP172404.1, from coordinate 3,040,494 downwards.
CCGCGACGCCGTCCCTCTGTTTTCCCCACGCGACATCGCTAAAAGCCCATGTTGTGTGCCTCCCTCGGTACAAGCTTCGATGAAAACCATCAAACAACAAGACCAAAGCAACCTGAAGTGGGTTGCTGATTTCATCTGGAATATCGCTGATGACCGGCTGCGCGACGTCTACGTGCGAGGCAAGTACCGTGACGTGATCCTCCCGTTCACGGTGCTGCGGCGGCTTGATGCCGTGCTGGAGTCGACCAAGCAGGCGGTGCTGGAGTGCAAGAAGTTTCTCGATACGCACAAGGTGGCCGAGCAGGATGGTGCGCTGCGGATGGCTGCTGGACAGGCGTTCTACAACACTTCCGACTTCACGCTCGAAAAGCTTAAGGCCAGCAGTGCTGGCCAGCGTTTGCGCGACGACTTCATCGACTACCTCGACGGCTTTTCGCCTAACGTTCAGGAAATCTTGACCAAGTTCAAATTCCGCGACCAGATTCAGACGCTGGTCGATGCGCACGTTCTCGGCTACCTCATCGAGGACTTCCTCGACCCAGAGGTCAACATCTCTCCCCTGCCGGTCAAGGACGCGGATGGCCGGATCAAGCTGCCTGCGCTCGACAACCATGGCATGGGTACGGTGTTCGAGGAGCTGATCCGGCGCTTCAACGAGGAAAACAACGAAGAGGCTGGCGAACACTTCACCCCGCGCGATGTGGTCAAGCTGATGGCCAAGTTGCTGTTTTTGCCGGTGGCCGATCAAATCCAGTCCGGGACCTACCTGCTGTACGACGGCAGTTGTGGCACGGGCGGCATGTTGACCGTAGCAGAAGAGGAGCTGCACGAACTGGCAGCGGGCTACAACAAGGAAGTATCGATTCATCTGTTTGGGCAGGAGATCAATCCCGAGACTTACGCGATCTGCAAAGCCGACCTGCTGCTCAAGGGGGATGGCGACGAAGCCGAGAACATCGTCGGCGGCGCGGACAAGTCCACGCTGTCGGCCGACCAGTTCCAGTCTCGCGAGTTCGACTTCATGATCTCGAACCCCCCTTATGGCAAGAGTTGGAAGACCGACCTCGATCGGATGGGCGGCAAAAAGGAGTTCAGCGACCCCCGTTTTATCGTCAATCACGGCGGCGACTCTGAGTTCAAGCTCATCACTCGCTCCAGCGACGGTCAGCTGATGTTCCTCGTGAACAAGCTGCAGAAGATGAAGCACAACACGCCGCTGGGCAGCCGCATTGCGCTGGTGCATAACGGTTCGGCTCTGTTCACGGGCGACGCGGGCCAGGGCGAGAGCAACATCCGCCGCTGGGTGCTGGAGAACGACTGGCTCGAAGCCATCATCGCCCTGCCGCTCAACATCTTCTACAACACCGGCATCGCCACCTACGTCTGGGTGCTGGCCAACAAGAAGGCCGCGCACCGACGCGGCAAGGTACAACTGATCGACGCCTCGCAGTGGTTCCAGCCGATGCGGCGCAACCTTGGCAAGAAAAATTGCGAGCTGGCGGACGCCGACATTGAACGCATTTTGAAGCATTACCTTGACCAGTCGCCCGCCGATGAGGACGCCGCCAAGGTAACGCCCGAATGCAAGTGGTTCGACAACGCTGACTTCGGCTACTGGAAGATCACGGTTGAACGTCCGCTGCGCCTCAAGAGCCAACTGAAACGCAGCGCCATCGAAAGCCTGCGCTTTGCCTCCGGTGACGAGGCCTTGCGCAGCGAGATTTACGCGAAGTACAGCGATAAGCTGTACACGGACTTCAGTGCCATCAAGGCCGAAATCGATGCGTGGCTCAAGGGGGGTGATGGCATTGATGATGCCGACGACGAGTCAGATGACGAAGACGTCAAGGCCACTACCAAGGCCGTGCCGGAAAAGCGTCGCAAGAAGCTGCTCGACCCCGCGACGTGGCTGCGCGATAGGACCCTGGTGGAACTGGCCAAGCTGGCGCAGCAGGAGCTTACTGATGCTGTGTTCGACGACCACAACGAGTTCCGCACGCGCTTCGACGCCACGATGAAGGCGCACGGCAAGAAGCTGGGCGCTCCCGAGAAGAAGGCCATTTACAAGGCTGTGAGCTGGCGCGACGAAACGGCACCGCCCGTCATCGCCAAGCGCAGCAAGCTCAAGGCGGGCGTGTATTTCGAACCCGGCTACGATGGCGCTTACCTGGAAACCGTGGGCAAGGATCGCTTCATGGTCGAGTACGAGGCCGATACCGACCTGCGCGACACCGAGCAGGTACTGCTCAAGGAAGCAGGCGGCATCGAAGCCTTCTTCGTGCGCGAGGTGCTGCCCCATGCGCCGGATGCATGGATCGCAATGGACGTCACCAAGATCGGCTACGAGATCTCGTTCGCCCGCTACTTCTACAAACCGGCTCCGCTGCGCACGCTGGCAGAAATCCGCGCCGACATCCTCGCATTGGAACAGCAGAGCGAAGGCTTGCTGCACAAGATCGTAGGGGCTGCGTGATGGCTTTGCAGGCAACGTATCCCGCCTATCAGGAGTCTGGTCTCCCTTGGGCTCCCAAGGTGCCGCAGGGCTGGAATGTGCTGCGCAACGGTCGCTTGTTCGCTCATCGGGTTCAGACCGGCTTCCCTGACCTGCCCATTCTGGAGGTGTCACTGCGCACAGGTGTGCGTGTGCGTGACATGGAAAACCTCAAGCGCAAACAGGTGATGAGCCAGAAGGAGAAGTACAAGCGCGCAGCCAAGGGCGACATCGCCTACAACATGATGCGGATGTGGCAAGGCGCACTCGGCCCTGCACCGGTCGACGGATTGGTCAGTCCAGCCTATGTGGTCGTCAAACCGTTCGAGGAAGCTAACAGCGCTTACTACAGCTACTTGTTTCGCACCGAAGCCTACATGCGCGAAGTGAACAAGTTCTCACGCGGCATCGTGGCCGACCGCAACCGGCTCTATTGGGACGAATTCAAGCAGATGCCGTCTTTGGTGCCGCCGCGTGCAGAGCAAGACCAGATCGTCGCTTACCTGCGAGCGCAAGATGCCCACATCGCCCGCCTCATCAAGGCAAAGCGCGACCTCATCGGCCTGCTCACTGAGCAGAGGCAAATCATCATCGAAGGTGCGGTTACGCAGGGTCTTGATTCCGCCACGGCGAAACGCGACTCAGGCATCGATTGGATGCCACGTATCCCTGCACATTGGGAAACGTGCAAGTTCAAACACATTGCCGTGTTCAATCCGTCTCGATCCGAGAGCTCCGCGCTTCGCCTCAGCGATGAGCCGGTTTCGTTCCTGCCGATGGAGTGCATCACGACGGACGGAAAGCTACAGAACGTCGAAAGCAGAAAGGTTACGGAGGTCTGGGAGGGCTACACCTATTTTCGGCGTAACGATGTCGTGATGGCCAAGATCACACCGTGCTTCGAGAACGGTAAGGGCGGATTGCTCGATGCGTTACCGACAGATATCGGCTTTGGAACGACGGAGTTCATCGTGCTCAGGGCTGCGTCTCGGCGAATTCGGCCGGCGTTCTTGGCAAAACTCTTATCGCTTAAGACGTTCCGAGTTCTTGGGGCTGATGCGATGACAGGAGCCGCAGGCCAGCAGCGTGTGCCGCTCGATTTCGTCAAGAACTTCCGTATCGCTTTGCCGTCGCTGAACGAGCAGGATCAAATTCTGAGCGCGCTCCAAACCGCGACTGCAGAACAAGACACCGCTATTGAGCGGATTCGGAGCGAGATCACGCTGATCCGCGAGTACCGCGACCGGCAGATTGCCGATGTCGTCACCGGACAAGTGGACGTGCGCGACTGGGTGCCGGGTCCGGACGATGTTGTGGCCGATGAAGACCTGGTGGCACTGGGTGGCGACGAAGAAATCGATACCGATGGGGAGGAAGACGATGGCGACGACTGACACCAGTGAAAAGGCATTGGAACAGTTGATAGTGCGTCATCTGGCAGGTATCAGCGAGCATCCGCCGGAGTCGGCAAATGCCGTGTTTGAGCCAGAAACCGTGTACGCGCCAGGCGGCTATGTGCTGGGCCGTGCCGCCGACTACAACCGCGACGTGGCGTTGGATGTGGTGCAGTTGCTGGCGTTTCTGCAGGCCACGCAGCCCAAGGTCGTCGCTGCGTTGGAGCTCGCGAGCGAAGGCACCAAGCGCACGCAGTTCCTGCACCGCATCCAGGGTGAGATCGCCAAGCGCGGCGTGGTGGATGTGCTGCGCAAGGGAGTCAGCCATGGCCCAGCGCACGTCGACCTGTACAAGCTGCTGCCGACCCCGGGCAACGGCAGCGCTGCGGACAACTTCTCTAGGAACATCTTTAGTGTCACCCGGCAGCTGCGCTACAGCAACGACGAGTCGCAGCGTTCGCTGGACATGGTGATCTTCATCAACGGCCTGCCGGTACTGACCTTCGAATTGAAGAATTCGCTGACCAAGCAGACCGTGGCCGACGCCATCGCCCAGTACCAGACCGACCGCAATCCGAACGAGTTGCTGTTTCAGCTCGGGCGCTGCGTGGCGCACATGGCCGTGGACGATACCGAGGTGCGGTTCTGTCCGCACCTGACCGGCAAGACTTCGTGGTTCCTGCCGCTCAACCAGGGCTGGAACAGTGGCTCGGGCAATCCGCCCAACCCGCACGGCTTGAAGACCGACTACCTATGGAAGCAGGTGCTTCAGAAGGACTCGCTGGCCAACATCATCGAGAACTTCACGCAGGTGATCGAAGAAGAAGACGAAAAGGGGAAGAAGCGGCGCAAGCAGGTATTTCCGCGTTTTCATCAGCTGCGTACCGTTCGCGCCTTGCTGCGCCGCTCCCGCAAGGATGGAGTCGGCAAGTGCTACCTGATCCAGCACTCGGCGGGGAGTGGCAAGAGCAACACCATCGCTTGGTTGGCCCACCAGCTAGTCGAACTCAAGACCGCCGCTGATGCGATGCTGGCTCAGTTCGATTCGGTCATCGTCATCACCGACCGGCGTGCGCTGGACACCCAGATCGCCCGCACCATCAAAAGCTACGATCATGTTGCATCGATCTTCGGCCATTCCGAGGATGCCGCCGAGCTGCGCACCTTTTTGCGCAAGGGCAAAAAGATCATCGTGACGACGGTTCAGAAGTTCCCTTTCATCCTCGATGAGCTGAGTGACCTAGGCACCAAGAAGTTCGCGCTGCTGATCGACGAGGCGCATTCGAGCCAGGGTGGTAAAACCACGGCCAAGATGCACATGGCCCTATCTGGAACAAATGGAGGCGCTGCCGGTGACGATGAGGACGACGAGGAGTCAGTCGAGGACGCTGTCAACAAGCTGATTGAGTCGCGCAAAATGCTGCAGAACGCCAGCTACTTCGCGTTCACCGCCACACCGAAAAACAGGACGCTGGAGTTGTTCGGCGAGCGCTATATGGAGGGCGGTGAAGTTCGCTACCGCTCCCCGGAGGATCTGAGCTACACGACCAAGCAGGCGATCCAGGAGGGTTTCATCCTCGACGTGATTGAGAACTATACGTCGGTGGACAGCTTCTACCACGTAGCCAAGACGGTCGAGGACGATCCCGACTTCGACAAGGTCAAGGCGCTGAAGAAGATTCGCCATTACGTCGAGTCCCACGATAAGGCCATCCGCAAGAAGGCCGAGATCATGGTCGATCACTTCGTGGCGCAGGTGGCCGGCAAACAGAAGATCGGCGGCAAGGCGCGGGCAATGATCGTCTGTAACGGCATCGCACGAGCCATCGACTACTACCGCGAGGTGACGGATTACCTCAACACGATCAAAAGCCCATTCAAGGCCATTGTGGCGTACTCCGGCGACTTCGAAATCGGTGGGGTGAAGAAAACCGAGGCCGATCTGAACGACTTCCCGAGCAAGGACATACCAAGCAAGCTCAAGCAAGACCCGTATCGCTTCCTGATTGTTGCCAACAAGTTCGTTACCGGCTTTGACGAGCCGCTGCTGCACACGATGTATGTGGACAAGCCGTTGGCGGGCGTACTGGCGGTGCAAACGCTCTCCAGGCTGAACCGCGCCCACCCGCAGAAGCGCGATACCTTCGTTCTGGATTTTGCCGACAACGCCGAAGCGGTGAGGGCGGCTTTTCAGGACTACTACCGCGCCACGATTCAAACCGGCGAAACCGACCCCAACAAGCTGCATGACCTGAAGAACGATCTCGACGCGAAGCAGGTGTACAGCTGGCAGCAGGTTGAGGACTTGGTCGCGCTCTACGTCACCGGTGCAGACCGGGACAAGCTCGACCCCACCCTGGATGTCTGTGTTGCCGAGTACATCGACAACCTGAGCGAAGACGACCAAGTCGAATTCAAGGGCAAGGCCAAGGCCTTCGTGCGCAGCTACGGCTTCCTTGCCGCGATCCTGACTTACGGCCACCCAGCGTGGGAAAAACTGGCCATCTTCTTGAACTTCCTGATCCCGAAGCTCCCTGCTCCGAAGGAAGAAGACCTCTCCAAGGGGGTGCTGGAATCCATCGACATGGACAGCTATCGGGTCGAGGCGCAAGCGTCACTGAAGATGTCGATGGATGATGCTGATGCCCTCATCGAATCACCGCCGCCCGGTGGTGGTGGCGGTGGTGGTACGCCGGAAATCGACAAGCTGTCGAACATCATCAGAGCCTTCAACGACATGTTTGGCAACGTCGAGTGGAAGGATGGCGACAAGATTCGCAAGGTCATAACAGAGGAAATTCCTGCGCGTGTGGCGCAGGACAAGGCCTACCTGAACGCACAGGCCAACTCCGACAAGCAGAACGCCAAGCTGGAACACGACAAGGCACTTAACCGCGTCGTGCTGGAGCTTCTCTCCGATCACACAGAGCTGTTCAAGCAGTTCAGCGACAACCCCAGCTTCAAACGGTGGCTGACCGATATGGTTTTCGACTCGACGTATCATCCCGGTGCGATACCGCCAAAGGCGCCACCGCAAGCTGGCGCGGGGCTGTGACATTGATGGAAAGATATGGCGATGAAGCTGAATTTGGTGAAAGTGATTGTCGACTGCCTAAAGGGTCGGCCAGACGAGAAGCTTACTGCCGGGCAGTTTACCTCGCATGCAAGTATCACATTACCCAGAACTGCGCAGCCTAGAGTGCAACCCGTTGTTTGAACGGTTGATGTTCGCCAGCGTCAGTTGGTCGGTGAGTGAAAAATCACCTTCGCCTTGCTGAACAGCCGGTTTGCGTGTTGCTGTGGGCGGATTGTCTTGCTCGAGCCGACCGGACGTAGAACTCTGGCGTGAAGGCGCGCGGAAGGGCAGTGCCAACCATGTGGTAAGCCTCCGCACTGAGCCTCTTATGGCTTCTTGCCCCCGCGGTTTGCTCGCCCGCTGTCGGGGTGCGGTGGCCTCGGGAGCATCATCGGATTGGTGGTTCATCGCGTTAGCCGCAACGCTCTTGGTGAGCGCTGTCCGTATGGTTGGCCGCCAAAGCCTTGCCATCGCAATTGGCGATGCGGAAGCCTGGTTGCGAGCTCCGCCGGCGTTATTTGGCGGAAGTCTGGCGGAGCCCCCTCTTGACGGTGTGAGGGGGGCCGTCGTAAGGGGGCTTGATGCCCCTTTTTTGTGATCGTCACATCTTCAGACTCGTGGTTTTCAACACCAGTCCGGAGACTGACATGAAGCGCAACGAAGCAAGCCACAACTCCAATCAGAAGAACCCGAACAACCCTGCCCACCAGAAGGTGCAGGATAACCGCACTAACCAGCTCAATCCGAACAACGCCGAATACCAGAAGCGGTCCGAGCAAAAATCCCCCAAGGCGCCCTGAGGCAAGCCCTGATTGTGGGGGCGCTGATCCGCCCCCGCTTCATATCTGGAAAGACCATGGGAAACAAGAAGAAGCCCAACGGCGTAGTGGCTACGATCGAGAGGCTGACCGGCCAAACTCCGTGCCCGGAGCATCTGCGCAGCTGTTTGAACAAATATCTGTACGTTGATGGCCTGTTCCAAGGCGGACGATCGAGACCGCCAAAGGAGCTCGGGCGGCTGGAGGCGGGAAAAACCGATGCGCTGGTACTCAATGTGCTCAGCCTGGACATCGTCTTTGCTGGCGACACTCAGCTTGTTGCGCGGATCTTGAGGGGCGAGGTGGAAGGCCCGGAGCTTTCCGAGTCGCTGACATCCGCTGAGGGGGATTTGAACCGGCGTTACGAGGCCTATGGCTACTGGGTGCTGCGGATGAAGCAGCTGCGATCTGTACTGTTGCATGAGGAAAGGCCCGACTTACGCACTGTGCGACTGCACGAGTACATCAAGTCGCCCGACCCGCAAACGGGGGTAGCGCACAACAGTCCATTCGCCCTGCGCGCTGTCCAGCAGCTCGAGCGGAGTGAGGCTAAGGGGCGTATCGGCGGCGCGAGTGCCAGTGACCTTGTGGATCAGGCTGACGCCTACTTCACGCTTGGCGACCTGGCTAGAGCGGCAACGAAGGCAGAAGAAGCTATCGCATTAGAGCCGCAGAATGCGCACGCCTGGTTTATCCGCGTGATGGCCGCATTACGGCTCCGCAACGAAGCGCTGCAACATGTGCAGTCATATCAGATCGAGGCAGACGAGATTGGCTTGCCGCTAACTGGCCACGAGCACTGGGTGGCAGAACGTAGAAATGAGTTCTTGGAAATTGCCCGTAGGCAGGATGAGCTTCTGATGGAGATTCTGCCCAACGCGCTGTTGAACTGGCCGCGCGCAGCGCCACGCAGTGCCGCTTATGAGCATGGTCGCGAATGGCGCTTGGTCCGAGATCAGTTTATTGACGCGGTCTTCACAAAGGTCTGCGGCTGCGACTTCCCGCATTGCTATGCCCGCAACGGCTTGGATGCCGAGTTGCAAAATGTGCTGGCGGGCAGGGGCTCCGCAACGCGTCTGATCGGCAACGTCTCCCCTTCCAGGGACTCTCCGCTCAATGACAAGGAAACAGCAGCGCTCAGGCTTATGCTTGATGAATGGGATAACCCGCTGAATCAGCCCCTGTCTAGGCTCGACCGGAATCACCACGGGCGGAACTTCAAACTTTTCCACTTGCGTTGGGCGCTGGCTCTCGGAGGCGAGGGGGCACACTGGTCCCGGCTAAACGAGCTACTCAATGGCCCCGGAGTGAATCCTCTCATTGAGGCTAGCCCTGCGAATCCGGAGGTTGAGCGCTTATTGGTAGCACACTCTGTTCGCAACAACGGGCTGGATGCGCATATCGCTATGCTCGAAAACGGGCGCAACAAAGCTGTAAACGAGTACCAGGCGACCCTTGACTTTAAGTGCCTTCGGCAGTTTGGATTGCTTTTTCATCACTTCTGGGTAAGACGAGAATACAAAAATTGCATAGAGGTAGCGCAACGGGCCAACGACTTAGCAACGGTGAAGAGTGGCTACCTCGACTGTGACCGAGACGGAATGGACCACCCTGACCACGACGGTCTGTGGTGGCCACTTCGCAGTCGGCCCTACTGGCAATATCTGAAAGTGCTTGCCACCTTGGGTGGCATGCAGGCAGGTGTTGAAGGTATTGACGGTTCTGTCTTGCGCGACTGCGAAGCGTTGATGGCAGAGTTCGAAGATGTTGATGTGTACTCATGGCGCCTGGGCGATGTGGACGAGCCAGAGGACTTGAGAATTGCCCCGTATAGGATAGATCTGCGCTTTCCGGACTTTTGGCTCGCAGCCGTAAGATCCTACCTGGATGCAACGCCCAAGCCCTGCGAGCTTGACGAGCTCAGCGGACTGGAATCGCGCCTTGCTGCTCTTCCTCGGGAGGACGACCTATTCCATAATTCAGACATGCGTTTTGCAGGTCTACCTCAGGAAGGTGGCGTGTTCCAAAAATCAGAAAATTGATACCTTTCGATTCTCGGGCCGGACTTCGCTGCTGAGAGTGCAAGCTCGTTGATTGAACGGCTGATGTTCTCCGGCATCTGTTGGCTGGTGAGTGAAAAATCACTTTCGCCCTGCTGAGCAGCCGGTTAGCGTGTTGTCTGTGGATGGATTGTCTTGCTCGAGCCGACCGGACGTAGAATTCCGGGGTGAAGGCGCGCGGAAGGTCAGCGCCAACCATGCGGCAATCAACTGGGCGATGCGTCTTATGGCTTCTTGGGCTTTGGTTTGCTCGCGCTCTGCCGAGGCGTTGCTGCCCTCGTGAGCATCATTGGGTTGAGGGTCACGACAGGTACGGTGTTTGCCGAGATAGGACAGCGCGAATCGAAGAGGGGGTAGGCTGGGGGTTACCCCAAAACAAAACCCCCGCATCGCCTAGGGCGATGCGGGGGTTTTGTGGTGTTCTTGGCGGAGAGAGGGGGATTCGAACCCCCGTTAGGGCATGACCCTAAACACGCTTTCCAGGCGTGCGACTTAAACCACTCATCCATCTCTCCGCGGCTGAGCCAGAGAATATAACCTAGTCCGTCGATTTCTCCAAGCGCGGCGATGAAGAGTTTTTGTCCGGGGTAGGCCGGGGCGTCAGCAGGCTGACGACGACGATCACGACGAAGCCGGCCAGCACGCCGATCAGCGCGCCCGGGACGGGGCCCAGACCCAGCCATCCGCTGGCGGGGGAGCCGCCGAAGAAGGGGAGGGTTCGGACCGCGTTCACGAGGGTCAGGCCCAGGCCGGTCAGCATGCCCGCCGTCGCGCCCCAGCGGTTCGCGCGCGGCCAGAAGAGGCCCAGGGCGAGCGCGGGGAAGAGGCCCGCCGCGGCGAGCGCGAAGGCGAAACCGACCGTGGTCAGGATGCTCTCGGGGCGCTGCGTCGCGAGGGCCGCGGCGCCGAGCGCGACGATCAGCAGGCTCAGCTTGGCGACGACCAGGCGGCGCTGGGTCGAGGCGGGGCGGAAGAGCCGGGCGATCTCGTCGGTCAGCGCGCGGGAGATCGCCTGCAGCCGGGCGTCGGCCATCGCCAGCGCCGCGGCCAGCGCGGCGCTGGCGATCAGGCCGGTCGCGACATAGGGCAGGCCGGCCATCTCGGGCAGGGCCAGCACGACGAGGTCGGGGTTCAGCGAGAGCTCGGCGAGCTGCAGGATTCCGTCCTGATTGATGTCGTCGATGCGGATCAGGCCCTGGCGGCTCCAGGCCGCGATCCATTCGGGAAGCTGATCGAAGGGGAGGCCGACGACCTGGGTCGAGATCAGCCACTTCGCGAACAGCGCGCAGAGCGGAGCGGCGGCGAGCAGCACGAGGATCAACAGCAGGGTCCAGGGCACGGACTGGCGGGCCGGGGCTTCGGGCGGCGTCGCGCTCGCCCGTTCGACGAGGTGGGGCATCGCGGCCGTGCCCAGCATCAGCACGACGATTAGCGCCAGAAGGCCGTCCTGCGCGCCATCGGGCAGCGCCGCGAAGGGCCGGGGGGGGCGGGCGAGCTCGATGTCCTCGGCCATCATGCCGCTCCACCGCTGCCTGGCTTCTTCCGGAGTCCTCGGCAGCTCGCGCAGCGCTTTCAGGGCGGCGGCGATCTGGCTTCCGGTCGAATTGGGTTTTGCGAGCAGCCGGTCCAGCTTGGCGCGGGCGAAGCTGCGCGCGCCGGTCAGCGAGTCGGGCAGCTCGGCGATCTGTTGCCTGAGCTGCTCGGCACGCGCGAGGTGCAGCTCCCTGACCTCGGCTTCGTGCGGGCTGGCGAGGAGCTGGGCTTCGACGGATTCGAGCTTCGGCGCGAGGCCGTTCGTGCCGAACGGGGTCTGGTTCGCGAACTGCCAGCAGAGCAGGATGACCGGGATCAGGAAGGCGAGGGCGCGGAACAGGAACTGGATCACCTGGACCCAGCTGAGTTTTCTGAGCTCACCGATGAAGGAGAGCATCAGCACCGCGGCGAGCCCGACGAAGACGCCGGCTTCGAAACGGATCCGCGCGAAATGGCTGACGATCAGGCCGATCACTGTGATCTGCGCGAGTGCATAGACGAAGGCCGTCAGCGCGACGGCGGCGACGCCGGCGAGGCGGGGCAGGTGGCCGCCAAAGCGCGCGGACAGGAAGTCGACGGGGCGGCCCAGGCGGCTGACGCGAAGCCGGGGGGCGATGAGCACGGCGAGCAGCAGGTAGCCGGCCATCCAGCCGAGCGGATAGGCCAGAGCTTGCGGGCCCGATGCGTAGAGCGCTCCGGCGAGGCCTAACAGGCCGGCGACGCTGATCCACTGGGCGGCGCTGACCATCGCCGAGAAGATCGCCGGTATCCTCGGGCGCGCCGCATCCACTCCGCTGTCGGTCGTCCTCAGCACCGCGCCGAGCGTCGCGCAGATCACGAGCGGTGCGAGCAGGAAGAGGTAGCCGATCACGCGCGGCGAAAGCCCCCGGGTCTCCGCCGAGTAGAGCAGCCAGAGCAGCGCGAGGAAGGTGAAGGTGAAGGCGAGCGACAGCGCGGCGAGACGCCGGGGCGCGGTCAGGTTGGGGACGGGCAGCGAGAATTTCATCGGCAGGACAGGGGGAGGCGGCCTCGGCGAGGCCGGGCGAGCGGGATCGGGACGGATGCGGGGCGAGGATTGTACGACCGGTTTTGCGTGCGGCAAGCGGAGCCGGACGGTGAGGTCAGGCGGAGCGTCGGTGCGGGGGGGAGTGCGTGCGACATGTTTGCCGCGTCAGGCGGTGGTGGTCAGCGGGTATCGGTTCATGCGGTCCTGCCCGTGTCCTTGCGAGGCCTGGCCATTCGGGAGCTGCAAAAAGAAAATGGACGGTAAGGGCGTCCCCCAACACCCTTACCGTCTCAAATACCGGCTTGGCCGGTATTCCCACAAATTTGCCTGATCCCGGGACAGATCCGTGAACTTTCAGGTCCAGGTTCCGTCACCCAGCCGGGCGGCAAAAATACTGATGTACAAGTTGCTGCTTACTTCCTTCGGTCCCTCAGAACCGTCTTCGGATTGGATTTAAGCGCGCGTAACTTACACGGCTCTTACAGCCGGTAAAAAAACTCGGTGCCTCCTCTCGCCATCCCTCCCGAGGTCCGGTCTGAATCGGGGGGAGGGGATGTCCTGCGTCAAGGTCATCGTCCCCCTAGCCTGCGATGATCGTCAGGCCGAACAACGGGGGAGAGAGCATGAGCATCATCAGACAGAGCGACCTGATCGATAGCGTGGCAGGGGCTCTTCAGTACATCAGTTACTACCATCCGGCCGATTTCATCCGCAGCCTTGCCCGCGCCTGGGAACTCGAACAGAGCCCGGCCGCGAAGGATGCGATGGCCCAGATCCTCGTGAACTCGCGGATGTGCGCCGAAGGCCACCGCCCGATCTGCCAGGACACAGGGATCGTCACGGTCTTCGTCAAGGTCGGCATGGATGTGCGCTGGGTCGGCTTCACCGGCTCGCTGGACGATGCGATCAACGAAGGGGTGCGTCGCGCCTATCTTCTCCCCGAGAACAAGCTGCGTGCGTCGATCCTGCTCGACCCGACCGGTGCGCGCAAAAACACCCGCGACAACACGCCAGCGGTGATCCACTATTCGGTCGTGCCGGGCAACACGGTCGAGGTCACCGTCGCCGCGAAGGGCGGCGGCTCCGAGAACAAGAGCAAGCTCGCGATGCTCAATCCGTCCGATTCGATCGTCGACTGGGTGCTCGCGACGGTGCCGCACATGGGCGCGGGCTGGTGCCCGCCCGGCATGCTCGGCATCGGTATCGGTGGCACGGCCGAGAAAGCGGCGCTGCTCGCGAAGGAGGCGCTGATGGCGCCGATCGACATGCCCGAGCTGATCGCGCGCGGACCCGCTAACCGGATCGAGGAGCTGCGCCTCGAACTCTACGAGAAGGTCAATGCGCTCGGGATTGGCGCCCAGGGCCTGGGGGGGCTGACGACCGTGCTCGACGTCAAGATCCTCGACTATCCGACCCATGCGGCATCCTTGCCGGTCGCGATGATCCCGAACTGCGCGGCGACCCGTCACGCCCACTTCGTGCTCAACGGTTCGGGCCCGGTCTATCTCGATCCGCCCAGGCTCTCCGACTGGCCCGACCTCGTCTATGAGCCGTCCAATGGGCGGCGGGTCGATCTGAATACGGTGACGCGGGACGAGATTGCGTCCTGGAAGCCGGGCGAAGTGCTGCTGCTGTCCGGCAAAATGCTGACCGGCCGCGATGCGGCGCACAAGCGCATCGTCGATCTGCTCGACAAGGGAGAGGCGCTGCCGGTCGATCTGCAGGGGCGCTTCATCTATTACGTCGGTCCGGTCGATCCGGTCCGCGACGAAGCGGTCGGCCCCGCCGGCCCGACGACGGCGACGCGGATGGACAAGTTTACCGAGCAGGTGCTCGCCGAGACCGGCCTGCTGGGCATGATCGGCAAGGCCGAACGCGGTCCGGCCGCGATCGCGGCGATCAAGAAGCACCGGTCGGTCTATCTGATGGCGGTCGGCGGTGCTGCCTACCTGGTCTCGAAGGCGATCAAGACCGCGAAGGTCGTCGCTTTCGCCGATCTGGGCATGGAGGCGATCTACGAGTTCGATGTCGTCGACATGCCGGTCACCGTGGCCGTCGACTCGCTGGGATCGGCCGTGCATGAGACCGGCCCTCGCGAGTGGCGGGCGAAGATTGGCAAGATTCCTGTACACTTGGCCTGACAAGGTTTTCTTCAGGAAAAGCCCGACACTGGTCGGGCTTTTTTCCCTCTGCAGTCTGGCGGTCGGGGTTTTCTGGGAAACCTCGATCCGTTCATATTTGGCGCAACAGGGGGTTTTGGATGTTTTTCCGGTTTCTTCTCGGGCTTTTCGGTGCTCTGGTATCGATCCAGGCTCAGGCCGAAGTGCTGTTCCGCTGTCCCGCTCAGGCCGCCGAGCTGGAGACCGCGCTCCCTGCTTACCTGAAATCGCTGGACATCCCGTCGCGCCACTTCGTGCAGACCGCGAACCGCAAGACCGGGACTGTCGCGCTCGCGCTGAGCACGCCGCGGCATGACACGCGGACTCTGGACTTTCATGCGCGCCGGGAATTCGCGCTGCGCACCGAGAAGGTGAAGCTGCCGACCGCCAGCGGCAAGGGGCGCAACGTCGACACCGTCTCGCGCAAGGAGATCGTGCTCGCGCTGCTCCAGCACGGTCGGCGGACTGAATTCAAGGGCGGCAGCTGTTCGCTCGAGGCGCTGTCCGATCATGTCGGCGTGCGCCAGAACATCGTCGCCTGGGCCGAGGATCTGAACTGGGTCTGGCCCAACGGTGGATCCGCGAAGTGGAACCCGCTCTACTGGGACAGGGGGACGCCCAAGCCCGGCGTGGCTGTCCATCGGGCGATGATGGATGTCTTCCTGAACCAGCAGGAGTACCGGATAGGTTGCTATACCGCGACCAAGCTGGTTCTCGTCCAGGGGATCCTCGACTATTACCGGCGGGTCAAACCCGATCCGCTTCGCTCCCGCCGCATCGAAGCAGCGCTGTGGGCCGATGGGGACCCTCTGGTCGACATCGAGCCGGGAGCCGCGTGGAACTTCGGTGGCGAAGTCGATCCGCGCGAGCTCGCGCGGGCGGGCAAGCTGATGGATCTGCAGAGCGCGGTGGCTCCGGGGAATTTCGTTCCGGGAGACTGGGCCTATCTGCTGAACACCGATGCGAAGAGTTCGGACAAGACCGGCTACGAGGGCTCGAACGCGATCTATCTGGGGCGCAACCGCTTCGACGATTACTACGACGATCACGACCATTTCTATACCTGGGAGCAGAAGCTCGACGAGGTCTACCAGTGGCGCAACGGAGTTTTCAGCCGCTCGCGCCATGCGCACCGGATCAAGCCGCTCAGTCCCGAAGCGCTGGCCCGGCTCGACGCCAGGCCCGAGGACGGCGGGCTGCTGATGGACATGCGCATCGTCCCGAAGACGTTCTGACGCCGGCTTTTCGTGACCGGAACGACACTCGCCGCGTTGCGGCGGTGGCGGGGGCGTGACAAACGGGGAAATGCGCCGATAAACTGGATGGGTCGGGAGCGCTCTTGCTCCCGGACGGGAGCCGCTGCAGGGGAAGGCTCGGCAGGCTTTGCCGGGTCGGCGCGAAACCTTGAGAGGGATGCATGCCCTTGAATACTCCGATCCGCGACTGGCAGGATAAGCGCGTCTGGATTGTCGGCGCCTCGTGCGGCATTGGTGCCGCGCTGGCCGAAGCCCTGGCACAGCGCGGCGCGCAGCTGGCCTTGTCCGGCCGCCGCCCCGAGCGGCTCAGGGCCGTTGCGTCGCGGATTCCCGGCAGCACCGCGATTCCGCTCGATCTGAGCCGCGCCAACAGTCTGTTGCCTGCACTCCTGCAGCTCCTCGATCAGTGGGGGGGCGTCGATGTCGTCGTGTTCAACGCTGGCAGTGCCGAGCCGCTCAGCGCGGTGGATCTTGCCGTCGAAGGCGCGCGGATCGCGTTCGAGATCAACCTGATCGGCGTCGTCAACGGAGTCGCCGCGGTGCTTCCCCAGCTGCTGCAGCAGGGCGCCGGTGCGATCGTGATCATCGGCAGTGCGGCTGGTTACCGCGGCCAGCCGAGCGCGCTGGCCTTCGGGGCGAGCAAGGCGGGCGTGATCAACTTTGCCGAGGGGCTTTACTGGGAACTGATGCCCCGGGGCATAGGGGTGTTTCTCGCGACCCCGGGTTTCTATGGTGCGCGCGAGCGCGGCTCGGCGCGGATCTCCGCGATCGAGGCGGCGCGGCGCATCCTCGACGGCATCGCGCGTGGCCGTTTCGAGATCTCCTTTCCGAGGCGCAGGATCCTCTCGATGCGCTGGATCCGGCTCCTGCCGGAACGGGTTTCGATGCGGGTACTGGGCTGGTTCGCCAGGGCCTGAAACGCGCGCGGCGCCCGAAAGCGCCGCGTTTGCTGCCGACCAAGCTTACGTTCAGTCAGCCTTGGGCTTTTCGACCGGGCTCAGAAAGCGGTTGGGCAGACCGACCAGCAGCGCGCCACCGATGATGTTGCCGGGGGTGCTGAAGGCGAGGTTGAACAGCGCATCACCGAGGGTGATCGTGCCGTGACCCAGCAGCGAGATCGAGAAAGTGCCCATGTTCGCGATCGAGTGTTCGAAGCCGAGGAACAGGAACATGAACACGACCAGGATCACCATCGAGAGGCGGGCCATCTCTTCCTTCAGGATCAGCGACATCCAGACAGCCAGGCAGACGACCCAGTTGGCCAGGATGCCCTTGAAGAAGATCGCCTGAGCGCTCTGGTGGGTCTTCGCGACCGCGCCGGCATAGACCTGGTGGTCGAGCGGGATCGCGTCCAGCGTGCCGGCACCCCAGAGCAGCAGCGCAACGATCAGCGCGCCGATCAGGTTGCCCAGATAGCAGGCAACCCACAGCTTGATGGTCTGCCACCAGTTGGTCCGGCCCGAGGTCGAGGACACGGCCAGGTACATGTTGTTGCTGGTGAAGAGTTCGGTGTGCGTGAAGATGATCACCGACAGACCCACGCCGAAGAAGGCCGACGCAATGATCGGGCCGAAGGGCGTTTCGTGCAGCGTGGTCTTGATCGACCAGTAGACGAAGCCGACGATCGTCAGATACATGCCGGCGAGGATCGAGCGCGTCCAGTAGCGCAGAGGGTCCTGTTCGAGCAGGGTGGTTTTCTTGTAACCGCTCGATGCGGCTTTCTCGATTGCTGCCTGTTCCATGAAAACTCCTAATGAGGGCAGTCCCAAACGGGGGAAAGCCCGCTGGGGGCGGGCTGATTGAGTACTCATTCCGGGTACAAACGAAAAACCCCCGAACGAATTCGGGGGTTCCCTTGGGGCTTGAGTTTACCTCAAAGCTTACTTCTTGCCAGCCTTCTTGGCGGGAGCGGCGGCTTCGCCTTCCGGAGTGCGCTCGTAGGCTTCGACGTAGGGGCGGCCGTAGAAGCTGTCCAGCAGCAGTTGCTTGAGCTCGCTGATCAGCGGGTAGCGCGGGTTCGCACCGGTACATTGGTCGTCGAAAGCCTGCTCGGCCAGGTGGTCGACCTTGGCCAGGAAGTCCGCTTCCGAAACGCCGGCGGCCTGGATCGAAGCCGGGATGCCGATTTCGGCCTTCAGCTCTTCAACCCATTCGATCAGCTTCTCGACGCGTTCGTGGTCGCGGTTGGCTTCCAGACCCAGGTGGCGGGCGATCTGCGCATAACGCTCGACACCCTTCGGGCGGTCGTACTGCGAGAAAGCGGCCTGCTTGGTCGGGATGTCGGCCGCGTTGTAGCGGATCACGTTCGAGATCAGCAACGCGTTGGCCAGACCGTGAGCGATGTGGAACTCGGCACCCAGTTTGTGGGCCATCGAGTGGCAGACGCCCAGGAAGGCGTTCGCAAACGCGATACCGGCCAGGCAGGCGCCGTTGTGGACCTGTTCGCGGGCCTTCGGATCCTTGGCGCCGTTCTTGTACGAGGAGGGCAGGTATTCCTTGAGCAGCTTCAGCGCCTGCAGGGCCTGCGCATCCGAGTACTCGTTGGCCATGATCGAGACATAGGCTTCGAGCGCATGGGTCACCGCGTCGATGCCGCCGAACGAAGTCAGCGACTTCGGCATGTTCATGACCAGGTTCGCGTCGACGATGGCCATGTTCGGGGTCAGCTCGTAGTCGGCGATCGGGTACTTGACGCCGGTCACTTCGTCGGTGACGACCGCGAACGGGGTCACTTCGGAGCCGGTACCGGAAGTGGTCGGGACCGCGACGAGCTGGGCCTTGATGCCCATCTTCGGGAACTTGTAGATGCGCTTGCGGATGTCCATGAAGCGCAGGGCCAGATCTTCGAACGCGACTTCCGGGTGTTCGTACATGACCCACATGATCTTCGCGGCGTCCATCGGCGAGCCGCCGCCCAGGGCCAGGATCACGTCCGGCTGGAAGGCGTTGGCCAGCGACAGAGCCTTGCGGACGACCGCGAGGGTCGGATCAGCGGCGACTTCGAAGAACACTTCGACTTCCATGCCCAGCTTCTTGAGCAGATGCACGGTTTCGTCGACGTAGCCGTTTTCGAACAGGAAGCGGTCGGTCACGACCAGAGCGCGCTTCTTGCCTTGCAGGTCATCCAGCGCGAAGGGCAGGCAGCCGCGACGGAAGTAGATCGACTTGGGGAGTTTGTGCCACAGCATGTTCTCGGCTCGTTTCGCGACGGTTTTCCGGTTGATCAGGTGCTTCGGACCCACGTTTTCGGAGATCGAGTTGCCGCCCCACGAACCGCAGCCCAGGGTCAGCGACGGCGCCAGGTGGAAGTTGTAGAGGTCACCGATACCGCCTTGCGACGACGGGGTGTTGATCAGAATGCGGGCCGTCTTCATCTTGTCACCGAAGTAGCGGACGCGTTCCGGTTGCAGATCCTGGTCGGTGTAGAGCACCGAGGTGTGACCGATACCGCCCAGCGCGACCAGAGCCGCGGCCTTTTCGGTGGCGTCGGCGAAATCCTTGGCGCGGAACAGACCGAGAATCGGGGACAGCTTTTCGTGCGCGAAAGCTTCGGAGTCGTCGATGTTGCTGACTTCGCCGAGCAGAACCTTGGTGTAGGGCGGAACGGTGACGCCAGCCATCTCGGCGATCTTGATCGCGGACTGGCCGACGATCGCGGCGTTCAGGTGGCCATCGACGAGGATGGTCTTGCGCACCGCTTCGGTTTCCTTCTTCGACAGGATGTAGCCGCCGTGGTGGGAGAAGCGTTCGCGGACCGCGTCATAGACTTCATCGACGACGACGACGGATTGTTCGGAGGCGCAGATCACGCCGTTGTCGAAGGTCTTCGACATCAGGATCGAGGCGACGGCGCGCTTGATGTCAGCGGTTTCGTCGATGACGGCCGGGGTGTTGCCGGCGCCGACGCCGATCGCCGGCGTGCCGGACGAGTAGGCGGCCTTGACCATGCCGGGACCGCCGGTGGCCAGGATCAAGTTGATGTCCTGGTGGCGCATCAGCGCGTTCGACAGTTCGACCGACGGTTCGTCGATCCAGCCGATGATGTCCTTCGGGGCGCCTGCGGCGATCGCGGCGTCAAGCACGAGCTTGGCGGCGAAGCAGGTGGCCTTCTTGGCGCGCGGGTGCGGCGAGAAGACGATCGCGTTGCGGGTCTTCAGTGCGATCAGCGCCTTGAAGATTGCGGTCGAGGTCGGGTTCGTCGTCGGGACGATACCGCAGATGATGCCGACCGGTTCAGCGATCTTCATCGTGCCGAACTCGGGGTTTTCCTCGAGCACGCCGCAGGTCTTCTCATCCTTGTACTTGTTGTAGATGTACTCGGAAGCGAAGTGGTTCTTGATGACCTTGTCTTCGAGGATGCCCATGCGGGTTTCCTCGACGGCCATCTTGGCCAGCGGGATACGGGCATCGGCGGCAGCCAGAGCGGCGCTGCGGAAGATCAGATCGACCTGTTCTTGCGAGAAGGTCGCGAATTTACGTTGAGCGGCCTTGACCCGGACGAGAAGGGCGTCGAGTTCGGCTTGATTTGAGACGGGCATGTATTGCTCCTGCTTCAAGGGGAAATTCTCGCAGTGCGGATGACAAGCCCAGGATCCGGGAAATGCGCGGGATCCGGGGGGATGAATCGGCCTGCATTTATTCGTCAGCATTATAGAAAAAGAAAAAAACGGCCTTCTGATCTAAGTCATTTACCGCGGAAGCGAAATGATGTTTTGCGCAAAAACAGGGTTCGGAAGTGTTTGATTTCACGAGGCAAAACAAAGAACCGTAATGCGGGATGTGCATTGTGAAACGGGTAACCGCGATATGAAATGTACAAAAATCACAAATCTCGGTTAATCTCGCGACAGCGCGTAAATACGGGCTTCAAATCAAAAAATATAAAAAGGGTGTGTTTTCTGTTTTTCAGAAACGAGGAGGGGTGTATGCGCTGTTTCAATGTTCTGCTCACTGCGTTGTGGATGATCGGTGCGACAGGGGTATGGGCGGCCGATGACTATGTGGTTCTTCAGGTTGCGCCGGCGGTCAGTCAGGCCGGAAGCGTCGCCTGGCAGACCCAGGTCGGAGCGAAGGTCTATTTCGACGAGGTCAACAACCGCGGCGGAGTTTCCGGGCATCCGATCAAGTTCGTGTTCGTCGATCAGGGGCCGGACATTTCGGCTCAGGTGCGCGAGCTCGCGAAGACCAAGCAACCCGTCGCGCTGATCGGTTCGATCGGTTCGGCTCCGGTCGCCAAGCTGCTCGCCGACCGGGTGCTCGATACGCTGCAGCTGCCCCTGGTCGGACCGCGCACCGGCGCGACTTCGCTGATCTCCGACAAATCCTCGAACTGGGTGTTCTTCACCCGCCCGAGCTACGCCGTCGAAGTCGGCAAGGTGCTCAGGCAGTTCGGGACGATTGGCGTCAAGAAGGTGGCGATCCTCTATTCCGAGGATGCCAGCGGGCGCGAGATCCTGGCTCAGCTCAAGGCCGCCGCAGCCCAGGGTGGGCTGACCGTCGATGCGGCGATTCCCCAGCCCCGCGACGCGGCGAAGATCAGCGCGGTGGCAACCAGTCTGGCGGGAGAGGATCACCAGGCGCTGCTGCTCGCCGGCGACACCGCGGCGGCGGGTGCCTTCCTGAAGCGCTATCGCGAGCAGAACGGAGCGGCGCAGGTCGTCGCGATGTCCAGCATCGAGGCGGTCCAGATGGCTCAGGTCGCCGGTCCGCTGCTTGCCAGGGGCACGGCCGTCGTCCAGGTCGCGCCGAGCCCGCGCAACGACGCTGTCGCCGTCGTCCGCGAATTCAAGAACAACTATCGCAAGTACGGGCCCTACACCGAGGAGCCGACCCAGGCGATGATGGAAGGCTATCTGGCGGCCAAGGTTCTGGTCGAGGGGCTCAAGCGCGGCAACGGCGGTCACTCGGCGCTGGCCAAGGGGCTCGCGGGGATGAGCAATTACGACGCCGGCGGCGTGGCTTTCTCCTTCACCCAGGGCTCGCGCAGCGGCGCGCACTTCCTCGAACTGTCGGTGCTGGACCGCGAAGGGCGGGTCGTCCGCTGAGTTTGCCGACTTGACGCAGAGCAGAACGGCGGCCTTGTGCCGCCGTTCTGCTTTATGGCATGCGCTAGACTTGCCGGGGTCTGCCGCTGCCTTCCTCCCCCGGAGGGTGTGCGGCCCGCATCTCCGCAAGGCCCCGCGAGAGGGCTGGACGGGCAATCACAGGAATAGGAATCATGGACAAGGATCTCATCGCCGCTGCGCTCGACTATCACCGTTACCCCACGCCGGGCAAGATTTCGGTCACGCCGACCAAGGGGCTGACCAACCAGCGCGATCTGTCGCTGGCCTACTCTCCGGGCGTCGCCGCAGCCTGTGATGCGATCGTTGCCGATCCGGCCCAGGCCGCCGAGCTGACTTCGCGCGGCAATCTGGTCGGCGTCGTCACGAACGGCACCGCGGTTTTGGGCCTGGGCAATATCGGCCCGCTCGCCGGCAAGCCGGTCATGGAAGGCAAGGGCTGCCTGTTCAAGAAGTTCGCTGGCGTCGATGTGTTCGACATCGAGCTCAACGAGAGCGATCCGGACAAGCTGATCGACATCATCGCCGCGCTCGAACCTACGCTGGGTGGCATCAACCTTGAAGACATCAAGGCGCCCGAGTGTTTCTACATCGAACAGAAGCTGCGCGAACGGCTGAAGATTCCGGTCTTCCACGATGACCAGCATGGCACTGCGATCATCTCGTCGGCCGCGCTGATCAACGGCCTGCAGGTCGTCGGCAAGAAGATCGAAGAGGTCACTCTGGTCTGCTCGGGCGCGGGCGCCGCGGCGATCGCCTGTCTGGACATGATGTGCAAGGTCGGCCTGAGGAAGGAAAACGTCCTCGTCTGCGACTCGAAGGGGGTGATTTACCAGGGCCGCGACGCGAAGATGGAGCCGAACAAGGCCCGCTATGCGCGCGAAACCGAAGCGCGCACGCTCGGCGATGCGATCGTCGGCGCGGACGTGTTCCTCGGTGTCTCGGCGGCCGGCGTGCTCAAGCCCGAGATGGTCGCACAGATGGCGGCGAAGCCGATCATCTTCGCGCTCGCGAACCCGACTCCGGAGATCCTGCCCGAGGAAGCGAAGGCGGTCCGCGACGACGTGATCATCGCGACCGGGCGTTCGGACTATCCGAACCAGGTCAACAACGTGCTGTGCTTCCCCTTCATCTTCCGCGGTGCGCTCGATGTCGGCGCGACGACCGTCAACGAGGAGATGAAGCTCGCCTGCGTTCATGCGATCGCCGATCTGGCCCGCGAAGACCAGGGCGATGTGCTGGCGACCGAGTACAAGGATCAGCGCTTCGGTCCCGAACACCTGATTCCGCTGCCTTTCGATTCGAGGTTGATCGTCCGCGTTGCCCCCGCCGTCGCGAAGGCTGCGATGGCTTCGGGTGTTGCGACCCGACCGATCGCCGATTTCGATGCTTATGTGCAGAAGCTCTCCGAGTTTGTCTATCACTCGGGCTTCCTGATGCGGCCGATCTTCAATGCCGCAAAGGCCGTCGCGCCTGAACGCAAGCGGGTCGTCTACTGCGAAGGCGAGGACGAGCGGGTGCTCGCCGCCGCCTGCATCGTCATCGAGGAAGGCCTTGCCCGCCCGATCCTGGTCGGCCGTCCCGCTGTCGTCGAAAGCCGGATTGCCGAGCTGGGCCTGAACCTCGCACTCGGACGCGACTTCGATCTCGTCAACCCCGAGTCGGATCCGCGCTTCGAGGCGATGTGGCAGGCCTATCACAAGCTTGCCTCGCGCGATGGCGTGACCCCGGCGATCGCCCAGGTCGAGCTGCGCCGCAATACGACGCTGATCGGCTCGATGCTGCTTGCGCGCGGCGATGCCGACGCGATGGTCTGCGGCACCTATGGCGCCTATGGCGATCACCTGAAGCACGTCGAGCGGGTGATCGGCCGCCGTGCCGATGCATCGCTGTTCGCGGCGATGAATCTGCTGCTGCTGCCGGGCCGGGTCATGGCGATCAGCGACACCTATGTCAACGAGTTGCCGGACGCGGGCCAGATCGCCGAGATCGCGCGGATGGCCGCCGAGGAGCTGCGCCGCTTCGGGATCGAACCGCGGGCGGCGCTGCTGTCGCATTCGAGCTTCGGCAGTTCGGCTTCGCCTTCGGCGCGCAAGATGCGCGAAGCGCGCGAGCGGCTCGCCGAGATCGCGCCGACGCTCGAAGCCGATGGCGAGATGCACGGCGATTCGGCGCTGTCCTCGCTGATCCGCAAGCGCGCGAATCCCGACACGACCCTGAAGGGCGATGCGAACCTGCTGGTGATGCCCAACCTCGATGCGGCCAACATCGCCTACAACCTGCTGAAGATCACCGGTGGCGAGGGCGTGACGGTCGGGCCCATCCTGCTCGGCGCGGCGAAGCCGGTGCAGATCCTGACCCCCAGCGCGACGGTCAGGCGGCTCGTCAACAGCACGGCGCTTGCCGTCACCGACGCAACGGCCGACAAGACTCACTGAGTCTGAACGCGGGGGCGCGCAAGCGCCTCCGCGTGTGCCCGTTGTGAATTTGCCGCAAAGGTAACTGGCTTACGCTGGGCGCTTGGTTCAGAATTCCCGGCTGCTGTCGGCGGTGCCCGCCGCCGGCCTTCTTCGTTTGCAGGAATCCGTCTCGACCATGCGCCCCCAACGCCTGTTTTCCGGCTTGTTGCTGACTTTTCTTTGGCTTTCTCCGGCGCTTCAAGCCGCCGAGGAAGCCTTCTCTCCCGTTCAGGCGGCCTATCTCCAGGCCGAAACCCGCAAAGCCGACGAACGCTTCATCGCCGAGGTCGCGCGGATCACCGCGAGCCCGCTTCCCGTCGTGCGCCGCGCGATGCCGCCCGAAGGCCGGATCACCGACCCGGCCGCGCGCGTGATCGCGTCGATCGAGGCTCAGCGCAAGATCGCTGTCAGCGATGCGCAGCGGAGCCTGATCGCGAACGCCGAGCAGCAGAGGCGCCTGGCGATCACCAACGCCCGTGCGGTGGCCCGGAAACGCTGACGGATGAAAGAGGCGGACCGCGAGCGACGCGCGTTGGTCGTCGCGACCTGCGCCCTGGGGGGCGTCGTCGTGGCGGGTCTGAGCGCGCCTTTTCTGGCGAGCCTGGCGCCGTCCGGCGGAGATCGCTCCGGGAGTGCTTTCGTCGATGTCGACATCGCCGCGCTCAAGCCGGGCGAGCCGCTCACGGTCTCGTGGCGGGGACGGCCCGTCTGGATTTTGCGGCGCACTCCCGCTCAGCTCGCCGCGCTGGCGCGCCGCGCAGCGCTGGCCGATCCGGACTCGCTGACCTCCGAACAGCCCGACTCCTGCCGCAACGCCTGGCGTTCGATCAAACCTGAAATCCTCGTCGTCACCGCGCTGTGCACCCACCTCGGCTGCTCGCCCCGGCTCGACGGCGCGGGCGGCGGGGCTTCCGCTGTCGTCTGTCCCTGTCATGCTTCCCGCTTCGATCTGGCCGGACGGGTGCTCAGCAACGCCCCGGCGCCGACGAATCTCGCGATCCCGCCGCATCGCTATCTGGACGCCACGCGGATACGGATCGGCGAGGGTGCTCCGGCATGAAGGGCGGTGGCTGGCTGGACAGCCGCTTTCCCGCGGGTGCGGCGCTGATCCGCCATCTGGCCGCGTACCGGGGGAGCGGGAAGCCGGGCTGCGTGTCCGGTCCGCTGTTGCTGCTGGTGCTGCTGATCCAGTTGGCGAGCGGGCTCTTTCTGGCGATGCACTACAAGCCGGACGCGAGCCTGAATGCGGCCGCTCTTCCTGTCGCGTTCGCGAGCGTCGAGACGCTGATGCGCGAGGTGCCGGGCGGTGCGCTGCTCCGTTACATGCATTCGACCGGAGCGTCGCTGTTCTTCGCGCTGATCTATCTGCACCTGTTCCGCGGCCTGCTCCATGGCTCCTACCGCGCGCCGCGCGAACTGCTGTGGCTCAGCGGCTGGCTGCTCTTCCTGACCCTGATCGCCGAGTCCTTCTTCGGCTATCTGCTGCCCTGGGGGCAGCTCTCGTACTGGGGCGCCCAGGTCGTCACCGGCCTCTTCTCGGCGATTCCATTGGTCGGATCCGGACTCACCCAGTGGGTGCGCGGCGCTGCGCAGGTCGGCGATGCGACGCTGGGCCGTTTCTTCGCGCTGCATGTGATCGCGCTGCCCCTGGTGCTGATCGTGCTGAGCTTCCTCCACGTCTGGATACTGCACTCGCTGCGTGCCGCCGAGCCGGACGGCGCTGATGCGTGCGGACAAAGCCAGGTTTCCCACCCTCCCCGGGTGCTCAGGGATCTCTTTGCGGCCTCGCTGCTGCTGCTCGCCTTCGCGGCCATCGTGCTGCTCGCGCCCGAGGGCGGCGGTCATCTGCTCGCCGCGGACAACTTCGCTCCGGCCGATCCGCTGCACACGCCGCCCGAGCTGCGTCCGATGTGGTACTTCGCGCCCTTCTATTCGATGCTTAGAGCCGTGACGCCGGGCTTCATTCTGGTATTGAAGGCGCTGGTCTCGTTCTTCGCGCTCGCGGTCTTCGTCAGGGCGGGAGCTCGCCGGCGCATGCTGACGGCTCTCGTCTGGGGCGCGCTTTTTGCCGCGCTCTGCCTGCTCGACGCGCGCTTCTGGGGCGTGGCCGTGATGGCGACGAGCGTGCTCGCGATCGCAGCCTTGCCCTGGCTGGACCGCAGCCCCGCCCGTACACGGCGCGGCCGGGGCGGGCGGATCGCTCTGGCTGTGCTGGCGCTGTCTTATCTGGGTCTGGGCTGGCTGGGCGGCCGGCCGGTCGGCGCCGCGACGCAGATCCTGAGCCAGGTCTTCACCGCGCTGATCCTGGCTTTCTTCGCGCTGCTGCCGGTCTGCACGGGAGCGCGGCGATGAGGTTCGCGACGGGGATGCTCTGCGCGGCGCTGGCTGTCTGGGCTGCGTGTGCCAGCGCAGGGGACGGGGAGGAGGCGCGTCGGCGCGGCGCGAAACTCTATCTGAGCCGCTGCCTCGCCTGTCACGACCTGAGCCTGGTGCGCGGCGAGAGCCTCGCGAAGCTGGGCCTGGGCGAAGCCGAGATCCGCGGCGCACTGGGGCCGGGGGCTGCCTCCCCGATGAGGGCGGCGCTCGGCCGCGAACAGGTGAAGCAGACGCTCGGCGCCTTGCCGCCCGATCTGAGCCTCGCCGCGCGCTCGCGCGCGTCGGCCGATCTGAGCGGGGAAGAGTGGCTCGCCCGCTATCTGCAGGGTTTTACCCCCGATCCGGCGAGGCCTTCCGGGTGGAACAACGCGCTCGTGCCGAATACCGCGATGCCCGATGCGCTGGGCGGGGGAGGCGAGGAGGGCGGGATGCCGAGGCGTGATGCCGCCGATATCGCCGCTTTTCTCGGCTGGGCGGCCGAGCCCGGTCGGGCGGGGCGGGAAGCGCTCGCCTGGCCGGTGTTGGGTGTGCTGACCGTCTTTGCGTTTCTCTGTTATGCGCTGATGCGCACCTGGCGCAAAGACGTTTCTTGATCTAAATGCTTGCTTGTGTCGGCGATTGTCGTAATCATGTCAGGGCGGCGCGCCACCCCCGTGGCCCGTCGCTTTTTGATTCCATAAACTCTCAGGGAAGCCCACGATGATGAACCTCTACTCCGGAACCACGGATCCTTTCAGCCACCGCTGCCGGATCGTGCTCTACGAGAAGGGAATGGACTTTCAGGTCATCGACGTCGATCTGTACAACAAGCCCGAAGACATCGCGGTCATCAACCCGTACAACCGCGTACCCGTGCTGGTCGACCGCGACCTGGTGCTCTACGAACCGAACATCATCAACGAGTACATCGACGAGCGCTTCCCTCATCCGCAGCTGATGCCGCCTGACCCGATCCTGCGCGCGAAGGCCCGCCAGCTGCTGCATTCGCTCGAAAACGAGCTGTTCTCGCACATCGAGGCGCTGGAGAAGAACGCGAAGGGTGTCGAGAAGAACCGTGCCCTGGTCCGCGACCAGCTGGCCCAGCTCGCGCCGATGTTCACGAAGCAGAAGTTCATGCTCGGCGAAGAGTTCTCGATGCTCGACGTCGCAATCGCTCCGCTGCTGTGGCGCCTCGAGCACTACAACATCGACCTGCCCAAGGCCGCCGCTCCGATCATGAAGTACGCCGAGCGGATCTTCTCGCGTCAGGGCTTCATCGATGCGCTGACCCCGTCCGAGCGCGCGATGCGTCGCTGAGTGCACAGGCCCGCTCGCGCGGGCCGCTTTCCGGCAGAACCGAAATGTCCGATATTCCGTCCACGAAACCCTATCTGATCCGCGCGCTCTACGACTGGTGCGTCGATGCGGGCTTCACCCCTTATCTTTCCGTCGTCGTCAGCGAACGCGTCAAAGTGCCGCGGGCCTTCGTCCGCGACGGGCAGATCGTGCTGAACATCGCGCCTCATGCGACCCGCGAGTTCGTCCTCGACAACGAGGCGATGAGCTGTCAGGCCCGCTTTGGCGGCGCCGCCCAGTCTCTCTACGTTCCGATCGACGCGGTCCAGGCGATCTACGCGCGTGAGAACGGTCAGGGCATGGCTTTCGAAGTGAGTGCCGCGCCGTCGGTCGATGCTGACGAACTGACCGCGGAGGACGTCGGGCAGGAGGCCGTCACCGCCGAGGCCGCCAGCGAAGAGCCGGCCAAGCCGAAGGGCCATCTGCGCATCATCAAGTGAAGAGGCCGGTGTGAGCCGGCCCTTGAGCGAAAAAACCGGAGCGAGGCTCCGGTTTTTTATTTGAGGATCTCGGCGAGCGCTTCGGCGAGCCGGTTGCACTGTGCGTCGGTGCCGATCGAGATGCGCAGGAACTGGTCGATGCGCGGCAGGCGGAAGTGGCGGACGATGATGCTGCGTTCGCGCAGCGCGGCGGCGAGCTCGGCGCCGTCGCGGCCGGGGTGGCGGGCGAAGATGAAGTTCGCCGAGGAGGGCAGCACTTCGAAGCCGAGCGCTTCGAGTTTGCCGGTCAGCCGTTCGCGGCTCGCGATCACGCGCTGGCGCGTCGCGTCGAAATAGGCCGTGTCATCGATGGCCGCTTCGGCGCCGACGATCGCGAGGCGGTCGAGCGGGTAGGAGTTGAAGCTGTTCTTGACCCGCTCCAGGCCGTCGATCAGCTCGCGATGACCCATCGCAAAGCCGACCCTGAGGCCGGCCAGCGAGCGGGACTTCGACAGAGTGTGGATCACCAGCAGGTTCGGGAACTCGGCGATCAGCGGGATCGCACTCTCGCCGCCGAAGTCGATATAGGCTTCGTCGATGACGACGACGGCATCGGGTTTGGCGCGCAAGAGCCGGGCGATCTCGGCGCGGGGCAGCGCGCGGCCGGTCGGCGCGTTCGGGTTCGCGAGGATGATCGCGCCGCAGGGCCGGGCGAGGTAGTCGTCGACGCGAATCGAGAAGTCGTCGGCGAGCGGGACGGTCTCGGCAGCGATGCCGTAGAGTTTGCAGTAGACCGGGTAGAAGCTGTAGCTGATGTCCGGGAAGAGCAGCGGTGCGTCGTGCTTGAGCAGGGCCAGGAAGGCGTGGGCCAGCACTTCGTCGGAGCCGTTGCCGACGAAGACCTGCGCCGGTTCCAGTGCGTGGAGGCGGGCGATCGCGCCCTTGAGCCGGTCCGAGTTCGGGTCCGGGTAGAGCTTCAGGTTATCGCCGTTCTCGGCGGCGATCGCGGCGATCGCGCGCGGGCTGGGGCCGTAGGGATTTTCGTTGGTGTTCAGCTTGACGAGGTCGGGCAGCTTGGGCTGCTCGCCCGGAACGTAGGGACTGAGGCCCTGAACGGCGTCGCTCCAGAATCGGCTCATGATGTTTTCCTGTGCAAAAGGGGGGAGCCGGACCGGGCGTTTCTTGTTTGACGCAACAGATTCGCGGCATTCGGCACAAAGCCGATGCTATCATGCCTGTCGATTCCCGAAACCCGGGCAAATCTGCCCTCACCAGCCCAGAGCGCCATGCGGCAAGCCGACATTACCCGTAACACGCTGGAGACGCGAATCCGCGTCCGCCTCGATCTGGACGGCTCCGGCCAGGCGAGTCTCGCCACCGGAATCGGTTTCTTCGATCACATGCTCGACCAGATCGCCCGCCACGGGCTGATCGACCTGACGGTCGAGGCTCAGGGCGATCTTCACGTCGACGGCCACCATACGGTCGAGGATGTCGGCATCGCGCTCGGTCAGGCGCTGGCCCAGGCGCTCGGCGACAAGCGGGGGCTCACCCGTTACGGCCACGCCTATGTGCCGCTCGACGAAGCGCTGTCGCGCGCGGTTGTCGACCTGTCGGGCCGGCCCGGCCTGGTGTTCGAATGCGTGTTCACCGCCGCGGCCATCGGCGAGCTCGACACCCAGCTCGTCTACGAATTCTTCCAGGGCTTCGTCAACCACGCCGGCGTGAGCCTGCATCTCGATAACCTGCGCGGTCGCAATGCGCACCACCAGTGCGAGACGCTGTTCAAGGCCTTCGGCCGTGCGCTGCGGATGGCAACGACGCCCGATCCGCGCGCGGCGGGCAGCATTCCCTCCACCAAAGGTACGCTCTGAGTCCGCCATGAAGATCGTTGTTGTCGATTACGGGATGGGAAACCTGCGCTCGGTGGCCAAGGCGATCGAGCATGTCGCACCCAAGGCGCGCGTCGTGGTCAGTGCCGATCCGCGCGAGCTCGCCTCGGCCGACCGCCTCGTCGTTCCCGGTCAGGGCGCCCTGCACGACTGCCTGCGCGAATTTCTGGCCCGCGGCCTGCGCGAAGCGGTCGAAAAAGCCTCGCGCGAGAAGCCCTTTCTCGGGATCTGCGTCGGCATGCAGATGCTCTTTGAGCACGGCGAAGAGGGCGACACCCAGGCCCTGGGCCTGATTCCCGGCGAAGTCCCTCGTTTCGCGCGTGGCCTTGTCGCGGCCGACGGCGCGCGGCTCAAGGTGCCGCACATGGGCTGGAACGAAGTGATCCAGACGATCCCGCATCCGCTCTTCGCGGGCATCGCGGATCGCGAGCGCTTCTACTTCGTGCACAGCTACTACTGCGCGCCGCGTGATGCGGCCGCAACAGCGGCCCGCACCGAGTACGGTCTTTCCTTTACCAGTGCGATTGCGCGGGATAATATTTTTGCAACCCAGTTTCACCCGGAGAAGAGCGCCGCCGCGGGCCTGAAGATGCTCGAAAACTTCACGCTGTGGCGCCCCTGAGGCGAGTTCTCCCATCCGCTGCGGCAGAGTCCTTGCCGCGTGACCGATTTTTCCACTCTGAAGCTGCGCTGATACCACTATGCTGCTGATTCCGGCAATCGACCTCAAAGACGGTCATTGCGTCCGCCTCAAGCAAGGCGACATGGACGACGCCACCGTCTTCTCCGAAGACCCCGCCGCTATGGCGTTGCACTGGCAGGCCCAGGGGGCCCGTCGCCTGCATCTGGTGGACCTGAACGGTGCCTTCGCGGGCAAACCGAAGAACGAAGGCGTGATCCAGAGCATCGCCAAAGCGGTCGGGGACGACATCCCCGTGCAGCTGGGCGGCGGGATCCGCGACCTCGACACGATAGAGCGCTATCTCGATGCCGGCGTGACCTACATGATCATCGGCACCGCCGCGGTCAAGAACCCCGGCTTTTTGCGCGACGCCTGCACCGCTTTTCCCGGCCACATCATCGTCGGCATCGATGCGAAGGACGGCAAGGTCGCCGTCGATGGCTGGTCCAAGCTGACCGGCCACGATGTCGTCGATCTGGCCAGGAAGTTCGAGGATTACGGCGTCGAGTCGGTGATCTATACGGACATCGGCCGCGACGGCATGCTCAACGGTGTCAATATCGATGCGACCGTGACGCTGGCGAAGGCGCTGCGCATCCCGGTCATCGCCAGCGGCGGCATCACGAACCTCGAAGACATCGATGCGCTGTGCGCGGTCGAGAGCGAAGGCATCATCGGTGCGATCACCGGCCGGGCGATCTATGAAGGTTCACTCGACTTCAAGGCGGCCCAGGCGCGCGCCGATGCGCTCAACGGAGGAAGCGACTGACCCATGCTCGCCAAACGCATCATTCCCTGTCTGGACGTGAAAGCCGGTCGGGTCGTCAAAGGGGTCAATTTCGTCGAGCTGCGCGATGCCGGGGATCCGGTCGAAGTCGCGCGCCGCTACGACGAGCAGGGCGCCGACGAGATCACTTTCCTCGACATCACGGCCAGCTCGGATGAGCGGGACATCATTCTCCATGTCGTCGAGCGGGTCGCCGAACAGGTGTTCATTCCGCTGACTGTCGGCGGAGGCGTGCGCGAAGTCGCCGATGTGCGGAGGCTGCTCAATGCCGGCGCGGACAAGGTCAGCATGAACACGGCTGCGGTCAACAATCCCCAGCTCGTCGCTGACGCGGCGGGCAAGGTCGGTTCGCAGGCCATCGTCGTTGCGATCGACGCGAAGCAGACGTCTCCCGGGCACTGGGAAGTGTTCACGCACGGCGGGCGCAACAACACCGGGCTCGACGCGATCGCCTGGGCGCGCAAGGTCGAGAGCCTGGGCGCCGGCGAGATCCTGCTGACCAGCATGGACAGGGACGGAACGAAGAACGGTTTCGATCTGGGCCTGACCCGGGCGATCGCCGACTCCGTGTCCATTCCGGTCATCGCCAGCGGTGGTGTCGGGAACCTGGCCCACCTCGCCGACGGGGTCACGATAGGTGGCGCCGACGCGGTGCTTGCGGCGAGCATCTTTCACTTCGGCGAGTACACGGTGCGCGAAGCGAAGGAATACATGAAGGCGCGGGGAATCGAGGTCAGGCTGTGAGCGATTGGTTGGATGCGATCAGCTGGGACGAGCAGGGGCTGGTGCCCGTGATCGCCCAGGATGCGGCGAGCGGGGACGTGCTGATGTTCGCGTGGATGAACCGCGAAGCGCTGGCGCTGACCGTCGAGCGCGGCGAAGCGGTCTACTGGAGCCGCTCCCGGCGCAAGCTCTGGCACAAGGGCGAGGAGTCGGGGCATACGCAGAAAGTGCGCGACATCCGGCTCGACTGCGACAAGGACGTGGTTCTGCTCAGGATCGAGCAGACCGGCGGCATCGCATGCCATACGGGCCGGCGTTCCTGTTTCTTCAATCAATTGCGCGACGGGGATCGCTGGGTGGCTGCTGATCCGGTCATCAAGAACCCCGCGGAGATTTACAAATGAGCGAACTGGATGTGTTGCAGCGCCTCGGGCGCACGCTGGCCGAGCGCAAGGGCGCGTCCGCCGGCACGTCCTATGTCGCGAGCCTCTACGCGAAGGGCACCGACGCGATCTGCAAGAAAGTCGCCGAGGAAGCCGCCGAGACGATCATGGCCGCGAAGGATGGCGAGAGCGCGCACCTGGTCTATGAGGTCGCGGATCTGTGGTTTCATTCGCTGGTGCTGCTCGCCCACTTCGGCCTGTCGGCCGACGAGGTGCTGGCCGAGCTCGAACGGCGCGAAGGCGTATCCGGCATCGAAGAGAAAGCTGCGAGGAAGAATTCATGAGCGATTGTCTGTTCTGCCGCATCGTTCGCGGCGAAATTCCGTCCCAGAAGGTCTATGAAGACGAAGATATCCTGGCTTTCAGGGATATCCGTCCTCTGGCGCCGGTTCATTTTCTTGTCATCCCGAAGAAGCATATTGAGTCTCTTGCGACGAGTACGGAAGACGATGCCGCGCTGCTCGGGCGTCTGCTCGCCGTGGTGCCGAAAATCGCGCGTGAGCTCGGTGCTGTCGACGGCTTCCGTACGATCATCAACACGGGCAGGGTGGGCGGGCAGGAGGTGTATCATCTGCACATCCATGTCATCGGCGGGGGCGATCCGTTGCCCGCGATGCTCAAGTACTGAGGAGTTTTTCGAATGGGTGGATTCAGCATCTGGCACTGGCTGATCGTGCTGTTGATCGTCATGATGATTTTTGGCACCAAGAAGCTGCGCAACATCGGCGAAGATCTCGGTGGCGCCGTGCGTGGATTCAAGGAAGGCATGAAGGAGGGCGGCGAGAAGACTGCTGCCACCGAAGCTCAGCCGCAGATCGATCAGAAGACGATAGACGGCGAGATCCGCGAAAAAGACAAGGTCTGATACCCGACGGGTATCCCTTTGATTGGGCGGGGCGCCGGCGGCGCCCTTTCCGTTTCTGGATGGACAACAACGATGTTCGACGTCGGGTTCTCGGAACTGATGCTGATCGGACTGGTGGCGCTGGTCGTCATCGGGCCGGAAAAATTGCCGCGGGTCGCGCGCACGGTCGGTCATCTGCTTGGACGGGTGCAGAGGCATGTCGCCGAAGTGAAGGCTGACATCAGCCGCGAGATTCAACTCGACGAGATGAAGCGGCTCGGTTCGTCGATCGGCGATTCGGCGCGCGAGCTTCAGCAGTCGATCCAGAGCCAGGCCGAGGAGATCAGCGCGAGCCTGAAGCCCGCGCTCGACTCGGTCGAAGAAGTGAAGGCCTCAGTGGCAGCCTCGGCCGCGTCGGTATCGGCCGCGCTGACCGCGGCTCCCGCCACCGAGGCACCCGCAGTGGCCGAGGCGCCAGCACCGGCCCCTTTGCTCGAACCGGCGCTTGCCCGGGCGACGCAGGAGATCGCTGCCGCGCCAGTTCCCGAGCCTGCCGCAAAGGCGCAGCCTGAAGAGGGTGCGGCGCCGGCTCCCCAGCTCGATCTGTTCGGGGAGAGTGAGCCGACTTCGCAGGGAGCGCGCCATGGCTGACATGCCCGAAGAAGAGAGCTTCATCTCCCATCTGATCGAGCTGCGCACCCGGCTGATTCGCGCGCTGATCGGAGTCGGCATCGTTTTCCTGTGCCTGATGCCCTTTTCGGCCCAGATCTACGATCTGCTTGCGGCCCCGATGATGGCCGCGCTGCCCCAGGGCACGAAGATGATCGCGACCGGAGTCGTCGCGCCTTTCTTTGTGCCGCTCAAGGTCACACTGATGGCGGGCTTCCTGATCGCTCTGCCCTGGGTGTTGTGGCAGATTTGGGCCTTTGTTGCGCCCGGCCTCTATGCGCACGAGAAGCGCCTCGCCGGTCCGCTGATCGTCGCCAGCACGGCGCTGTTCTTCACCGGCATGGCTTTCTGTTACTTCTTCGTGTTCCGTACCGTGTTCAAGTTCATCGCCGGTTTCTCGCCGAAGAGCATCCTGCCGGCGCCGGACATCGAACAGTACCTGTCCTTCGTGATGACGATGTTCCTCGCCTTCGGGATCACCTTCGAAGTGCCCATCGCCGTGATCCTGCTCGTCAAGGCGGGGCTCGTCTCGATCGCCAAGCTCAAGGAGATCCGCTCCTATGTGATCGTCGCCGCCTTCGTGATCGCGGCCGTCGTGACGCCTCCCGACGTCAGCTCGCAGATCATGCTCGCGGTGCCGATGTGCGTGCTCTACGAGATCGGCATCTTCGTTGCCCGTTTCGTGGCGCCCAAGGAAGAGCCGGTCGAACAGGCCTGATCGCGGTTTCGCTTACTCCCGCTCGGGGAGCGGGCGACGGCCGATCATGATCTGCGGGCGCAGGGTCTTGTCGCCGCGGCGAACCAGCACCTGGGTTCGGGTTCCGGGCTTGAGCGTTGCGATCGTCTCCAGCATCCGCTGGGCATCAGTGATCGGCTCCTTGCCGATCGCCTGCAGGATGTCACCGGGGGCGATTCCCCCGGCATCGGCCGGGCTGCCATTGACGACTCCGGTCACCAGCACTCCGGCGACATTGGGCAGCGAGAGTTCCTTGACCTGCTCGCGGTTGAGTTCGCGTACCTCTATGCCGATCCAGCCGCGCGTGACGCTGCCGGTCTGGATGATCTGCTCCATCACGCTGCGCGCCAGCGAAACCGGGATCGCGAAGCCGATTCCGAGCGAACCGCCCGAGCGCGAGTAGATCGCCGAGTTGATGCCGATCAGGTTGCCGCTCGCGTCGACCAGCGCGCCGCCCGAGTTGCCGGGGTTGATCGCGGCATCGGTCTGGATGAAATTCTCGAAGGTGTTGATCCCGAGGTGGGAGCGCCCCAGCGCGCTGACGATGCCCATCGTGACCGTCTGGCCGACGCCGAAGGGATTGCCGATCGCGAGCACGACATCGCCGACCTTCATGTTGTCGGTGCGACCGAAGGTGATCGGCTGCAGGTGTTCGGCCTTGATGCGCAGTACCGCGAGGTCGGACTCCGGATCGCGGCCGACGATGCTCGCGGGCAGAGTGCGCCCGTCTGGCAGCGCAACTTCGATGTCGTCGGCCTGTTCGATGACGTGGTTGTTGGTCAGGATGAAGCCGTTGGCGCTGACGATGACGCCCGAACCGAGGCCGGTGGAGCGGCTCGAAGCCGCGCCTTCGCCGAAGAAATGCCGGAAGAGCGGATCGTTGGCGAAGGGCGAGCTCACTTCCTTGCTCGTCGTGATCGGGACGACGGCGGGCAGGGCGCGGTTTGCCGCTGCGGAGTAGGAGCCGGGGGCGGTGGATGCGCCTGGTTTTTCCGGAACCGACTCGATGATAGGTACCCACTGCGGGGTATTCGCCGGGCGGGTGAGCCAGCCGGGTTTGAGCGTCGTGATGACGAACACCAGCGCCAGCGCGACGGTGACGACCTGACAGAAGAGTAACCACATTCGGCGCATAATCCGGGCTTTCATCGAGTCTGTCCTGCTGGCGGGGCGGATACATCCTGGACGGAGAGGGAGCCATGCTGCGCGCGGATTTTCAGGGATATCTGGATCACCTTCTCGAGCCCGCCCGTGTCCGGGATTATTGCCCAAACGGTTTGCAGGTGGAAGGTCGCCCGGAGATCGCGCGCGTGGTTTGCGGCGTCACCGCGAACCAGGCTCTGATCGACGCGGCCATCGCGCAGGGCGCCGACACCCTCCTGGTCCATCACGGCTTTTTCTGGCGCGGCGAGGATCCTCGCGTCCTGGGGGTGCGGCGCAGCCGGCTGGCGAGCTTGCTCACCCACGGAATCAACCTGTTCGCCTACCACCTTCCGCTCGATCTGCATCCCGAACTGGGCAACAACGCTCAGTTGGCGATCAGGGCGGGGTGGTGCGCCGAAGCGCGTTTCGGCGAGCAGGATCTGGGTTGGCTGGGGAGGCCTGAGCGGGAAACCTCGGCCGGAGGTCTTGCCCGTGAGCTGGCTGGAGCCCTGGCCAGAGAGCCACTGCTAATAGGTGATCCGGGACGCATCGTGCGTCGGATTGCCTGGTGTAGCGGCGCAGCGCAATCGATGTTCGAGGAGGCGATCGCGGCCGGCGCCGACGTCTTCGTGTCCGGCGAGATATCGGAGCAGACCGTGCACCTCGCGCGCGAGAGCGGCGTCGCCTATCTGGCGGCGGGGCACCACGCGACCGAGCGCGGCGGCATCGAGGCCTTGTCACGGCGGCTGGCCGACGACTGCGGTCTCGCCTGCGAATTCATCGACATCGATAGCCCGGTCTGAACACTCAGTGCTTGCCGGGCAGAGGAGGGATGTCCTCGTCGAGGTTGAATTCGACGACGGTCACGGTTCCCTGTTGGGGGATTTCCGGCAGCGGAGGCGGAGCTGCGACTTCCTCGAAGGCCAGATCCAGCATCGTCTCAGGCCTGGCCGGCGGCTTCGCTTCGGGCTTCTGCGCGCCGGCCTGAGGCTCGGGGGGCGCAAACATCTGAGCCTGCTCTTCCTCGGTTGGATGGAAGGCGCCCAGCTCGATCTCGAGGACGCCCGAGAGCATCAGCAAGTCGTCGAGGGGGCCGAGCGGGAAGCCGCGCCGGGTTCCGTCCCGGTTGTCGCGCAGGAGCTTGTACAGATAGGCCTGGGCTTCGCGCGTGTTCCAGATCCTCGTCAGGGTCTGGAGAATGTGCGGCATCTGCTCGATTGAATCGTTGATCTGCTTGACCTTGTCGAACTCTTCCCAATTGACGGCGATCACGTTGAAGGTCTGGTTCAGTTTGAGCGCCAGCGCATCGAATTCGGCGCGAAGGTTCGCCGCCTTATAGACTTCGAGCAACTTGACCCAGGGGCGAACCGCCTGTCTCGGGTTGGTGCGGATGTATTCGGCCAGAGTCTCGGCTGCACCCTGGATACGCCCGAAGGACATCATGATCTCGGCCAGTTCGACGGCCGAGTCGTGCTCTTCTATGCTCTCGTCGATGCTGATCTGGCTGCTTGGGCCCGGCGGCGCCGAAGCTTGCGGCAGCCCCCAGTCCTCGTCGCTCTCGATCGCCGCGGCGGCAGGGGCGCTCTGGTCGGGCCAGACATCGGCGGTGCTCAGCGTTTCGGGGCCCAGATCGAGATCCGGAGCGGGCTCGAATTCATCGGGCTGAACATATTCGGGTTCGATCACCGTATCGAGTTCGTCGGCGCGTTTTTTTCGCCACAACCACAGGATGGCGGTGACGCTGATCAGGGCAAGCGCATAGAGCAGCAGCCAGGGAAGGGCGAGGTAGTCGCCGGATGGCTGGGATGGCTGTGGCGCGAGCGGTTTGTCGAGCAGGATCTGCATGCGCTTGTTCTCGGCATCCAGGCGTCGCGACAGCGCTTCGAGCTGGCGGATCTTCTCCTCCATCTCGATCAGACGGCTGATCTTCTCGTCGACGCGGGCGATCAGCTCTTGCTCTTTGCCGCTCTGGGCGGCAGAAGTCTTTTCGGTCTCTCCGGTGGGTGAGGGAGTGCCGGGTTCGCCGCTGCGGACCAAGAGGCGATCCCGCTTTTCGTTCGCGAATGACTGGGTCTGCGCAAGGGCGGGTTCGTGCTCGCGTCGGGGCGCGGGATAAGCTTCGGCACGGCGCTCAATGGGGCGCCGCGAGCCCTGATCCGCGTGGCGCGAAGCCGTTGCGCGGGGTGGGGTGGGGCGCGCGGTGCGCCGCGCCGGGGCTGCGGCTTCGTGGTCCTGCGCTCCTTCAGCCGTCTGTGCGGAAGGGGACGGGCTCGCGCTCGGGGGCGAGAGCAGGAGCGGGTATTCGCGGTGCAGGCGGGCGTCGCAGTCGGCCGTGATGCCTATCATCATCGCCGGGTGTTCGAGGCGGTGGCGAGTCGTTACGATCAGCCGGGCTCCGTCGCTTCGGCGCTGGACGCGGATCTGGGCGTCGGTGATCCAGGGCAGATCGTCCGCACCGGAAGCTGCGCGCTGAATCCGGAAACAGCTTGCGTCGAGCGATGCGGCGTCTTCTCCGAGTAGTGCGATTTCCAGTCTGAGTGGTTCGAGCAAAGCGCTGCGCAGCAGGGCTTCACCGAGCCCCGCCGCTCTCGCGCAGGGCAGGGCTGTTGCGGCAAACAGGCAGAAAATCAGCAGGAATCGGAGGCTGTTTCTCATATCCACGTTTGGGCGAAGCGTTGGGTGCTGTTCCGGGATACGGCAGGAATCCCTGGAACTTTAAGGTGCGCCTGTTGTTTAACGCTAGCACGGACGCGGCTATCGGAAAACACCCGAAGTGGGTATTGGGAGACGGATGGAGGAAATGAGATCAAAAAGCAAACTAATGGCGCGATTTATATTATTTATTGTTTCGCATCGTGCAATCTGATTTCGCATTATAACGTAATGCCTCGGAAAAGTCCTTGATTCAGTCATCTTGTTGCAACCGGAGGCTGAGCCTAATCTGCGAAGGTGAAGAGAGGGTCGCTGACCCGCCCGCCCCGTTGGGAACGATCTGAATACTTGGTCTTCCTGCCTGCCGCGCCCGGGCTCGTGCTTGCCATCAGCGAGCACAGCGATCGTTCCCGTGTCCTGAATACCCAATCAGTGATGCCATAGGAGGGCATAGCATGACCACTTCCGTGAAAACCCCGGATGCGACAACCGCCGAATCGTGGCGCGGTTTTGCCGCTGGCGACTGGCAAAAAGAAGTCAACGTTCGTGACTTCATCCAGAAGAACTACACCCCGTACACCGGCGACGACAGCTTCCTCGCTGACGCAACGGCCCGCACCAAGGCTGTCTGGGCGAAGCTGCAACCGCTGCTGGCCAAGGAACGCGAAAAAGGCGTCCTCGACATCTCCCCGATTCCGTCCGGCATCACTGCCCACGCTCCGGGTTACATCGACAAGGACAACGAAGTCATCGTCGGTTTGCAGACCGAAGCGCCGCTCAAGCGCGCGATCATGCCTTACGGTGGCTGGCGCATGGTTGAGAGCTCGCTGCACGCTTACGGCTATGAAGCCGATCCGCGCGTTGCCGAGATCTTCACCAAGTATCGCAAGACCCACAACGCCGGCGTGTTCGATGCTTACACCCCGACCATCCTGAAGTGCCGCAAGTCCGCGATCATCACCGGCCTGCCCGATGCTTACGGTCGTGGCCGCATCATCGGTGACTATCGCCGCGTCGCGCTCTACGGTACCGACTTCCTGATCGCCACGAAGAAGCGCGAAAAGGCGGAACTGGACGACGTCCATTCGACCGAAGAAGTGATCCGTCTGCGCGAAGAGCTGTCGGAACAGATCCGTTCGCTCGAAGAACTGAAGGAAATGGGCTCCGCCTACGGTTTCGATATCTCGAAGCCCGCCGCGACCGCCCGTGAAGCCGTCCAATGGACCTACTTCGGCTACCTCGCTTCGGTCAAGCAACAGAACGGCGCCGCGATGTCGGTCGGCCGTGTCTCGACTTTCCTCGACGTGTTCATCGATCGCGATCTGAAGGAAGGCCGCATCACTGAAGAACAAGCCCAGGAAATCATCGACGACTTCGTGATGAAGCTGCGTCTGGTCCGCTTCCTGCGCACCCCGGAATACGACGAACTGTTCTCGGGCGACCCGATCTGGGCGACCGAATCGATCGGCGGCATGGGCGAAGACGGCCGTACCCTGGTCACCAAGAACAGCTTCCGCATGCTGCACACCCTGTACAACCTGGGCGCGGCTCCGGAACCCAACCTGACCGTGTTCTGGACCCCGGCTCTGCCGGACGGCTTCAAGCGTTTCTGCGCCAAGGTCTCGATCGACACCTCGTCGATCCAGTACGAAAGCGACGAACTGATGCGTCCGCGCATGGGCGATGACTGTGCGATCGCCTGCTGCGTCTCGTCGATGCGCGTCGGCAAGCAGATGCAGTTCTTCGGTGCTCGTGTGAACCTCGCCAAGGCGATGCTCTACGCGATCAACGGTGGCCGCGACGAAGTCTCCGGTGCCCAGGTTGGCGCTCCTCTTCCTCCGATCGAAGGCGATTACCTCGACTACGACGAAGTGATGAAGCGCATGGACGTGATGATGGACTGGCTCGCGAAGACCTACGTCAACGCGCTGAACATCATCCACTACATGCACGACAAGTACGCGTACGAAGCGATCGAAATGGCTCTGCACGATCGCGACATCCTGCGCACGATGGCTTGCGGTATCGCCGGTCTGTCGCACGCGACGGACAGCCTGTCCGCGATGAAGTTCGCCAAGGTCAAGGTCATCCGCGATGAAACCGGTCTGATCACCGATTACGTCACCGAAGGCGAATACCCGTGCTACGGCAACAATGACGACCGCGCCGACCAGATCGCGACCGGCCTCGTCACCAAGATGATGGACAAGATCCGCAAGTACCCGACTTACCGCAATGCGGTTCACACCCAGTCGGTGCTGACGATCACGTCGAACGTCGTCTATGGTAAGAAAACTGGTAACACGCCGGACGGTCGCCGCAAGGGCCAGCCTTTTGCCCCGGGTGCGAACCCCTCGAACCAGAGGGATACCCACGGCGCTCTGGCCGCGATGATGTCGGTCGCCAAGATCCCGTACGAAGACGCAGCGGATGGTATCTCGCTGACCCTGTCCTTCTCGCCGAGCGCTTTGGGTAACACCGAAGAAAAGGCTGACAAGCTCAAGGGCAGCCTGGACGCTTACTTCGGCAGCGATGGCTTCCACGTCAACGTGAACGTGCTCAATCGCGACACGCTGCTGGACGCGATGGATCACCCGGAAAAGTACCCGCAACTGACGATCCGCGTTTCCGGATATGCGGTGAACTTCGTCAAGCTGACGCGTGAGCAACAGCTCGACGTTCTGAACCGCACTTTCCACGAGCGCGTTTAAGCTCGACAGACCTCCGCGGATTCCCGTTCCGGGATCCGCGGCGACCTGAAGAATGGAGGCACTGTGGCGACTCGCCTGATGGGCAGTCGGTACGAGCTGCATGTCCTGCAATCCGGGGCCGCCCAGTCGGGCGGCCCGGATCATTTTGCGATTCACGATGCTGACATCGAGGACATCGCGGATGCCGAGGACCAGCTTCTCACCGGCTACATACATTCATACGAAATGGGAAGCGCGGTCGATGGACCCGGCATCCGTGCCGTGATCTTTCTGTCCGGCTGCCTGATGCGCTGCCAGTACTGTCATAACCCTGACACCTGGCACAAGATGCACGGCAACCCTTCCACGGCCGCCGACCTGATGGCCGAAATCAAGAAGTACGTCCGCCCGCTGACCCTCTCCAAAGGGGGCGTCACGATCTCGGGAGGCGAGCCGATGGTTCAGCACCAGTTCACGAAGCGGATCCTGCGCCGCTGCAAGGAACTCGGGCTGCACACTGCGCTCGATACCTGCGGCCGGATGGGGGACAAGCTCAGCGACGAAGAGCTGATGGATGTCGATCTGAACCTGCTCGACATCAAATCCGGCGACGAGGAAACCTATTACCGGGTGACCCGTCAGCCGCTCGCTCCGACTCTGGCCTATGCGCGGCGGCTCTCCGATCTGAACCGTCCGACCTGGGTGCGTTTCGTGCTGGTTCCCGGCTTGACCGATGACTACGACAATGTCGAGCGCGTGGCCGACATCGCCGCCGGCATCCGCAGCCTCGAACGGGTTGAAGTGCTTCGCTTTCACCAGATGGGTAAGTCCAAATGGGAAAAGCTCGCGCTGCCTTACGCCCTGAACGACACTCCGGCGCCCAGCAATGAGCTGACCGAGCGGGTCAGGGAGCAATTCCGCTCGCGCGGACTGAAAGTATTTTGAGCATGGAAAGAGGCGATCGTCCGCCGGTCTGGCTGCGTCGGCCTCTGTCCTGTCTTCGCTCTTTAGTCGTCCCTGCGTGTGGCGCAGCGGCGGCGTCCATCGTCCACCTTCGCCACTGCGGCGACAATTAACTCACTCATCATGAACGATCCTATCCTCGTCCTCAATGCTGGCTCGTCCAGCCTGAAGTTCTCCGTTTTCGAAACGACCGGCAACGATTTCGAGCTGCGCCTGCGCGGTCAGGTCGAAAGCCTCTACACCGAGCCGAATTTCGTCGCCAAGGACGCCGGCTCCACCGTGCTGGCCAGCCAGTCCTGGCCGGAAGGCACCCAGCTGGGCCACGACGGCGCGATGAAGTGCATCAACGACTTCCTGGCCGCTCACGGCGTTGCGAAGCCGGTCGCGGTCGGTCACCGCGTGCTGCACGGCGGCCTGAAGTTCTCGGCTCCGGCCAGGGTCGACGCTGATGTGATGAAGCAGCTCGAACAGTTCATCCCGTTCGGCCCGCTGCATCAGCCGCACAATCTGACCCCGATCCGCCTGCTGATGGAACAGCATCCCGAGTTGCCGCAAGTGGCCTGCTTCGACACCGCCTTCCACCGCACCCAGCCGCAAGAAGCCGAACTCTTTGCGCTGCCGCTCGAGTACGCCGAAGAGGGCATCCGTCGTTACGGCTTCCACGGCCTGTCCTATGAATACATCGCCAGCGTGCTGGGCCAGTACGACAAGCGTGCCGCGACCGGCCGCACGATCGTGCTGCACCTCGGTAACGGCGCCAGCATGGCCGCGCTGTCCGGCGGCCTCGGCGTTGCGACGACGATGGGCTTCACCGCGCTCGACGGCCTGCCTATGGGCACCCGCTGCGGCGCGATCGACCCGGGCATCCTGCTCTATCTGATGACCGAAAAGGGCATGGACGCCAAGGCGATCGAGAAGCTGCTCTATCGCGAATCCGGCCTGCTGGGCCTGTCGGGCGTGTCGAGCGACATGCGCGCGCTGCTGGCGAGCGACTCCTCGCGCGCCCGCCTGGCGGTCGATTTCTA
The DNA here is from genome assembly GCF_048213115.1 of Niveibacterium terrae. Taxonomy (GTDB): domain Bacteria; phylum Pseudomonadota; class Gammaproteobacteria; order Burkholderiales; family Rhodocyclaceae; genus Niveibacterium; species Niveibacterium terrae. The sequence goes on along the minus strand of NZ_CP172404.1, from coordinate 2,996,801 downwards.
CGTCTACCGGATCTCGCGCGAGATCGGCTCCTTCGCCGCCGCGCTGGGCGGTGTCGATGCGCTGGTCTTCACCGGCGGTATTGGCGAGAACGCGCCGCTGATCCGTGCCCGCATCTGTGAAGCTGCGCACTGGCTGGGCCTGCGCCTCGACGCCGCGGCGAACCAGACCCGCGGTCCGCTGATCTCGACCGAGGACAGCGCCGTCAACGCCTGGGTGATCCCGACCAACGAAGAGCTGATGATCGCTCGTCACGTTCGTCGCGTGCTCAAGGACAACTGATCGTCCTGCGCCTGATCAAGCCGGCCGGCCCCGCGAGGGACCGGCCGGTTTTTTTTGCACGCGGCTTGCGCTGCGCGCGTGTGAACGAGTGCCTGGCGTCTTTGCTGTGCCGGCTGTTTTTCATGCTCTGGCGCAAGAACGGTCAGTGCTCTCCCTTGCTAGCATCGTTGCAGGCCATGCCATCTGGCCATGTGTCGCGTTTGCGACACCCTTCGGGGGAGGGGTATGACAGAGGCTATCGTCGTGCTGAACGCGGGGTCTTCCAGCCTCAAGTTCTCGGTGTTCAAGTCGTTCGTCCGCGCCGAGCCCGCGCTGTTGCTGCGCGGGCAGATCGAGGGGCTGTTCACCGAGCCGCACTTTCGCGCCTGGTCGGCCTTGGGCGAGAAGGTCGCCGAATCGGTCTGGTCGCGCGGAACCGAGCTGGGGCACGCGGGGGCGGTCGATGTGCTGAACGACTTTCTCGCGCATCAGACGGCGGATCTGACCGTGCGCGCCTACGGCCATCGCGTCGTCCATGGCGGACTCAAATATTCCGAGCCGGTCGTCGTTGACGATCAGGTGCTCGAAGATCTCGCGCGCCTGACCCCGCTCGCGCCCCTGCACCAGCCGAACAATCTGCAGCCGATCCGGACGCTGCGCGCGCATTCGCCCGGCATCCTCCAGCTCGCCTGCTTCGATACGGGCTTTCACCGCCACCAGCCGCTGGTCGCGCAGATCTTCGCTCTGCCCTATGCGCTGACCCAGTCGGGGATTCGCCGTTACGGCTTCCACGGGATCTCCTATGAGTACATTGCCTCGGTGCTGCCGGGCATCGATCCGCTCGCCGCTGCCGGGAAGACCGTGGTCTTCCACCTCGGTAACGGCGCGAGCGCCTGTGCGATCGACAATGGGATAGGCGTCGCGACAACCTTCGGCTTTACGGCCGTCGAAGGTCTGCCGATGGGAACGCGCTGCGGTGCGCTCGATCCCGGGGTACTGCTCTATCTGATCGACGAGCGCGGTATGGACAGCGCGGCGATCGCGAAGATGCTGTACAAGGAATCGGGCCTGCTGGGCATCTCGGGCCTGTCTAGCGACATGAGGGTGTTGGAGATGTCGGACGATCCGCGCGCCCGCCTCGCCGTCGAGTATTTCTGTTACCGGGTCGGTCGCGAACTCGCGTCGCTGGCGGCCGCGATGGGCGGACTCGATGCGATCGTGTTCACGGCCGGCATTGGCGAGAACTCGGCCTTCATCCGCGAGCGCATCCTCGAGATGGGGCGCTGGCTGGGCGTCGAGGTCGATCACGACGCGAATAGTGGCCGGGGGCTCGCCAGGATCAGCTCGGCGGTGAGCCGCGTCGCGGTCTGGGTGATTCCGACCGACGAGGAGCTGATGATCGCCCGCCATGCGCAGCGCGCGCTCGATGTCCGCGACGGCTGAATTCCATCAAAGGTGCAAGGCTCCGCAGGGCGCCGATTCCGCTACAATCGGACGGATTGCCGGAGTCCGTCCAGGGCCTGTGCCCCGCAAGGCTTTCTCCGTCCGACTTCGTCCCGATACCAACAGCCTCCGACCGCAAGGCCGGGCTTCCGATCAAAGGGCAAGCATGAAAATCCACGAATACCAGGCCAAAGAAATCCTGCGTCAATTCGGCGTCGTCACGCCGCGCGGCATCCCGGCTTTCTCGGTCGAGGAAGCGGTCGCCGCGGCCGAAAAACTCGGCGGCAGTCTCTGGGTCGTCAAGGCCCAGATCCACGCCGGGGGGCGCGGCAAGGGGGGCGGTGTCAAACTCGCCCGCTCGCTGGCCGAAGTGCGCGAGCTGGCCGGTCAGATCCTCGGCATGCAGCTCGTCACGCATCAGACCGGACCGCAGGGGCAGCAAGTGCGCCGTCTGCTGATCGAAGAGGGCGCGGACATCCGCAAGGAATACTACCTTGCCGTGCTGACCGATCGCGCGACCCAGACCGTCGCCGTGATGGCTTCGAGCGAAGGCGGGATGGACATCGAGGAAGTCGCGCGCACGACGCCCGAGAAGATCATCAAGGTCTTCGTCGATCCGGTGCAAGGGATCCAGGATGGGCAGGCTCGCGAGCTGGCCCTGGGCATAGGCGTGCCCGAAGCTTCGCTCGCCCAGGCCATCGACACCTTCAAGCGCCTCTATACCTGCTACATGGAGTCCGATGCGTCGCTGGCCGAGATCAACCCGTTGATCCTCGAAGGCAATGGCGGGATCAAGGCGCTCGATGCGAAGTTCAACTTCGATTCGAACGCGCTCTACCGCCACCCGGACATCCTCGCTTTCCGCGATCTGGACGAGGAGGACCCGGACGAGATCGAAGCGTCGAAGTTCGATCTGTCCTACGTTTCGCTGGGCGGCAACATCGGCTGTCTGGTCAATGGCGCGGGCCTCGCGATGGCGACGATGGACACGATCAAGCTCTTCGGCGCCGAGCCGGCGAACTTCCTCGACGTCGGTGGCGGCGCGACGACCGAGAAGGTCACTGAAGCGTTCAAGATCATGCTCAGGAACCCCAGAGTCAAAGGCATCCTGGTCAATATCTTCGGCGGCATCATGCGCTGCGACACGATCGCCAGCGGCGTCGTTGCGGCGGCGCGCGAGACTCATCTGGCCGTGCCCCTGGTCGTCCGGATGAAAGGCACGAACGAGGAGATCGGCAAGAAGATCCTCGCCGATTCCGGCCTGCCGATCATCGCCGCCGACACGATGGCCGAGGCGGCCACGAAGATCGTCGCGGCCGTCCAATAAAGGGAGATGAGATGAGCATCCTGATCAACAAGGACACCCGGGTCATCACCCAGGGCATCACCGGCAAGACTGGGCAGTTCCACACCGAGAAGTGCCTCGAATATGGCAATGGCCGCGAATGCTTCGTCGCCGGCGTCAATCCGAAGAAGGCCGGCGAGAAGGTCTTCGACATCCCGATCTTTGGCACGGTCAGGGAGGCGGCGGCCGAGACGGGCGCGACGGTGTCGGTGATCTATGTGCCGCCGGCGGGGGCCGCCGCGGCGATCTGGGAAGCGGCCGAAGCCGACCTTGATCTGGTGATCTGCATCACCGAAGGCATCCCGGTTCGCGACATGCTGGTCGTGCGCAACAAGATGAAGGCCAAGGTCGCGGCAGGCGGCAAAGAGACCCTGTTGCTGGGGCCGAACTGTCCGGGCCTGATCTCGCCCGACGAGATCAAGATCGGCATCATGCCCGGCCACATCCACCGCAAGGGGCGCATCGGTGTCGTCTCGCGCTCGGGGACCTTGACCTATGAAGCGGTCGCGCAGCTGACCGAAATCGGGCTGGGGCAGTCCTCGGCGGTCGGGATCGGCGGCGATCCGATCAATGGCTTGAAGCATATCGACATCATGAAAGCCTTCAACGACGACCCGGACACCGATGCGGTGATCATGATCGGCGAGATCGGTGGCTCGGATGAAGCCGAGGCGGCGCGCTGGTGCCGTGACAACATGAAGAAGCCGGTCGTCGGCTTCATCGCCGGCGTAACCGCGCCGGCCGGAAAGCGGATGGGGCATGCCGGTGCGCTGATTTCGGGCGGCGCCGACACGGCCGAAGCGAAGCTGGCGATCATGGAGGAGTGCGGCTTCACGGTTACCCGTGATCCGTCCGAGATGGGCCGCTTGCTCAAGGGCCTGCTCTGAGCGCGCGTGGGCTCGCTCACGGCTTTGCCGGGGCGGGCCTGCGATTCAGGTGACCTGTGTGGTGCGGCTCGACAAATGTCGACGTCTGCAAACAAAGACACAGGTTTTTCGTAGCAATTTGTCAGTGATCTTGCCCCGGAACGGGTGCCACTGGCATAGTCTTAACACTGTCGGTCAGGCCGTGTTCCCTGTATCGCCGTAGCCCAAAGGAGTTGGCATGCCCAAGATCGTCCTCAGCATGGATGGCCTGGTGCTGAAGGAAATTGCGCTCGACAAGCCGCGGATCTCGGTGGGGCGCAAGCCTCAAAATGACATCCAGATCGACAATCTCGCGATCAGCGGTGAACACGCGGCGATCACGACGATCCTGAACGATGCCTTTCTCGAGGATCTGAACAGCACCAACGGTACCTACGTCAATGGTCAGCCGGTCAAGAAGTGCGCGCTCAAGGATGGCGACATCGTCGAGCTTGGCAAGTACCGGCTCAAGTTCATCAAGGATGCGGTGCTGCCCGACACTTCGAGCACCTTCGACAAGCCTTTCGCGGTTCCCGCCGATTTTGCGGCCACCCAGGCCACCCAGGCCCGGGCGGCTTCCGACACGATGGTGACCGGCTTCACCGAAGCCCAGAGCGCGACGCATGGCGTCTCTTCGGCCGGGGTTCTGTCTTCTTCGACGGGACTCAATTCGAACTGGGTGGCGCCCGAATCGGCCGCTCCGGTCTCGAACGGAGTTGTCCAGATCCTCTCGGGCCGCAACGCCGGGCGCGAGCTGGAGCTCTCCAAGTCCCTGACGACTCTGGGCAAGCCAGGAGTCCAGGTGGCCGTGATCACGCGCCGCGCCCACGGCTATTTCATTACCCATGTTGAAGGAACGGCTTTTCCTGTCGTCAATGGTCGCCAGATCGATGCCCAGGCTCATCCTCTTCAGGATCACGACATCATCGAACTGGCGGGGGTCAAGATGGAATTTTACCTGCGGCAGGGTGGGTAGAAACGAGAGGCTGAGGTGGACATTCGCGTCCTTGGCTGCAGCGGCGGCATAGGGGGTCTGGAACAGCGCACGACGGCGCTCGCTGTCGACGATGACATTCTGATCGACTGCGGAACCGGGGTCGCGACACTTCCAGTCGAAGAGCTGGTCAAGATCGACCACATCTTTCTGACGCACTCCCATCTCGACCACATCGCTTTTCTGCCTTTCATCATCGATTCAATCGGCGACTACCGGAGTTCGCCGATCACCGTCCACGCGGCGCCCGAGACGCTGCGCATCCTGCGCTCGCACATCTTCAACTGGCTGATCTGGCCGGATTTCTCAGCGATCCCCGACCGCAGCCGGCCCCTGCTGCGCTTCAACGAGCTTCGCGTCGGTGAGACCCGGGAGCTTGCGGGGCGGCGAATCACGGCCTTGCCGGTTCTGCACTCGGTTCCGGCGATCGGCTATCAGCTTCAGGGCGAGGAGGCCAGCCTCGCTTTTACCGGCGACACGACGGTGTCGGCGAACCTGATTGCGGCGCTCAACGTGATGGACGATCTGCGCTATCTGGTCATCGAGACGGCCTTCCCGAACCGTCAGCACGATCTGGCGCTGGCCGCCCGCCACCTCTGTCCGCAGATGCTGTTTTCGGTGCTCGACCGGCTGTCCGGTACGCCGGAAGTGTTCGTGACTCATCTGAAGCCGGCTCAGGCCGAGGAAATCCGCAACGAGCTGGCTCAATACCGCGGTCGCATCAGACCGGGAATCCTCGCCAATGGGCAGATTTTCCGGGTCTGAGTGGCGCGGCCATTTTGAATTTGCCTGAGGAGGAAGGCCTCCGGTGGCTTGACGCGGCGGCCTCCCGCCGTCTGGAGAAGAGATGAAACCGACATCCGCCTCCGGCGACATCAATCGCCGCCTGGCCTTCTTCAAGGGTTTGCAGACGCTGACGGCGCGCATCCACGCGACCAACAACATCGACGAGATCATCTTCGAACTCTCGACCGACATCTGCAGCCTGTTCGCCGCGGAGCGGATCACGCTCTACGTCGTCGATGAAGGCGGGCAGGCCATCGTTTCCAAGGTCAAGACCGGTTTGAATGCGGTCAAGACGATCCGCCTGCCGATCTCGGAGCGCAGCATCGCCGGCTATGTCGCGCTGCACAAGACTCTTGTCAATATCCATGATGCATACGACACGGAGGAGCTTGCAAAGATCTCTGCGGGGCTGGAATTTCGTCGGGAAGTCGATCTGCGCAGCGGCTTTCACACCCGCCAGGTGCTGACCGCGCCGATCGTCGGCGGTGCGGATGAGCGCCTGCTCGGCGTGATCCAGCTCCTCAATACCCGCGACGGTGCGGATTTCTCGGTGATCGACGAAGAAGGCATGATGGGCCTGACGCAGACCCTGGGCCTTGCCTTCATGCAGCGCCTGCAGACCGAGCGCCCGCTGCGCAACAAATACGACGACCTGGTCCGCTCCGGCGCCTTGAATCCCGAGCAGCTCGAAGAGGCGGTCAAACATGCGCGGGATCGCGACGCCTCGGTCGAGACGGTTTTGCTCGACGAGTACCACGTCAGTCTGGAACAGATCGGTGCGTCGATGTCGCGCTTCTATGCCGTGCCCTACGAACCTTTTCAGAAGGATCGCATCCGGCCCGTCGCGCTGCTGCGCAACATCAAGAAGGACTACGTGCTGCAAAGCCAGTGGATTCCGCTCGAAGAAACTCACGAGGGAATCATCGTGCTGACCGTGGAACCGGAGCAGGTGCGCGGGGCGCGCGTGGCCGAGAACGTGTTTCCCGGCACTCCGCTGAGTTTTCGTGTCACCACCCGCAAGGAGTTCGAACAGACCGTCGAGCAGCTCTTCGGCCACGGCTACGACGATGCGTCGGTGTCCGACTTGCTGTCCGGCATGGGTGAGGATGAGCGCGAGCAGCCTCTTGATGACGAACTGTCGGCCGCTGCCGACAACGAGCTGGTCAAGCTCGTGAACCGGATCATCGTCGATGCCTACAAGCAGAACGCATCCGATATTCATATCGAACCGCGCCCGGGCAAGGAAAAGACGCTCGTGCGCTTCCGCAAGGACGGCTCGCTGACCCCTTATATCGAAGTTCCCGCCGCCTACCGCAATTCTCTGATCACGCGGATCAAGATCATGTGCGATCTGGACATCTCGGAGCGTCGCAAACCTCAGGACGGCAAGATCCGCTTTCGCAAGTACGGGCCGCTCGACATCGAACTGCGCGTCGCGACCCTGCCGACCGCCGGAGGGGTCGAAGATGTTGTGATGCGCCTGCTCGCCAACGGCGAGCCGCTGCCGCTGCCCAAGCTGGGCCTGTCGCCGCGCAACCTCGAACGGCTCGCTGCGACGATCGCGAAACCCTACGGCATCTTCTTCGTCTGCGGCCCGACCGGTTCGGGCAAGACCACGACACTGCACTCGATCCTGAAGGAGCTCAACACCAAGGAAACCAAGATCTGGACCGCCGAGGATCCGGTCGAGATCACCCAGCGCGGGCTGCGCCAGGTCCAGGTCAACCGCAAAGCCGGTCTCGATTTTCCGACCGTGATGCGGGCCTTCCTGCGCGCCGACCCCGACGTGATCATGGTTGGCGAGATGCGCGACCAGGAGACCGTCTCGATCGGCATCGAAGCTTCGCTGACCGGCCACCTCGTGCTCTCGACGCTGCACACGAACAGCGCGCCCGAGTCCATCGTCCGACTGCTCGACATGGGCATGGATCCGTTCAACTTCTCCGATGCGCTGCTCGGCGTGCTCGCCCAGCGCCTCGCCAAGCGGCTCTGTCAGCACTGCAAGCGGGCCTACCATCCCGACGAGGACGAGATCGAATCGCTGCTCGCCGCCTATTGCGAGGAGTTGCACGAAACCACCGCCTTCCTCGCCGACCCCGAGGCGGCGAGATCTGCGATCCTCGAGCAGTGGCGGCAGAGCTTCGCCGACGAAAAGGGCCAGTTCACGCTCTTCCATGCGGTGGGCTGCCCGGAATGCACCGAAGGCTACCGGGGGCGGATGGGGCTGCACGAGCTGATGCTCGGCACTGACGCCGTCAAGCACCTGATCCAGACCCGCGCGCCGGTCGCCCAGCTGCTCGCCCGCGCGCTCGAAGACGGCATGCGCACGCTGCGCCAGGACGGCATCGAGAAAGTGCTCCAGGGCATCACCGACATGAAGCAGATCCGCAAGGTCTGTATCCGCTGAGCGAGGGCGGGGTTTCACGAAGCACTGCTTCGCGCCGCCCGAGCCGCTTCGGTGTGCAAACCGAAGCGTTGAACCGCAGATCAAGGTCAAAGGCATTCCTCACGCAGAGCCGCTGAGCCGCAGAGGAAAGACAAGGTCAAGAGCGCTTTTTGGGCAACAACGCTCCGGCGAAGATGTGCCGGATCTGTGTCTTTTGCTCCGGAAGGTCAAACCATCCCTCACGCAGAGCCGCAGAGCCGCAGAGGCGCAGAGGAAAGACGAGGTCAAAAGCATTCCTCGGGCCACAACGCTCCGTGAAGATGCGCCGGATCTGTGCTCTTTGCTCAGGATGCTGTTTGTCTTTGGTTTTCTCTGCGGCTCTGCGTGAGACCGGCCTTTTCCCTGACGTTGGTATTCTCTGTGTTCACGGGAAGGGGGAACTTGGAACCTGGAGCGACGTGCCCCGGTTTGTTCACAAAACAGGTTTGGCCTTCTCTGTGGCTCTGCGGTTCTGCGTGAGACCGGCTTTTCCCTGCTGTTGGTTTTCCCTGTGTTCACGGGATGGGGGAACTCGGAACCTGGAGCGGCGTGCCCCGGTTTGTTCACGAAGCAGGTTTGACCTTCTCTGCGCCTCTGCGTGAGACCGGCCTTTTCCCTGCCGTTGGTCTTCTTTGCGTTCCCGGGATGAGGGGCTCGGAACCTGGAGCGGCGTGCCCCGGGTTTTGCTCATGAAGCGGGTTTGATCTTCTCTGTGGCTCTGCGGCTCTGCGTGAGATCGAATTTGACCTTGCCTTGCCCGGTCTCTCCTGTTCTACGGCAGAGGAAGGCTTGGCTGGCTTGCGCGGCTGTTGATCACGCGGTGGAGGCCGTTCTTCAGGGGACTTGCCCCAAAGTTGATGACCAGGCCCAGCGGGAGCTTCATCAGACGCAAGTAGGTCAGAACCTGCTTTACATGTACCGGACTTTCCTTCTCGACGGACTTGAGCTCAACGACGACTTGTCCTTCGACGAGCAGGTCGATCTGAAAGGCATCCTCGAAGAGGGTGCCATCGTATTCAAAGGTAACCGCTCTTTGGCGTTCGACCAGGAGTCCCCGCTTCTGTAGCTGCTTTGCCCGCACTTGCTCGTACACGGATTCCAGGAGTCCTGGGCCGAGATCCTTATGGATGGCGATGGCCGCATCGATGATGGTGCCGCTTATCTCGTTCAGTTCCATGTAGTTCCTCCAGTTCTTGAGCATAGATCTGCTGGAGGATGGGGGCGCAGGAAGCATTGCTTTACGCGGAGCCACAGAGCTTCAGAAGCGAAAGGTCAAAACAACCCTCACGCCGTGGCACAGCGAAGGTCAAAGGCATTCCTCACGCAGAGCCGCAGAGCCGCGGAGGAAAGACGAGGTCAAAAGCGTCCTTGGGTCACAACGCTCCGGCGAATGTGCGTCAGATCAGTGACTTTCGCTCAGGATGCTGTTTGTCTTTGGTTTTCTCTGCGGCTCTGCGTGAGATAGATCTTGGCTTTGCTCTGTCGCTGTGCGCGAGATGGAATTTGTCCTTGCCCTGCCGCCCTGGCAGCGAAGGCGGTTTGCGTCATGATGTGACTGAATTTGACAGTTTCCTCGTCGATGAGTCTGCGCAGGCCGCGGATTCGTGACGCAAGTCCTTGTTTTGTAAGGGCTGCCTTCGTGATCATGGATCTGGCACAGCGTCTGCATGAATATGTATTTGGCAAAAGTGCCGCCAATGAGCGAGGAAATCATGAACAAGACCCGCCCGCGTGGCTTCACGCTGATCGAACTGATGATCGTCGTCGCGATCATCGGCATCCTGGCCGCGCTCGCGCTGCCAGCCTACCAAGACTACACGAAGCGTAGCCATGTAGCGGAAGGTCTTGTGATGGCGGGGGCGGTTAAGGCTTCTGTAACAGAGTTCTATGCCGACAAAGGCTACTTTCCGGGCAACAATGACAGCGTTGGCGTTGCCAGTGCTGCCAGCGTTTCTGGTCAGGCCGTGCGAAGCATCCAGGTCGGCAGCAGTGGAGTGATCACGGTGACCTTCAAGTCCTTGATCGATCCTGCGAACAATGTACTCACGCTGACTCCGACTGCTGCCGGTGGTACTGTGGCCTGGGACTGCAAGGGTGGATCGCTTAGCGCAAAGTACCGACCCACCAATTGCCGCGGCTGATTGACTTGGCCATCCTTCGCCTCCCGTGTCTGTGGAGTGATTCTGATTCCTCCTTCGCGGTGCCGTCTGGCGCTCCGCGAAAATCTCCGAACCTCCCCGGGCTCCTCTCCCAATTCTGAATCTCCCCCTCCGGGTCTTGGCGCCTTGCAGCGATGAACCCAGAATTCCGCTGCTCAGACCTTCAAGTTGTCACTGATCGTCAGCAGGTGACGAAAATGGGCAGTTCTCCGTGATGCAAATCACGCTTCCGCTTTCCCGGAGCGCGCCAAACCCTTGATCTGCAAGCGATCGGCGAGCCTCTCGCATCTGGCACGACATGTGCATATAATCCGATCAGCGGAATCACCCGCCCGAATTTTGAGGGGAACTCTCATGAACAAGATGCAAAAAGGTTTCACGCTGATCGAACTGATGATCGTCGTCGCGATCATCGGTATCCTGGCCGCCATCGCGCTGCCCGCTTACCAAGACTACACTAAGCGTTCGCACGTTACCGAGGGCTTGACTCTGGCTGCCGGTGCCAAGGCTGCTGTGACCGAGTTCTACTCGTCGAAGGGCGCTTGGCCGGCGGCAAACGGTTCGGCTGGTCTCGCCGCCGACACTTCGATCAAGGGCAATGCCGTCAACTCCGTGGCGGTTTCTGGTTCGCTGATCACCGTGACCTTCAACACCAAGGTCGCCCCGGGTGCCACGCTCTTCTTGCAGGGGCACGATACGAATGGCACGGTCTCCTGGACTTGCACCGGCGGTACCCTTGTTTCCAAGTATCGTCCTTCGAACTGCCGCTGAGTTTTTCTGACCGCAGCAAAAGTGGCACCCTTTGGGGTGCCATTTGTTTTATGGAAGCGAGCATGCGCGATATTTCGTCCTCGACTCTTGTCCTTAGATGGGCTCTTTGCTTGGTGCTGCTGGCCTGCCTGGGTTCCTATTGGCCCGGGCTCTACGGGAACTACGTCTTCGACGACCCGGCCAACATCCTCGAAAATTCCCGTTTGGCGATTAAGTCGCTGGAACTCTCCGCGCTGCGTGCGGCCTTCTGGTCTGGAGATGCAGGCCCTCTGGGGCGCCCGTTCAGCATGCTCACCTTCGCGCTGAATCACTACTTCACCGGCTTTGATCCCTTCTATTTCAAACTCACCAATTTGGTGATCCACCTGATCAACACGGTTCTGGTCTATCGGCTAGCGCGGCTTCTTCTGCCGTGCTTCACGGCCCCGTTGAGCGAGGGAAAAGCGGAATGGGGTGCGGTGCTGGTTGCTGCTCTCTGGGGGCTTCACCCGCTGAATCTGACCAGCGTGCTCTATGTTGTGCAGCGGATGACCAGCCTTTCAGCTTTGTTCGGGCTTGTCGCGCTGACGGTCTATGTCCATTGGCGCAGCCTCAGTTACCCCCCCCGTTTTCGACACTCACTGTGCGTGGGATGTTTGGTTTGCCTGGCCCTGCTGGCGGCGGTATTGAGCAAGGAGTCCGGTGTTCTATTCGTTCCTCTGCTGCTCTGGATTGAGATCGTTTTGCTGCGTGGGCGGCGCGGCGAAGTACCTATTTGCATCGGTCGCATCAAGCTGATCCACCTTGCTTGGGTGTCGGTGCTGCTGGGGTTCTTTGTCTGTCTTGCAGCGTTGCCGGCCTATACCGATCCGGCGGCCTTTCTCCGCCGAGGCTTTACGCTCCAGGAAAGGCTGATGACCGAGTCGAGGGTTGTCTTCTACTACCTTCGTTTGCTCTTTGCTCCGTCACTCTCGGAGCTGAGTCTCTACCACGACGATTTCATTGTCTCGATGGGGCTGCTTCAGCCCGTCAGTACGCTTCTTTCCCTTCTTGCTCTGGGTTTGGTTACGGTGGGCTGTGCATGGGTAGTCCGCAGGAGTCCCGTCTGGTTGTTTGCCTGGGGATGGTTCCTGATTGGACATTCTCTGGAGTCTTCCTTCATCAGCCTGGAGCTGGTCCATGAGCATCGGAACTACTTTGCGATCATCGGCCCGCTGCTGTTGGTTCCTGCTCTGCTCTTTCAAATCAAGGCCGAGCGCCTAGGGAAAGTGATTTACACGGGAGTGGTTGGACTTTGTCTGATCTTGGCTTTCTTGACCTGGCAACGGGCAGAGATCTGGTCCAATCTCGTTGACCAAGCCGCATTCGAAGCGGCTACTCATCCTCGCTCTGAACGGGCTAATTATCAGTTGGCGCGGGTCTACATCAAATTGCTGGATCAGGGGCGGGGGGCGCGATACGCAAGTCTGGCGCGAGAGGCGCTCGCGCGAGCCGAGCAAAGTTACAGATCCAGCAATGGCGCGCTGTTCGGACTTATACATTTGGCTTACTATCAGAAGCAGCAGCCTTCTCCTGATGTCGTGGAAAGTCTGAGACGTGATTTGCGCGAGAGACCCTTTCAGAACAGCAACATCGGTTTCCTCGATGCCTTCGTTTCGTGCCAGATCAGTGGACGCTGCAAGATGAGACATGATCAGGCTGTTGGGTTTCTGGTTGCCGCACTGGAAAATCCAACAGGTGATCGTGTGACGCGCTCCTGCATCGACAAGTTGCTTGCGCGTTACTTTTCGGAGGTGGCCGGCGATTACGCGAAAAGCGCCGAGTTCGCCCGTGACAGCCTCGCTGAAGTGGATGATGTGGGAGGGCATATGTTGCTCGGCCAGATCCATCGATTGGCTGGGGAAATTCAGAAAGCTGAGAGTGAGCTGGATCTGGCAGAAAAAATGGACAGACGCCGAGTTTGGTTTCAGGAAATCAAAGGGGAGCGAAAGAAGCTCGCTCAAGCTAGCAGCGAGAAAACTGCATTGCAAAAAGCAGTCCCAGAAAAGGAGGTAACCGGTGATTAGTATCGTACTGCCCGCCAAGAACGAGGAAGGTGCGATCGGTGCGACCGTTGAAAAGATCCGGATATCCTGTCCTGAGGCAGAGGTGATCGTCGTCGATGATGGCTCGTCAGACGGTACGGCGGAATGTGCCAAAGCCGCCGGCGCGCGCGTCGTCTCTCACCCGTACTCAAAGGGTAATGGCGCGGCGATCAAAACCGGAGCCCGAGTCGCGACGGGCGAGATCATCATATTCATGGACGCGGACGGTCAGCACGATCCCGCCGACATCCCGCGCCTGCTCGCGAAGATGGGGGAAGGTTACGATCTCGTCGTCGGAGCGAGGGGGAAGGGTTCCCAGGCCAGCGCCGGGCGCGGGGTCGCGAACCGCTTCTATAACAAGCTGGCGAGCTACATGACCGGTCACACGGTCGAGGATCTTACCTCGGGTTTCCGCGCCGTGCGCGCGGCGAAGTTTAGAGAGTTTCTTTACCTGCTGCCGAACGGTTTTTCCTATCCGACGACCTCGACGATGGCCTTCTTTCGCGCAGGCTATTCGGTGGCTTATCTGCCGATCACGGCCGCGAAGCGGATCGGCAAGAGCCATATCATGCTGCTGCGTGACGGCACCCGTTTTCTGTTGATCATCTTCAAGATCGGCACGCTCTACTCGCCCTTGAAGCTCTTCGGTCCTGTCGCGTTGCTGCTTTTCCTCGTCGCGAGCGGTTGGTATGCGCACACCTTCATCGCCTTCAGCCGGTTTACGAATATGAGCGCGCTGCTCTATACGGGAAGCGTGGTCGTGTTCCTGATGGGCTTGATCTCGGAGCAGATCACGGCGCTGATGTACAAGGATAAGGATGTCTGAGGGGCTGACGCCGTGCTACTGCCTGGGGGATGGCGGAAAGTGTTTGCATGGCTAATAGATTCCGCTTCGCTGGGCTGACTGCGCGCAACACCTTGTTGGCCAATCTCTGGCAGGTGTTTCGGATCGGACTGCAGTTCGCCTATCTGGTCCTTGTTGCCAGGCTGCTCGGCGCCGAGGGCTACGGCGTATTTTCCGGTGTCGTCGCCCTGTCCGTCAGCTTGTCTCCGCTCGTGGGGGTCGGCTTCGGGACCATCCTGATCAAGGAGGTTTCCCGTTCGCCCGAGAATTTCGGCGCTTTTTGGGCAAAGGCATTGCGCGCTTTGATCGTATCGGCTCCGGTGATGGCGGGGGGTGCGATGTTGCTCTCCTGGCGGCTCTTCTCCCGCGGAAAGTACGATTCTCTCGTCCTGTTGATCGTTGCTGCAGAGTTCTTCGCGATGCCGCTGATCTCCCTTGTGTCCGTTGCCTATCAGGCCAATGAGCGGGTCGGGAGGACGATGTTCAATCACGTCCAGATGAATCTGTTCAGGTTCATGGCTGTACTAATCCTGAGTCTTCAGGAGAAAGTCAGTTTGGCCGTTTTCGCTTGGATGTACTTGGCCTCGACGGTCCTGGCTGCGGCCCTATCCTATTTTCAGGTCTGCCGAGATCTCGGACGTCCAACTTGGAGCGAGGCTGCGATACGGGGGCGCCTGCGGGAAGGTTTCGGATTTTCACTGAGCATCGTCGCCGCCTGTGCCGGAAGCGAGATCGATAAGGCTTTGCTGCTCCGAATGGGGACAGAGCGCGAGACGGGAAACTATTCGCTGGCCTCCAGGGTGATTACTGCCGCAACGATGCCCCTGCTCGGATACCTCCTCGCGATCGTTCCCAAACTGTTCCGCCGAGGCGAACAGGGGGGGGCGGCTGCGGCCACGCTTGCGCGTAAGCTCATGCTGCCAGTGCTCGTGTATGGCGTGCTGGCCGGAACTGCAACTTATTTCTTCGCGCCCATCCTGCTGCTTGTCTTCGGTTCAGGTTTTTCGGACGCGCTGCCTCTGGTCCGCCTCCTGATACCGATTCCGTTCCTGATGGGCGTCTCTCAGATCGGTCTGAACGTGCTCTCCGCCACGGACAGGCAGAGGCTGCGCGTGCTGATCGAAACGGCGAGTGTTCTGGGTAACATCATGCTCAACTTGTTGTTTATCCCGCAGATCGGGGCGCGCGGAGCTGTGTTTGCTATGCTGGCATCCCAGACGATGCTGGCCATTTTGCCCGTCCTGCTCGTCCTTTTTCAGGGGAGGGGTACTAGGGAGCGAGTTGTTGATGAATGAGCTGATCGAGGGAAACCTGCAGTCGATAAGAGAGTTCGAGCTGATGCGCGCCAAGGAATGTTTTCCGGTTCTTGCGGCAGGCAGGGGCAGACTTCTCGAGCTCGGTGCGGGCAATGGCTACCAAGCCAGGATGCTGGAAGCTGCAGGATTCGATGTGACGGCTGTGGATATGGCTGATAGTTACTATCACAGCCGCAGGGTATTTCCGATCATCGACTATGACGGAAAGCATATTCCGCAGGATACCGCTAGCGTGGATATCGTTTTCTCTTCGAACCTGCTCGAGCATGTCGGCGATATTGACGACTTCCTCGATGAGATCGCGCGGGTCATGACGAAGACGGGATACGCCATCCATGTCCTGCCGACGCCCGCCTGGCGCTTCTGGACCTCCTTCTTTCACTATTTCTGGCTGGTGAAGCGGGTCCGGGATCTGGTGCTTGTCCGGTCGCGTGGGAGCGTTGCAGAAGATCATGCTCCCCGAGCGCCCAGATCCTTTGCCGATCTGCTCAAGATTCTTTTCCCCTTCCGCCATGGCGAGCGCGGGAATGTCTTCAGCGAAACTTTCTACTTTTCGCGCAGGTGGTGGCTTAGAAAATTCTCTGAGCACGGTTATGATGTTGTGCTGGACTATCCGGTCGGTATCTTCTATTCAGGCGCCATAGTGCTCGGAGGTGGGCTGTCCATCCGGGCTCGCCAGCGTCTCGCCAGGTTTCTCGGATCTTCTTCCCGGCTTTATGTGCTGAAGAGGTCGGTCTGATCGAGGCGGGGGGAGTGCGGAAGCGAAATCTGCCCAACGCAAAATATTCTGTCTGGGGTGATCTGAGATCGTGTGTGCTATAGCGGGATTTTTGGGAAAGAGCGAGCTCTCTGGTGCTTTGGGCGCGCTGGCGCCGATGGCTGCTTCGCTGCGGCACCGAGGCCCGGATGGGGAGGGGGTTTGGTCGGATCCTGAGGCTGGTATTGGTCTCGCCCATTGCCGGCTTGCCGTCGTTGATCTCTCGCCCAATGGTGCTCAGCCCATGCTGTCGGCGAGCGGCCACCACGTCATCTGCTTCAACGGTGAGATCTACAACCACAAAAGCCTGCGTCTGCAGATCGAGGCCTGCCAGGAGGTGGCCTGGCGGGGTACATCGGACACCGAAGTTTTGCTAGAGGCGATAGACCTCTGGGGGGTTGAAGAAGCGCTCGATCGCAGCAACGGGATGTTTGCCTTAGCTGTTTGGGATCGTGCCCGCCGTGTTCTGACACTCGCCCGGGACAGAATGGGGGAGAAGCCCCTCTATGTCGGGCGGGTTGGTGGCAATATCGTCTTCGCTTCGGAATTGAAAGCGCTGTGCTGCGCGCCGGGATGGAAAGGCTTGCTCGACGCCGCGGCACTCGCCGAACTGATGCGCTTTGGCTATATCCGGGCGCCGCTGTCCATTTACGAACAGATCTATAAGCTTCCGGCGGGCAATCTTGTTCGTTTCTCTGCGGACGAAGCTCTGGCGTCCCTGCGCCTGGAAGATTTTGTCGCACGACTTCACCCCTACTGGAGTTTGGAGCGGGCGGTCGATGCGGCGCTCGACGCGCCGTTCAAGGGGGGCATCGAGGATGCGCTCGAATGCCTGCAGCCATTGCTCATCGACTCGGTGAAGCAGCGCATGGAGGCGGATGTTCCGGTTGGGGCGCTGCTCTCGGGCGGTGTTGACTCCTCGCTGGTCGTCGCGCTGATGCAGGAATGTTCCACAAAGCCGGTGCGCACTTTCACCGTTGGCTTTTCGGACAAGGCCTATGATGAGTCAGCCCGGGCCAGGAGAGTAGCCGAATATCTGGAGACTGAGCATACGGAGCTGACCGTCTCGCCCGACGAGGCTCTCGCGTTGATTCCTCGCCTTCCGGTTATCTACGATGAGCCGTTTGCCGATCCGTCGCAGATCCCGACTGCGCTGATCTGCGCGCTCACCCGTCAGAGCGTGACCGTGGCGCTGTCTGGCGATGGCGGCGATGAACTCTTCATGGGCTACAGGCGCTACGCCGATGCCCATAATGCCTGGAAGGTCTTCGGTTGTCTTCCTGGCTGGGCGAGGGCGTCAGCTGCTCACGGTTTGCAGAGCGTAGGGCGTCTGGTCGGTGGGCTCACAGGCTTCCGGCTGGCCAGATATGGCCGGCGAGTCCGTGCTCGGGACTTCGATCAGTGCTATGCAAATTTTGCCTCTCTGAGCTTGGTTCAGACCACCAGGAATTTGTGGCCGCTCCGTCATCCCGGAGGCGCCAGCCTTCCCGACTGGTTGAGCGAGTCGGGACAGAGGATGAGGTTCATGGACCAGTTGGCCTACCTGCCCGATGACATCCTGACCAAGACCGACCGGGCGAGCATGGCCTCCGCTCTGGAGCTCAGGGTGCCTTTGCTCGATCATCGAATTGTCGAATTCGCCTGGAGCCTGCCTAGTTCGATGCTGGCCGGGGGCGGGGTAGGCAAGCGCTTGCTGCGCCAGGCTCTCTACCGAAAGATTCCCCGTGTCCTGGTGGATCGGCCCAAACAGGGTTTCGATGTTCCGATTGACGACTGGCTGCGTGGCCCTCTGCGTGTCTGGGCACAGGAGCTTCTCTATGCGCGGGAACTCAGGAGTCTGGATCTGTTCGATTTTGCGGTGGTCGACCGCCTATGGTCTGAGCAGATCCAGGGGACGGCCAGGAATGCTTATGCGCTGTGGCCCATCCTGATGTTTGCTTCCTGGAATTTACTCAGCCACTGAAGCCGAGTCATCATGCGTATCCTAGTCATCTCCAATCTGCCTCCCTATGTGCTGGGGGGGGCTGAGAATCAGGTCTTCCGCCTCGTCTGTGCATGGCAGGGCGCGGGCGCGCAGGTCGAGGTTGCTGGGCACCGTTTGCCGAACGGGAGTGTTCGAACGGCGAATCGGGATCTGCCCACCCACCGCATCTTCGTCGTCAATCGCCTGGGGCGTTTGGGGCGATCCATCAGCTATTTCCTATCCCTGGCCTGCCTGCTGCTGCGTCATTCCGGACACTTCGACATTATCTATTGCCGGGGGCTTGCTGACGGTGCTCTCTCGATTTGCCTGCTCAAGAGCTTGGGTCTGCTGAATGTTCCGCTCGTAGCCTGCCCGATCAATGCCAAGGGGGCTGGAGACGTCAGCTTCATCAAGTCGATTCCGGGTTGGCGGTGGCTGGTGCGAATGCTCAACAGGCATTGCAATGGAATCAATATCATTGCTCCAGCCATCGAGCCTGATCTGGCTTCGGTCGGGATCACCGCTCCCGCCATCGCTCGCATCCCGAATGGAATCGCTCTGTCTGCCCCTGTCAAGCGTTCATCAGTTTCGGCGACGAGACAACTGATCTGGACCGGCCGTCTTAGCAAGCAGAAGGGGTTGGTCGTGATGATGAGGGCGCTGGCCTGCGTGAGGGCATCCGGGCGGGATTTTCACCTGCAGTTGATCGGAGACGGTCCTGAGCGGTTGGCGCTGGAGAGACTCAGCTCAGAGCTTGGGATCGCCGACCGAATTGAGTTCATCGGCGCCATCGATCGAGAGCAGATCAGGGCCAGACTCCATGCGGCCGATGTCTTCCTGCTTCCTTCCATCTACGAGGGGATGTCCAATTCCGCACTCGAAGCGATGGAGGCCGGCCTGCCCGTACTGCTGACTCGTTGCGGGGGAATCGATACCTATGTGGATGAAGCGTTGGGCTGGGTCTGCCCGCCTGACGATGAGTGCGCGCTCAGCCAGTCGCTGTGTGCAGCCTTGGATGCAGAGGACGGGGAACTGTTGGCTAGAGGCGCGTGCGCCCGGGCGCTTGTCGAGCGCCGTTTCGCGATTGAAGATGTTGCGGCGGCCAACCTCGCCTTTTTTGCCCGAATTCTCCTGCCAGCTGGCGAGTAGCCCCATGCGTATCCTGGTCCTCACTAAGCGCCAATACACAGGGCGGGACCTGCTGTCCGACCGCTATGGGCGGATGTTCGAGATCCCCGCGCAGCTCTCTGCTTTGGGTCATCAGGTCGCGGGCGTTGCACTGAGCTACCGCTCGCGGGGGAAGGTCCTCCCTGATGCCACAGGGGGCTCAGTCCTCTGGCGCTCGATAGATCTGTTCCCGGGGGGGCTGTGGCGCTATCCTCGTCAATTGAGGCAGACCGTTGCGCAGTTCCGACCTGATGTGATCTGGGCGAGTTCGGATGTGCTGCATGCGCTGGCTGGTCTTGCCGTCAAAAGGGTTCTCGGCGTCCCTGTCGTGATCGATCTGTATGACAACTACGAAAGCTTTGGTCTGAGCCAAATTCCCGGTGCAGTCGGGCTGCTCCGAGCAGCATGCCGGAATGCCGATGGGCTGACCTTGGTCGGCGCAAATCTGCTCGGCTACGCCGAGCGCAACTACAGGCTGCCGCCAGGACTTCCGCGTCTCGTGCTAGGTAACGCGGTCGATGACAGCCTTTTCAGGCCAATACCCAAGCTTCTGGCGCGCGAGCGTCTGGGGGTGGATTCGGAGGCTACGCTGATCGGAACAGCTGGAGCCTTGAGTGTAAGCCGAGGTTTTCCTGTCGTTCTCGAAGCCTATGGGGTGCTCGCTCAGTCGATGCCTTCGGTTCAGCTGTTGCTAGCGGGGCCACGTGATAGGCAGCTCGATGGGCTTGATCATCCTGGGGTTCGCTATCTGGGTATCTTGGAGCCGGAACGTGTGCCATTTTTCTGGAGTGCGTTAGATGTCGCGATCGTGCCGAACATCGATACGCCGTTCGGACGCTACTGTTACCCGCAGAAACTCCAGGAAGTACTCGCATGCGAGACTCCTTTCGTGGCCAGCGCGGTCGGAGAGGTCCGCCTGCTCTTGTCCGCCTTTCCTGAGTTTCTGGCCACAGCAGGATCAGTGTCGGCTATGGTGCAGCGTTTGGCCGGTCAGCTCGACAAGCGGTGCGTATTGCCGCGAAGCTTCGTTTCAAGCTGGCGGGGGCGCGCGCTTGAACTGGAAGCCTTTTTGAGCGAGGTCGTCAGCCGGAGTGCAGCAGGAGCTGGCAGTCTTTCACATTGAAGAGAGACCGCTTCGCAGGCTCAGGCGTACTTGATGCCAGAGCGCCCCGTGTAGTCGATGCACTGCAGGAAGGGGTGATGGTGTTTGTCCGCAAAGTATTCGTCGGTCGCCTGCCGTGAGCCAGCCCAATGCCCATAATCGTCGATCATCAGAGAGCCGCCAATGCTCAGGCGCGGATAGAGAATCTCAAGCTCTTTCCGTGTCGACTCGTACCAGTCCGTATCCAGGCGCAGCACCGAGATTTGCTTGGGGATATTGGATGACAGCTCCAGCGTTTCGCAGACATCTCCTTTCACGAAAACGACGTTGTCGTCGAGCAGCCCTGCTTTGCGGAAGTTCTCCCTGACATCTTCCAGGCTGGCGATGCACCAGATGCTGTCACCCTTTCTTTCCGTTGCTTCGAGCAATGTCCGCGCGTAATCGCCTCGGTATTCCCTGTCTGCCTCGGTCGGTTCAGTCATGCCTTCGAACGTGTCGAAGAGATAGACCTTCCTGTCACTGCCGTGGCGCTTGAAGGTGGCTGCGGCCAGCAGCGCATTGCCGCCCCGCCACACTCCGCATTCCACGAAGTCCCCCGGAATATTGTTGTCAATGACGTGCTTGCAGGCCATCAGGGTGGCCCAGAGCCGCTCAAAAGATGTCATCGTGAGCCTATTCGCTTTCAGGCTGGCGAGCAGCTCAGTCTCTTCCCTATCGAGCTCGACCGGAAATGGTGACGAGGCTCCAGGAGGGGTGTTTGGCGGGATTTTTACCAAGTCGTAGCCTGCTGTGTTGAGCAGCTTTCTGATAGTGTTTTTGATCATGATGTTCTCAACTTATGAGGAGAATCCGTGTCTTGGCTATTCTCCAGAATTTGTTGTTTTCAGAGCGCGGATGTGTCGATTTTTCTGTAGGTGGTTTTTACATATTAGGGATGCTGTTCTTGTTTATCTTCTTGGAATTTTTCTGAAAATCGACGTGCTGCGGTGGCGGATACATGGTTGGTGTCCCAGTAAAGGGCATAGCCGTTCTTAAGGACAGGGCAGTATTTCTTGGTACAGAAGAAGTCAGCTAGATCCACATAGCGGATTTTCGCGTTTCGTTTAGCGAGTGATCGCAGCTGCCGACTAGGTTCTGTGGATTGTGCGTTGAAGTCATCTCTGCTGATGGCGCAAGCGTTGAGTTCGCCAGTGCGAATGCAGCGGGGAGCGCTATCGCGCAGGTAGGGAGTTGGACCGAGGATGATGACTTTGCGAACCATGGGAAGTGCTTGCAAAACGGTCTGCTCGAAATCCCTGTAAAACTCTTTGTTCTTCTGGGGGGGCGGCCAGAGAGCGGAAAGGATCAATGTGTCGAAGCCGTTCTTTGTTATGCTTTTAAAAGAGAGTTGATTGAATTTAATGCAATCATTTGTTTCTCGCTCCCTTTTTCCGTTGTGATAATTCAATGCGGGAGGGCATGCGTCGCGCGTATGGCTCGTGGCTGAAACGTTCATCCTCTGAGCAAGAATTCTGGCCATGGGCTCCCAGGCTAATGCGTGAGAATCTCCCCAGATCAGCACGCGCACGGGCTTATGTGCTGCGCTGAGACATCCTGGTTTAGGGAAGGGCAAGGGGGGTTCAAAGCCGGTGTAGTGGCAAGCAAGACGATTCTCTGGCATGTCACTTTCAGTCCGTTGCGCCAGCTTCTCTTTGGGGGACGCGTGATAGAGATCTTGGTGAAAAAACGAGCCGAGCTGTAGAATAAAAAAGGCCGAAGCTGCCAGTGCGAAGAGACTCGAAGCCACGAGGGCTTTATTTGAAGTGCCTGGGGTTGGTCGACGGAAGGGGCGCTCGACAAAACGGTAACTGAGCCAGGCGAGTGCGGCAGCGCTGACCAGCAACGCGGTCGTATGCAGAGGATCGATGGGACCTGGATGGCGGCTGCGATAGATGGAGAGCAAAGGCCAGTGCCACAGGTACAGCGAGTAGGAAGTCAATCCGAAGAAGACCATGGGTCTTGATCGCAGTGCTTGGGCGGCAATTCCCTCGACTGATGCGATGTGGACGCCGTGGATGATCAGTGCGGCTCCGGCGACTGCGGGAAGCGCGCCATAGCCAGGGAAGTGCGCGATCGGGACAAATACAGCAACGAGGACGAGGGTCACTCCGGAGGTCAGTTCCAGACGGTGCCCTCGTTGCTGGGTGTTGGGTAAAAGTGCGGTGATGCCGCCGATGGCGAGCTCCCAGAAGCGAGCGGGCATCTGAAAGAATGCCATATTGGGGGAAAAGTAGAGCAGGGTCTCCGCAGTTGCGAAGGACAGCATGGCCAGTAACGCGATCAGTCCGATTCTACTTTTTTCGGCGACCCCGCGCAGCGCCAGCAGAAGAAGGGGCCACACCACATAGAACTGCTCCTCAACGCTGAGCGACCACAGGTGAAGTGTGGGAAGGTGGTTCGCAATCGAGTCAAAATACCCCCCTGTCCTGGTCTGAAAGTAGATGTTTCCGACAAAACCCAGAGCCGCTGCGGCCGATCGGGAAAGCTCCTTCTTTTCCCCATAGGGAGACAAAACGATCATCGAGGTGGCGACCGTCACGAGCAGTACAAACAGTAATGCAGGGAGGATGCGCTTGACGCGTCGCGCATAGAAGGCGAACAGATCAATCTTTCCTGTCTCCCGCGACTCCCGATGGATCAGCGATGTGATCAGATAGCCCGAGATTACGAAAAACATGTCGACGCCGACAAAGCCGGAGGCGGGGCCCTGGCCTGCGTGATAGAGGACGACCGAGAGAACGGCGATCGCGCGCAGCCCGTCTATTTCCGGACGGTAGGAGAGGGGATGGGATGGCTGCAATTCTAGCTCGGTGTGCAGAGGAGCGATTTTGAATTTAGTAGCGGAGTAGATCAGATGGATTTGAGTTCTCTGTCTAGCTTGATTTTGAATTCCGTCCAACTGAACTTTTCGGCGAAAGGTCTCGATTTCAAATCGTTGGGTTTGACCAGATAACCGATTACGGCATCGGAAAATGCGTCATTGTCTCCAGAGGGAATGAGCTTCCCCGAGATTCCCTCGCTCACCGCGTCGGGAACCCCGCCGACAGCGAAGGCGACGGTGGGCAGGCCGTGGGCGGCTGCCTCGATCGCGACCATGCCGAAGCCTTCGTTGTCGCCGGGTCTATCTTGGACCGGAAAAATCATTACCTCTGAGGAGAAATAGGCTTCCGTCAGAACGGGATCGTTCTGAGCCAGCTCTCCGAGGAAGGTGACGCTCGACGAGATCTTTCGGTTCGCGAGCGCTTCTTCGGCTCGGCTTCTTTCTCCGTGGGCTGCTTTGAGCAGCGCGCCATGAGGCTCATCCCCGATGACGGCCAGCTTTGCATCAGGTCGCGCGTTGAGTACTCGCGGGAGGATGTCATCGACGAACTTCGTCAGTCCCTTGCGTGGGGTGATCCGCCCGACGTAGAGCATCAACGGTGCTTCTCCAAGCCCGAAGTGACTTCTGAACGCATCGCGGGCCTCCGCCTTCTTGCTGATCTCGGGAAGCTCGACCCCGGGGTGGATGATGCGGATCCGTTCGGCGGGAACCTTGGCTTCGAGGGCGAGATCTCGTGTGAAATGGCTGTTGACAATGACAAGGTCGAAACGCCGGAACAGGGGCCGCCAGAGGAGCCGGTAGAGCCAGTGCCGGGTCTCGACGTCCAGCCCATGCAGATAGACGATGGCGCGCGCGCCCGAGAGTCGGGCTGCGAGCCAGACGATCGGGGCGGTCAGGCCGCTGCCGGCGAGCACGAAGGTCGGTCGCAGGCGAAGGGCCGAGACGAGAGAGGCCCAGGCAGCGCGGAGCAGGAAGAGGGGCATGGGTTTGAGCGGGACTTCGCTCGCGGTGACGCCCTCTGGCAGCCGCTTTGCTGAGCCTTCCGGGCCGACGACATGGACTTCGTGCGTCCCGGCGATCGCTTCGACGATGTGCCAGATCAGCCTTTCCATGCCACCGACCAGAGGTGGCAGGTTGCGGGTGACGACGAGGGCATGGCTGCGTTTGGGGGGCATCGCGTATCGTTTTCGGCTGGGGATCAAACGCGTCCGGGCTGTGTTCCTGGCCGGGCGTGGACTTGCCGAAAGCATAACGGCGAAGGCGTGGCTTGACCAGCCTGACGCGTCGAAACGCGCCGTTCTCGCTGAGCAGCAGAGAAACCCAGAGTCAGGGCAAAGTCAAAATCGATCTTTCGTGGAACAGAAGTGGGTTTTCGCGTGATGTCTGCGCAAGCGCTCCGGGACCGGTAAAATCCGTCCATGAGTGAAACGAGCTTCCCTTCGCATGCGCCGCGCTATGTGCACCTGCGCATGCACACCGAATTTTCGATCGAGGACGGGATCGTCCGGGTCGATGACGCGATAGACGCGGCCGCCGCCGACAACATGCCGGCGCTGGGTATTTCCGACCTCGCCAACATCTTCGGCCTGTTGAAGCACTACAAGGGCGGCCGGGGCGCGGGCGTCAAGCCGATCTGCGGCGCCGACGTCTGGATCACCAACGACGCGGAGCGGGACAAGCCGCACCGGCTGATGCTGATCTGCAAGCACCGCGAGGGCTATGGCCAGCTCTGCGAGATCCTGACCCGCTCCTTCCTCGAGAACAAGCATCGCGGTCGCGCCGAGGTCCGGCGCGAGTGGCTCGCGCCCGAGCAGGTTTCCGGGCTGATCTGCCTGTCCGGCGCCCAGCTCGGCGACATCGGCGCCGCGCTCGCGGCCGGCAACGGCGATTCGGCGCGCCGGCTCGCCGCCGACTGGGCGGAGCGCTTTCCGGACAGCTTCTACATCGAAGTGCAGCGCGCCGGTCACCCCGGCACCGAGACCTATATCCGCGAGGCGGTGACGCTTGCCAACGAGCTCGCGCTGCCGGTCGTCGCGACCCACCCGATCCAGTTTCTCCACCGCGAGGACTTCAAGGCGCACGAGGCGCGCGTCTGCATCGCCAAGGGCTATGTGCTGTCCGACAAGCGCCGCCCGAAGGACTTCACCGAGGAGCAGTACTTCAAGAGCCAGGCCGAGATGGTCGAACTCTTCGCCGATCTGCCCGAGGCGCTCGAGAACTCGGTCGAGATCGCGCGTCGCTGCTCGCTGAGCATCGTGCTGGGCAAGAACTTCCTGCCGCAGTTCCCGACGCCCGAAGGCATGACGCTGGACGACTTCCTGATCGACGAGGCGACGAAGGGGCTGGAGGAGCGGCTCGCCCACCTCTATCCGGATCCGGAAGTCCGCGAGAAGGAAAAGCCCCGCTATTACGAGCGGCTCAAGTTCGAGACCGACACGATCGTCCAGATGGGCTTCCCGGGTTACTTCCTGATCGTTGCGGACTTCATCCAGTGGGCCAAGAACAACGACGTGCCGGTGGGGCCGGGCCGCGGCTCCGGTGCCGGCTCGCTGGTCGCCTATTCGCTGAAGATCACCGACCTCGATCCGACCGCCTATGCGCTGCTGTTCGAACGCTTCCTGAACCCCGAGCGCGTGTCGATGCCCGACTTCGACGTCGACTTCTGTCAGGACAACCGCTATCGCGTGATCGAGTATGTCCGCGAGCGCTACGGTCGCGATGCGGTGAGCCAGATCGCGACCTTCGGCACGATGGCCTCGAAGGCCGTCGTCCGCGACGTCGGCCGCGTGCTCGACCTGCCTTATGGTCTGTGCGACCGGCTCTCGAAGCTGATCCCGGTCGTCCAGAACAAGCCTCTGGGCCTCGTCGAAGCGAAGGAGCAGGAGCCGGCGATCGGCGAGATGATGGCCGATCCGGGCGATGGCGAGTCGATCACCGAGCTGTGGGAGCTCGCGCTGCCGCTCGAAGGCATGACCCGCGGCGTCGGCATGCACGCCGGGGGCGTCGTGATCGCGCCGGGCAAGCTGACCGATTACTGCCCGCTCTATCTCGCCGACGGCGACGATGCGGTGCCGGTCTCGCAGTTCGACAAGGGCGACGTCGAGGCGGTCGGCCTCGTCAAGTTCGACTTCCTGGGTCTGCGCAACCTGACCATCATCAAGCTGGCGCTGGACTATGTGGAGCGGCTGACCGGCGAGCGCGTCGATCTGATGAGTCTGGGCTTCGAGGACCCGGCGGCCTACCAGATCCTGAAGGACGCGAACACGACCGCGATCTTCCAGCTTGAATCGGAGGGCATGAAGAAGCTGCTGACCAAGCTCGCTCCCGACCGCTTCGAAGACATCATCGCTGTGCTCGCGCTCTACCGGCCGGGGCCTCTGGGCTCGGGCATGGTGGATGACTTCATCCTGCGCAAGAAGGGCGAGCAGGAGATCGACTACTTCCACCCCGACCTCGAAGCCTGTCTGTCGCCGACCTATGGCGTCATCGTCTATCAGGAACAGGTGATGCAGATCTCGCAGATCATCGGGGGATACACCCTCGGTGGGGCGGACATGCTGCGCCGGGCGATGGGCAAGAAGAAGAAGGAGGAGATGGACAAGCACCGCAGCACGATCGCTGAGGGTGCGAAGAAGAAGGGCTACGACCCGGCACTGGCCGAGCACCTCTTCGACCTGATGACCAAGTTCGCCGAGTACGGCTTCAACAAGTCGCACACGGCGGCCTATGCGGTGGTCACCTACCACACGGCCTGGCTGAAGGTTCACCACTGCGCGGCCTTCATGGCCGCGACGATGTCGGTGGACATGGACAACACCGACACGGTCAAGATCTTCTTCGAAGACACGCTCGCGAACCGCGTCGCGATTTTGCCGCCGGACATCAATGCGTCGGAGTACAAGTTCGAGCCGACCGATGCGAAGACGATCCGCTATGGCCTGGGCGGCGTCAAAGGCGTCGGCGAGCCGGCGGTCCGTTCCATCCTCGCGGCCCGTTCGGCCGACGGCCCGTTCAAGGATCTGTTCGACTTCTGCAAACGCATCGACCGCCGCGCGGTCAATCGCCGCTCGGTCGAAGCGCTGATCCGCGCCGGCGCCTTCGACAGCCTGGACGATCACCGCGCCCGGCTGATCGCGAGTGTCGGTATCGCGATGGACTGGGCCGAGCAGGAAGCGTCCCACGCCGGGCAGGGCGGTCTTTTCGATGCCCCGGACATGGCGGCCGAGCAGATGCCGCAGATGGTCGAAGTCAAGCGCTGGGGCGAGCGGCAGCAGCTCAAGGAGGAGAAGACCGCGATCGGCTTCTTCCTGTCCGGCCACCCCTATCACGCTTTCAAGGCCGAGGTCGGGCGCTTCATCCGCACGCCGCTCTCGCGCCTGGAGCCGCGCCGCGAACCGCAGAACTTCGCCGGCATCGTCGCCGGAGTCCGCACCAAGATCGGCAACCGCGGCAAGATGATGTTCGTCCAGCTCGACGACGGGACGGCCCAGCACGAAGTCGCGGTGTTCTCGGAAGTGCTCGAAGCGAACAAGGACAAGATCGTCATCGACGAAGTGCTGATCGTCGAAGCGAAGGTCAGCCATGACGACTTCTCGGGCGGCCTCAGGATCGTCGCCGAGAGCCTGATGACGCTTGGCGAGGCGCGGGCCCGCTATGCGCGGGCTCTGGTGCTGAGGATGGATGAGACGTTGATCGCCGAGCAGGGCGCGCGCCCGGTCGCTGAGCAACTGCAGGGCCTGCTCGGCGCTTATCGGGCAGATCCCGAAGTCGGCTACGGTTGTCCGGTCCGGATCGACTACAAGACCGCGAAGGCCCGGGCCGATCTGCCGCTCGGCGGCACTTGGCGGGTCAGGCTCGAAGAACCCTTGCTCGAAGGGCTGCGCGACTGGCTCCCGCCCGAGCAGGTCGAGATTCTCTATGCCTGATCGATGCGAAGCCGCGCAGCGGCTGGATGGTGCCTGGCTCGCCCCGGCGCTTGCCGCGGCTCGCCTTGATGCGCGGCTGCGCAGCGCGCGGGTGTTGCATCGCTCACCCGAAGAGCCGGTCCAGCGTTTCTTCTCGGCGATGCAGAAGGCGAGCTATGTGCGCCCGCATCGCCACCCGGACAAGGATGAGACGCTGATCGCGGTGCGCGGCCGCTTCCTCGCCCTCGTCTTTGGCGGCGATGGCGAGGTCTTTGAGGCGGCGCTGTTGAGCGCCGGGGGCGATGCCTTCGGGTTTCATTTTCCGGCCGGAGTCTGGCACGGCCTTGTCGCGCTCGAGGATGGCAGTGTTTTCTTCGAAGTCAAAAACGGCCCCTGGCGGGGCGCCGAAGACGTCGAGTTCGCGCCCTGGGCGTCCGAGGAGGGATCGCGCGAAGCCGTGGCCTTCATCGAGCGCCTGCGCACCCAGTTTCAGGATTGAATTTTCATGCCCGACATCGTTCTCGTTGAACCGGAGATTCCCGGCAACACCGGCAACATCATCCGTCTCGCCGCGAATTCCGGCGCCCACCTTCACCTCGTCGAACCGCTCGGTTTCAACCTGGAAGAGAAGGCGCTGCGTCGCGCCGGACTCGACTATCACGACCTTGCACGGCTGACCGTGCACCCGGACTGGGCGAGCTGTTGCGCGGCGCTGGCCGGGCGCCGGATGTTCGCGCTGACGACGCACGGCACGGTGCGCTACGACACGGTGGCCTTCCGCGCCGACGATGTGTTCGTGTTCGGCGCCGAGACGCGCGGTCTCGCGCCCGAACTGCGCGATAGCTTCCCGCCCGGACAGCGGCTCAGGATCCCGATGCAGGCTTCGAACCGCAGCATGAACCTGTCGAACACGGTCGCGTTGGTCGTCTTCGAAGCCTTGCGCCAGCTGGGTTTCCCTGGGGCCGAGTAAGAGAGAAGGTCAAATGCTCACCCGCGGATGAATGCGGGTTTTTCAGCGAGGAACTCATGCCGAAGAGCGGGCCGGCTTTGTCAGGAAGCAAAAAAGCCGGAGACTAGCGCTTGGCGCCAGCCTCCGGCCCAACGGGTGATCCCGGTGTTGCGCCGACTTATTCCTTGGCCATCGGCGTTTCGTTCAGCCTGACTTCGCGTCCGGCCTGGATCGCATCGATTCCGGATTGAGCGGCGCGGACGTCCGCGGCGCTGCCCAGGATCCGGTATTCGAGGTCAAAGCGCTGGGTCGCTCCCGGGGCGAGCTTGGCGATGCGTCCCTGGGCCCGTTCGATCTGCCGCGGATAGGCGTAGCTCGTGCCCGGTTCGATGCCGGTCACATAGCCCTGCTTGACGCTGTCGGTGTTCTTCCACAGCGTCAGCACCGGCAGCTGCTGGACGTTGAAGCCGACCGCGACGCCGCGATCGCCGGCCTTGTTGCTGAGCATCGCCAGAGTCTTGCCGTCGGCGTCGGCATAGGGCTTGATGTTGAAGACCATCTCGTCATAGCCCGGGGTCGCCGGCAGATAGGTCGGCCAGTCGGCGAGCCCCTTCTTCGCGTAGTCGTTGAAGGGCGAGATTTCCTCGATCGCAGCCGAGAAGTGCGCGCCGCCTTCGAGGATCGGTGCGCCGAAGTTCGAGTGGTAGATGATCTGGTAATCGCGCTCGTAGTCGGACTTGTTGGTCAGCTCGTCGTGGACGCGGAAGGTTTTCTCGCCGGGGACGACGCTGACGCCGGCCCAGGTCTCCAGGTCGCTGAACTTGAAGGTCTTTTCCTTGACCAGACCCTTGACCGTGATCCGGTAGGGCGCCTTCTCCTCGACGCTAACGACGACCTTGGAGGCCGGGATGTTCTGTGCTCGGCCGTGCAAGCTCATCAGGCGGCCGTTTTCGGTGCCCGGGTGGCCGGTCCACTCATAGCCGCAGCGGACCATCAGCTCGTTGAAGCCGTCCAGCCAGCCCAGGCCACCGCGCTGTTCGAGGTTGATGAAGGAAGGATGGACGATTTCGTCGACCGGCGAGTTCCAGCCCAGTGTCACGTCGCCCGAGCTGGCGCGGTAGAGGCCCATGCCGCGGGTCGGGATCAGCTGCAGCTTCAGGTTTCCGGTGTCGATTGTGATCAGCGTGCTGCCTTCCTGGCGGCCGCCGTGCAGCGTGGTCTTCGTGATCGAGAAAGGCGTAGCCGACTTGATGCCGAGCTTGGCGCTGCTCGTTGTCCAGTTGGCCTGTTCGATGCCGGCGCTGGTGTCGGTCAGCACGAAGTCGCGGGCGAAGGCGGCGGGGCTGAGCATCAGCGGCAGCAGGGCAGCGGCAAGACGAGTGATACGCATGGAAGTCTCCTGTGATGTGAATGCCCGTTGGGGCGAGTGGCTCTTTGGCCGGGTTTTGGGCGAAGCTCGCCCTCCGCGCCTTCCCGCCGGAGCGGGAAGGGCGTCTGGATTGCTTGGTCAGGGAAGGGCCCCCGGGGACGGGGGCGGGAGTCAGGCCTTGGCGGCAGCCAGACCGGCGACCGGGCGCTTCAGCACGCCCAGCGCGATTGCGCTGATCACGGTGCCGGCAAGGATTGCGACCAGATAGCCACCGAGGTTGCCGACCGCGTTCGGGATCGGCAGCACGAAGACTCCGCCGTGCGGCACGCGCAGCGTGCAGCCGAAGATCATCGACAGCGCGCCGGCGGTCGCCGAGCCGATCATCAGCGACGGGATCACGCGCAGCGGGTCCTTCGCCGCGAACGGGATCGCGCCTTCGGTGATGAAGGCAATGCCCAGCACCGCAGTGGCCTTGCCGGCTTCGCGTTCATCGAGCGTGAAGCGGTTCTTGAACAGCACGGTCGCCAGCGCGATCGCCAGAGGCGGCGTCATGCCGGCGGCCATCACCGCGGCCATCGGCGCATAGACTTCGCTTGCGATCAGGCCGGTCGCAAACGCGTAGGCGGCTTTATTGACCGGACCGCCCATGTCGAAGGCCATCATCGAACCGAGCAGCAGACCCAGGAAGACCGCGCTGGAGCCCTGCAGGCCCTTGAGCCAGCCGGTGATCGCAGCCAGAGCGATCGCGACCGGTTCGCCGACGACGTAGAACATCAGCAGACCGACGATCGCGGTGCCGAGCAGCGGCAGTATCAGCACCGGCTTCAGACCGTCGAGGTTGCGGCCGAGCTGGATGTGATCGTTCATCCATTTGACCGAGTAGCCGGCCAGGAAGCCCGCGGCGATGCCGCCGAGGAAGCCCGAACCGATCGCCGCGGCGATCATGCCGCCGATCATGCCTGGCGCGAGGCCGGGGCGGTCAGCGATCGAGTGGGCGATATAGCCGGCGAGGATAGGCACCATCAGCGTGAAGCCGTTCTTCGCGCCGATCGTGAAGAGCGTCCAGCCCAGGGTGCCCTTGTTCGCATCCTCGAAGACGTAGATGCCGCCGAGCGCGAAGCCCAGCGCGATCAGCAGCCCCCCGGCGACGACGAAGGGGATCATGAAGGACACGCCGGTCATCAGGTGCTTATAGACGCCGGTGCGCGTCGCGCTCTGCTGAGCTTTTGCGTTCTTGACCTCATCGACGTAGTCGCCGCCCGCCACGGCCTGAACCGCAGCCTGGGCCAGAGCCGTTTTGACGACACCCGCACCGTCGCCGATCGCGGCCTTGGTGTTGGTCTCATAGATCTTCTTGCCGGCGAAGCGGGTCTTGTCGACCTTGGTGTCGGCGGCGATCAGCACGATCTCGGCGTTGGCGATCTCGGCGGCGGTCAGTGCGTTCTGCGCGCCGACTGAGCCCTGGGTTTCGACCTTGATCGAGATCGACTGGGACTTCGCGCCGCTCTCCAAGCCTTCGGCGGCCATGAAGGTGTGGGCGATTCCGGTCGGGCAGGAGGTGATCGCGACGATGCGTGGAAGATCGGAACGGGCAGG
Organism: Niveibacterium terrae; assembly: GCF_048213115.1. Lineage (GTDB taxonomy): Bacteria > Pseudomonadota > Gammaproteobacteria > Burkholderiales > Rhodocyclaceae > Niveibacterium > Niveibacterium terrae. The sequence goes on along the minus strand of NZ_CP172404.1, from coordinate 2,964,824 downwards.
AGCTGCCGCCGCTGCCGCGGGCTGAGCCAGCGCCTTGGCGATCAGCGCTTCGGCGTCGCGGATCGCCGCTTCGGTGCCGCTCTCGAAGATCTTCTTGCCGGCGAAGCGGCTCTTGTCCACCTGGGTGTCGGCGGCGATGATGACGAGATCGGCCGCAGCGATGTCCGCCGCGGAGAGCTCGCCCCGGGTGCCGACCGAACCCTGGGTTTCAACCTTGATGCTGTGGCCTGTGCGCCCTGCAGCCTGCTCCAGAGCCTCGGCGGCCATGAAGGTGTGCGCTATCCCTGTCGGGCAGGCGGTCACTGCGACGATGCTTGACATTGTGGGTCTCCTCCTCGTGTGTCTGTTGTATTCCGGGCTCAGGCGATCGGGCTCAGCGAGACGTGCTGGGCCAGACTCAGGACTTCTTGGACGGCGGGCAGGTGAGGGCCGAGCCGGGCGAGCTTGGCGGCCGAGAACGCGGTTGCGAGCTTCGCGGAATCGGCGAGCGAGAGTTCGCCGATCCGGGCGGCGATGATGCCGGCCACCATCGCATCGCCGGCGCCGACCGTCGAGATCAGCTCGACCTTGGCCGGATGCGCGAGCCAGCTCTCTTCACGGCTGATGAAGAGCGCGCCGTCCGCGCCCATCGAGACGACCAGCTGGCGCAAACCGGGGGTGCGGGCGAGCAGCTCGCGCGCGGCTTCCATCACTTCGGTCGGGTTCGAAAGCGGGCGACCGATCAGTTCGGCGAGCTCATCGCGGTTCGGTTTGGCGATGTCGGGGCCGGCGGCGATGGCCGAGGCCAGAGCGGCCCCGCTTGCGTCGAGCGCGACCTGTGCGCCGCGCCGGTGCAGGTGATCGATCAGTCGCCGATAGGTGTCGGCGGGCCAGTGCGGGGGCAGGCTGCCGGCGAGCACGACCCACAGGGCCTGATCGGCGAGGCCGTCGAGCCGGGTCATCAGCCGTTCGAGCTGGGCTTCGATCGCGTCGGCGGACAACGCCGGGCCGGGCAGGTTGATGTCGGTCGTCTCGCCGCTCGCGCGGTCGACGAGCTTGGTGTTGATCCGGGTCTGGCCGTCCAGATAGAAGCACTGGTTGGCGATGCTCTTGGCCAGGAACAGCGCTTCGAAGGGCGCGGCATTCTCGCGCCCGAGCAGCCCGGTCACCGCGGTGCGGATTCCGAAATCAGCGAGGCAGGACGCGACGTTGATGCCTTTGCCGCCGACATCGACCTGCATCTTCAATGCGCGATTGACTTCGCCGACGCTGAGCCGCTCGACTTCTATCGTCTGATCCAGCGCCGGGTTCAGCGCGACCGTGACGGCCTGGATGGAGGAGGGCGTGTTCATAGTGAGCGCACCTCGTCAGCATTGCGGGCGGCGAGCGCGCGGCGCGCCAGCGCCTGGATCTCGGCAAAAGAGGTCTTGCGCAGCTCGGCCTTGACCGCCGCGACGTCCTGAGCGCTCATCGACAGCTCATCGACACCGAGACCGGTCAGGATCCGGGCGCCGAGCGGATCTCCGGCGAGACCACCGCAGACGCCCACCCAGGTGCCGTATTTCTTCGCCGCCGCGACGGTGTTCGCGATCAGTCCGAGCACGGCCGGGTGGAGGCTGTCGGCCTGAGCCGCCAGTTCCGGGTGCTGGCGATCGACTGCCAGCGTGTATTGCGTCAGATCGTTGGTGCCGACCGAGAAGAAATCGACCAGCGGGGCGAAGCGGTCCGCCATCACCGCGACAGCAGGCACTTCGACCATGATGCCGATTGCAAGCTTCGGACCGCCGACCTGCTCGCGTGCCCGTTCGCAGTGCTCGCGCAGCGCTTCGATCTCGGCGATGTGGGTCACCATCGGGAACATGATCTTGATCGGACCGTGGGCGGCGGCGCGGTAGAGCGCGCGCAGCTGAGTGTAGAGCAGATCCTGGCGGGTCAGCAGCAGGCGGGCTCCGCGTACGCCGAGGAAGGGGTTTTCCTCGTGGGGCAGGTTCAGATAGGGCACCTGCTTGTCGCCGCCGATGTCCAGCGTGCGGATGATCAGCGTGCGCCCGGCCATCGTCTCGGCCATCTCGCGATAGACACGGTACTGCTCCTCCTCGCCCGGCGCGCTGTCGCGTTCGAGGAACAGGAACTCGGTGCGCATCAGGCCGACGCCTTCGGCTCCGGCTTCGATCGCCGACGCGGCCTGGGCTGCGTTCGCGACGTTCGCAGCGATTTCGACCGTGTGACCGTCCAGCGTCGTCGCCGGAAGATGGCGGCTCTCGCGCAGCGCTTCGCGCGCCGCATGCTGTTTGGCGATGACCGCCTCGGCGCCATTGAGGTCGTTCGCCGACACGTCGAGATAGACTGCGCCGACGCTGCCGTCGACGACTGCGGGCCTTCCGGCGGGCGCGGCGAGCAGCGCCGTTCCGGCCGCGACGACGGCGGGCAGGCCCAGGGTCCGGGCCAGGATTGCCGTATGCGAGGTCGGGCCTCCGCCGCTGATCGCGAGCGCGGCGACATAGCGCATGTCCAGCTGCAGCGTGTCGGACGGAGTCAGATCCTCGGCGACCAGAATGCTCGGCGCAGTGAGCACCAGCTGCTGGCGCTCGACGCCGAGCAGCTTCGCGAGCACCCGATCGCCGACATCGCGCAGGTCGGTCGCGCGGGCCGCGAGCAGAGGATCCTTGAGCTTTTGCAGCGCCTCGATGCGGGTGCCCAGCGTCTTCTTCCAGGCCCAGGCCGGGCCGTGTCCGTGCAGGATCGTCACGACCGCCTGGCGCAGCAGGTCGGCGTCGGCGAGCAGTTCGCGGTGGGCGGCGAAGATCGCCGCTTCGGACGCGCCGAGGCGGACCTTCGTTTCGGCCTCCAGTTTTTCGAGCTCGGCGGCGACCGCGAGCACCGCAGCCTCCAACGCCTCGCCGTCGCGGACCACATCTCCGGGCTGATCCTCGACGTCGAAGCGGTGACCGGCGTGGTGGACCAGGATGCCGGTCGCCAGTCCCGGACTCGCCGGCAGGCCGTAGAGCGTCTGCGCTTCGCCGGCCGGAGTCCATTCAGGGGCTTCGCGGCGCGAGGCGAGCGCGTTGCGGCGGGCCCGTTCGGCATCGGCGCGCTCGTCGGCGGACAGGGACTGGATCGTTTCGAGCAGCGCTTCGACCGCTCGCCGGGCTTCGCTGCCACGGGCCGCGATTCGGATT